>JBAYVQ010000012.1:0-14098 GCA_041674565.1 Candidatus Absconditabacterales bacterium
AAATGAGATCGCTTTGTGCTTACGGGAACCACTCAAACATATGTCGTGGACAAACTCATATTGGCCACTGGTGGTAATGCGTATCGTCATACAGGCAGTGAGGGGGACGGATATGCCTTTGCTCAGTCGCTGGGTCACACGGTCACTGCCCTTGGTCCGTCGCTCAATAGTTTCCAGACGAGTCACGAACGGATGCATGCATTGTCGGGTATTAGTTTCCCTCAAAGTGCCCTGATTGCCAAAGATGGTAAGTCGTTTGTGGGACCGCTGTTGTTGACACATTTTGGGATTACTGGTCCTGTGGTGTTTGCTTTTTCTGCTTATACTTCATTTGAGTCTATGGAAACCAATCATCCCTTGTTGGTCAAACGAAAACCTGATCATGAGCAATCATACGATTATCGACTACGTATTTTACAAGAAGCAAAATCAACTCAGGCTAAAAAGCAACTAGGAAGCATACTGAAAACCCATTTTCCAGACCGTTTTGTGCAATGACTATGTGCTCACTATGGTTTTGGGTACGATATGCCCATGGCTAGTCTGCATCAAGAAAGCATGAAAGCCACCGCACATATACTAGGTAATGGACTAGAGTTACAGCTTATCGCCAGAAGGGCTGGAGATGAATTTGTGACAGCAGGCGGAGTCCCTGCCCATGAGATCGACCATCGCACGATGCAGTCCTTGATCTGCCCAGATCTGTATATTGTAGGTGAGTTGCTAGATGTAGATGGAGTAACATGAGGATATAACCTGACTTCCAGCTGGGCAAGCGGCAGATTGGCTTGATCGCATATAGCACAATCAATATTGCAATAAAATAACGAATAAACACTGGTACGGTATCTTTTTACTTGGTAGGATACTATCATGAATACCAAACCATACCTACTTGCTAGTCTTCTAGTGGCCGCAACCAGCTACACCGCCAACAACAATGCCAACACTGATTATCGTATTTTCGCTAGTAAACAGCCTACCCGTCATTACCATAGCGATCTTTATGCATCCCTCACGCCACCTGAGTGTACCCTTATTACGCAGCTGGCCTTAGATAGTACTGTGCATCGCAGCCTTCCTATACAATCACAAGCCTCTGTCTTGTGACTATCGTCACTTTGGAGTTATGCGTTTGCATCTGATAAAAGTAATAATTCCCTAGACGCAGCAAGCAGCGTCGATATGCCATTGGTGGAAATTGATGCGCCTGTCGATATCCCTCTCGAGTGATCTTCTAGTGCTAGCCCTAAGAAACTTATTGCTATTGTGTGAGTTCATGAAGCGCGACTGGATTACGATATGTACGACAAACACCAGAGGCCGCGCTTAGATATCTACGTGAGTGATAGCGTGCTCACCAACATCAATGTGTATGGTGCCAAAAAACTTGGTATTAAACTTGCGCCATCTGACAACATCTTTCGTATCTACAACAAAGCTGATTTTCAGTTCATGACCTTGCTCTTATCATTGTGATGAGATGATGGTTGGAACTTTATTCATATTCCCAATTGTAAGCAAAAAAAGCAGACCTTTGATACCAATGCCTGGTTGTCTTGTGTAGGTAACATGCGCAGTATCGCTTGTGACTATATTGATAACTATCAAGCCGATCAAGATAATAGCATACTATTCCAACAGTCTCAAGAACTTATGCCATGAGCAACGATGTTATTATTGCACAGTTTCAAGCGTTCGCATCCCGATATGAGCGCCAAACCTGACCACACAGTACGACATGCAATTTGTCAGACAATCAAACGCGAAACCAAGAGCATCTGGCTAGCGAAAGTAGGAAAGAAAATGGGCTTTTAATGAGAGATATAAACATAGTCTGATGTTGCTATGTCTAGCCCCAATGTAGTTTTTCTGTCTTATATCGACCAAACATGTCTATCATTGAGTAAATAAGCTATAGTTGATGTATTATGTCAATATACTTCATGTATGGTGAATATATTGAATGAGCTTGCCTAAACGTCAATGCTAACTAATATGTAGCGCTTTTTGCGAATCCGCGTTGTATTTTTGAGTCAGATTATTATTTATCCGACTATGGTTATTTTTTTATTTATATTTTAATATTTACATCCTAATGGCTAAGTCCAAAAAACTTACCTCAGCGTGAGCTCCGCTGATTAAAGAATGAGCGAAGGTAACAGGAATCATTATCTCTAAGTACAACAATGGTGTTATTTTGTCGTGTGAAGGTGGTGCCTTTGATGGTGTCATTATGCCAAAAGAAGCAAGAGAGTTGGAAAAGGGAGGTCTTGATCTTTCTGTTGGCACAACACTAGAAGTAGAGATTTTATCTACGGATGTGTTGCATGAAGAGGGATATTATATCGTATCGGTAACAAGATTGTTACAACACGATATCTGGAAGTCTATTCATGAGAAATTTGAGAGTGACGAATTATTGACTGTTATTCCTACGGAAGCTAACTTATGAGGGTTGTTGATTGACATGCATGGTATCAAGTGATTCATACCATTGTCACAATTGTCTCCAGTAAATTACCCAAGAGTGGAAGATGGTAATCAAGAAGCTATCTTTAATAAGTTGATTGATCTTGTTGGCAAAGAGTTTAGAGTGAGAATCATCACTATTGACGAAGATGCTAAGAGAGTGATCTTCTCAGAAAGAGAAGCAATGAGAGAAGAAAGAGAGAAGATTATGTCAGGATTGGCAGTAGGAAATATGTACGATGGTATTATTTCTGGTCTTTCTAGCTACGGATTGTTTGTAACAATTGGTGGTTGCGTAGAAGGATTGGTGCATATATCAGAGATTACCTATGGTCACGTAGACAATATCGACAAATTTGGTAAGGTAAGTGATAAAGTACAAGTGAAAGTTATCTCCTTGGATGATGGTAAGATATCATTGTCTATGAAGAAGATCAAAGAAGACCCATGGTCAGTAATTGCTAATAAGTTTACTGAAGGTGATGTTATTCAATGAGAGATAATCAGATTTGTACCATACGGTGCCTTCATGAGAATTTATGATGACATCAACGGTTTGATCCATATTACTGAGATCGTAGATCACGCTATCTATAATCCAGCTGAAGTATTGAAGCTTGGAGAAGTAGTGAAAGCAAAGATCATTGTATTTGATCCCAAAGCAAGAAAGATCGGTCTATCTGTCAGAGCGCTTATCTGCGAAGAGAAAGGTATACCATATGATATTTCCAAAACAGCATTGGCTCTCAAAAACAACTACGGTCCTAGAAACAATAGCTTCCAACCAAAAACAGACGTACCTGCATTTGCAACTCAAGAAGCTGCACCAGCTGCACCACAAGCCGCTGAATAATACAGTATACTGGTTCAAGAAATCACCACTTGTTGGTGATTTTTTATCTATATGTTTCAGATTATTATTATCTTGTTAAAACTATTGATATAAAATTGTATATGTATATATTGACTTGTCTTATAGATAAAACCGATACATTTACATTATGAACTTAATAGATCATGAATACTACGGCTCGTGAAAATCTTCAATTGATTACCCTAAAACAGCATCCTGAGCACCGTGATATTTTTGATATACTACTCATGACCCCAGAAGAGTTGCTATCATATGATGCTATAGAGCTAGACTTTCATTTTTATCCGTATTCAAGGGATATCAAGTGAACTGACTATACCTTAGCTCCTTACGAAGAAGAGATCAGAGCTGGTCAGCACTCTACCTATGAGAAAATGATTGATCCGTACGCTGTGGGATGTGGACTGTGAATAGGTTTTGCTTTGCTTGCTGTGGTGGGCAAATTGAACCCATCTGACTTGGCTGGTGTGGAATCGTTGGTGACCTTGGCGATAGCGACGTATTGATGAAATACAGTGGTCCGACCAATTATAGAAAAATGATTGATACAGTTGAGCGAAAACTACCCCGTACAGCGAAAACAAAGATATTATGATCATGTCGCAAAACTACCTGCAACTTCTAGAAATTACCTTGAGCACGCAAGAAAACTAAGATACTGAATTGAGAGATTGTTACCAGCATATATGTCATTGGAGCTTGGGAGCAACTCTTCTATATTGAGGTTAAAGATCAATACTAAACAGTTGGAAAGTCATGAAAATACTGTAAATATAGGTACCTTCCGTTTTGGTGGTGATAATATTGTTGATAACTTAAGGGAATTTGGGTTTCAGTTTGGTGTCCATGTGAAGTTGAGTCAGAAAAAATCTCTTTTGCACTACAAGGATGAGCTCTTGCAAACGATTTTTAAGGACACCGTGGGCGTATTGGTGGATGGCGTCGAGCAAGCAAATACTATTGAAGTTCGTGAAACTATCAGCTTGGGTAGGATCAAATACTATAAGTATAGAGGTCTCTTGAAGGGTATTTTAGTGGGAAAGGAACTTAACAGGTAGTTTTATTTTTTTACCACATGTCATGATGCATACTGCTGCGCTGACGTTATGACTCAACTTATACCCTCTGGGTTTAGAGATGAGTTAGCTGTAGTGCTATTGGGTAGCTCCGCATAACCGATACTATCGTTCTTGAAAACGTCCCTAGAATATCAATTATTATGGTTCTGATTATTTTGATATTTTCCGATGTATATACATATACACTGACATAGTCATTATAGCCTACTAGAATCTATTGGTAAGGTTGGTAAGATTATTGATAAAGCCAAAGAGTATGGTTATCCTGCCATCTGAATCACAGACTACAATGGTATGTATGGTATCATGGAATTTTATACCAAGGCAAAAAAAGCTGATCTCAAGGCTATTTGTGGTATTGAACTTACGATAACCCAACAACTTGGCAAAAAACCCGATCTAGAGCAGTATGTTGTACTGATTGCAAAAAGCTACGAGTGATACCAAAATCTCATGAAACTGACTACGATAGCCAGTACTAAGGGTATGGCTCATGTACCTACTGCTGATTTTACAACGCTAGAACAGTACGCTGAAGGGCTGATATGTATACTGGGATGACCCAGGTGATTGCTGCATGGTTTGCATACTAGCGGTCACAATGCCGCCAAGATTGATGAACAGATCCGCCGATTCCAACATGTCTTTGGCGAGGATCTTTACCTAGAGGTCATTGCGCAAGATTATAAGCTGGAATCAAATCTGAAGGTCATCAACGAGTACACTATGGCTTTGGCTCAGCAGCATGGTTTACCTGTTATTGCAAGCACAAACTTTCACTATATAGCCGCCAAGGATAAAAAAGCATTTGAAGTGGCTATGGCTATCAAGGACCAAAGACAGCTGACCGATCCAGCAAGAAGGAGAGTCCAAGGGGATTACTATATCATGAAAGAAGATCAAGTTCGTGATATTTTATCTACAAATGGATATACAGATAATCAGATCCAAGTCTGGTTTGATACCAATCAGGCTTTGTGTGACAGTGTTGATCTAGTGATGCCCAAGTGGACTGCTAAATTTCCTACTTACAAAAGCCCAGAAGACATGGTTGCCTTATACGAAAAAGCAAAAAGTGGTTTGGTGCAGTAACACTACCTATTGACATATAGTATAAGATATTTATGGTACTCGTGCTGAACACGGGATGTTCAGGTAATGTAACTATAACTATTTATACATTTTTTTATGTTCATTCGTTCTTTAGTATTCGCTTTTATTATTATCTTTGTTGCGTGTGATCGAGCCGTGGTTAATCAATCGCCTCCTAATGAGCCGGTTGCAGACATAGAGAATCTTAAATTATCTCTTGCGACCCGTCCTGAAGATAAAGCTTTCACACAGGAGCAGCACGATAGCCTGCAAAGGGCATATATTGAGAAATATAGGTCCGTGGCGCAAGCCATGATGCGCCAATACGGCGTACCAGCAAGTGTCCTATTGGCACAGGGCTTGCATGAATCTCAAGCAGGCACCTCGAAGCTGGCGAGGGAAAACTATAATCATTTTGCGGTGCAATGCTTTGGTGAAAAATGTGGTTCTGGACATTGTAGCAATCCTTACAGTCACATCCATAAAACATTCTTCCGGATCTATCACAATCCTTGGGAGAGCTGGGAAGCGCAGGCCCAGCGAATTTCCAGGGGCTGGCCGTATCGAAAATATCTTCCACACGATGGACTGCGGTACGCGGCCTATGCCTGGACAAGGGCATTGCAAGACAATAACTTCTCGTCAGATCGCCAGTATGGCGAGAAGCTCTATAATCTGATCAAAAAATATGATCTGGAGGAGTTAGATGAGTAGCCGTTATACCGCACCAGATAAAAACCAATCCGAACAACCAAAAGAATATTTCCCGTCGCGGTCCACTGCGGCGGGAAATTTCGTTATACAAAAAAAGAGACGACGTCTCTTTTTCGGAAAGAACTATAATCTTATTGTTGACCAGCTTTTGTAAGATTTCTTACAGTCACTTCAAACACCAGTGTCTTTCCAGCCAATTCTGGAGCGAAGTTTGCTACTACGTCAGTACCACTGATAGACATAATTCTAGCCTTTTGACCACCGAAGTCGTATGCTTTTCCTATTTCTGGATTGATACCAGCGAGTTTGAATGTCTCGATATTCATGTTGATGTTGTACTTTGGATCATTTGGATCACCGTATGCTTTGTCAGGAGAAACAACTAATTTTTTAGTTTCGCCTTTTTTCATACCGATAACTCCTTCGTCAAAACCAGGAATCATCTGTCCAGCGCCTGCGACAAATGTCAAAGGCTCATACTTTCTTGCTGGATTCAGCTTATTTTGTTCTTTTGCTTTTGCTTCGATAGAAGTATCAAACAAGGTACCATCTTCCAATGTTCCTATATAGTCTACACTAATAGTGTCCCCTTTTTCTATAGTATCAGCAGCAGCTTCCACACTAGGGTTAGAACCATCGCTAGCTGTATTTTTATTCTTGATAAGACCACAACCACCCAACAATAATGGTAATGTAACGAGAGCTAAGAATAGATAAAATTTCATTGTACCAATTAGTAAATAAATTACAGTATCATGTACATAATGAGTTGATGCTAGATTTCAATAGGTGTACCAGTATTTTGGACATTGATATTGATAATATGCTATAATCAGATTATATTTTATTGACATAGGATTGTATATGATCAGTTTGGAAACCCTTAATCATATTAGTGAAGAGCCTGGTATTTATATATTTCGTGATGCAAAAAAATGAATACTCTACATAGGCAAAGCAAAAAATCTCAAAAAGAGAATTACTCAGTACTTTGCTGTGGGATCGCTGCGAAAACAGGATATGATGCACAAGGCGGAAGATGTAGAATTTATGGTGTGTCAGAGCGAATCGGAAGCGTTGGTATTAGAGTCTAACCTCATCAAACAACATCAGCCCGTTTACAATAGATTGCTCAAGTGAGACAATAGTTATGTATATATCAAGATCACCAGTCATCCGTGGCCAGAAGTAGTACTTACTAGGTGGAGAGTAAATGATGGCGCGACCTATATTGGTCCCAAAAACAATACCATGGAACTCAGGAAGCTCATACAACGGTTGAGGCAATTTTTGCAGTATAGAGGCTGCAAAGATAGTGTTTTCAAACAAGGGCAGTTGTGCAATGATTTCGTATTTGGTTTGTGTAAGGGGCGGTGTGTATATGCCAAACTTGGTGAAAAAAATGAGCAAACCTATCTTGATGCTGCAAAAAGATTAGGTTTCCCTAGATAGGTGAATATTCCACCACTTTGGAAATTCATACGCGATGGATGATTTTTGCATATTTGCACTATAGGATTGTTTGATCCTCATTGTTTTCGCTCATATATCTGGCGCGATGCCTCTCAGGTACTTGTCTGTCTCGCAAAACCCTCATTGGATGTCAATAAGGTGCAGCGGTAAACCAGGAATGAGTTTGGGTTGTAGTTCGTATTGATCACACAATTGCTGAAAATGATCATATGTCCGATGGATGACGTGTTCGTATGTATCAAAACTATCGAAACACTTATTGATGCCTCTGCGTGCTCCTATCCCCGCTACAATAAACTGACTCTCGTCAAACTTCCGAATAGGCGTGTAGTTGAGGTCGATGCTGTATTGCATAGCGATAAATGGTCCAAAAAATGTTATCTGTCTCAGTAGTTCGTACAATGCTTGTAGAGAGGACGCCTTGAGCAGCTTGGGAATGAGCGGAATGAGTTCCTTTGCAACAATGGTGAGCCGAGTTTCGTGCTTGGATTGGGTTTGATAGCGACTTGTTGCACCTGTCATCATATACGCATTATTGAAAATAGGCTGATACTGTTGGATATCAGATAATATATGTGCATATGTGCCTACATCAAATGCTTGGATCGTCGGTAGTTTGCCCAATTTGTATACCAGCTGCTCTCGAGTTTGTGATTTATTGAATATCTTGAACAAGATGGCTTGTAGAATGAGATCCTCTGATTTTCATTGAAAAGGATTGATAATCTGACTAATGAGATACTGAGACTCTCTGTCGAGTACTCTGTAGGCATTGGTAAATTTGTGATTGGAGAGGATATAATCTGTACTTCGCGGATAAGTCTGTTGATTCAGCTTATTCCAAAATATATTCATCCTTTCGGTGATGAAGTAGAAATAGTAATAAAAATAGGCATTTGGAGTGATGATGATGTCTTGAGAAGAGTACATATAACCTGAAATGTAAATTATGGCTGGGATTTCCAATGATTTTTTGTATTGGGTGAGTATGATGAGACTCGTACAACTCTGCCTTGGCGTTATTGGTATCCCATTTCTTATTGTGGGTGTTTCTTATATTGTTGATAATGACAAGACCTTGCCCGTTAGCTCTGATGAGCAGGCTTGTGTATACGAGATCGTACAATCTGGAGACAATATACTGAGCCGTAAGTGAGTAGGATCGTATCGAAAGGATGGTATCCGAATAAGCGCATATCATGTTGTCCAAGATTGCGCATCAAACTGCTGGTTGGATACCCAAACCTGAGATAAGAGTAAGAAAATGCTACTACTACAGGCTATCAGACGTATTGGTACTAGCGATATAGCATTATTTCAAATACCCTGAAACTACACGTGTGTTACTACGGACACACAAAGCAGCGTCTTGAGCATTGTTTCAGGCAAGTTAGCGCATTTCCCAGTTACTATCAGTGGTACTACTATCAATCTAGAGACTTCCTATGGGCAAAGTGGTTCTCCTGTATATCAAGATGGTAGACTTGTAGGCGTCGTAAGCCAAAGAGCGCAGTGATATTCGCTTATCGAGATACTACCGTAATGCCCTCATCATGATACAAAAAAACCCACGAAGTGGGTTTTTGGTTTAGAAATACCTTGGATGATTATGCGATTTCGTCGTCAGCACCAGCTTCCTCTACGTCATCATCATCTTCTTCGGTAGCAACTTCGCTAGCAGCAACTTCATCTTCAGCAACACCTTCAGCAGGGGCTTCTTCTGCTACTACGTCAGTACCTTCAGTACCAGCATCTTCCGCAGGAGCAGCTTCTTCTACTGCTTCATCTTGTTCAAGATATTCAAACTTGTTAAGCGCTAATTCTTTCATAGTCATCGTGTCTAATAATAGGATGTAAATTTTTGTACCATAAGTATAACTAGATGTCATAGGGAATGCAAGTGTTTATTACATATTTTCTTCAAAATGGGTATGGCTAGCTTGCATATTGCTACTTATTTGGTCAAAATGACACAAAAATTGTCCATTAGTATGCCTCGTGGTTGCTATTTGGATTCATTATGACCAAGAATATGTATTTTTTGCCTATAGATTCAGCATAAAAAATGACTTTTATAATATTTCATATACGTAGCAAACAAGTCATCTACTGGCTGTAATACTGGTATCGAGTTGCTTAATACTGCCAGATGCCGCATTTCTGGGGTTTGCGAAAAGAGGTTCGCTGTTTTTTGCTTTTTCGGAGTTGAGACGTTCAAACACTGACTTGGGCATGACTATTTCACCCCTGAAGTGGATTTCCTCCAGGTAGGGTATAGTTTTGGGTACGGAAGCTATAGTAGCAACATTCGCTGTAATATCTTCTCAGATTATCCCATCTCACCTGGTGATGGCTTGTGCAAACTGCCCATTTTTGTAAATCAACTCTACGCTGATACCATCGTATTTTGGTTCCACCAAAAATGATATCCCATGGGTGTCTCATCCTGTTTTGTTGAGCATCCTGGAGATACTTTCGTGCCGATCGAGGATATCCTCTGCATTGTAGGTATTGTCCAAGGACAGGAGAGGGTTGCGGTGCTCTGCTTTTTTGAATTCAGACTGTTTGGTAGATTGATTACTGAGACGTTGTGTTGGTGATTCGGGGCTGATTCGTTCTGGGTGAGCCGTCTCTAGATCTTTGAGCATGGCAAAAAGGTTGTCGTATTCGGCATCTGATATCTCATTGATGGATTGGTTGTAGTAGAGATTGTTGTGATAATTGATAAGCTGAATCAGTTCTTGATACTCGGCAATGGTGTAGCTGTTGATATCGTCGCTGAGCATATGGTGCTATGTGAGATACTAAAAATACGCCGTGAGGCGTATTTTAGGATAGTCAAATGAGTCTGATTATCAATTATATTGATGGGCAATAATATTATTCTGCAAGCTTTTCTTCTACTGAGTAGTAAGGAGATTGTGGTATAGGCTTGATAACGTAGTACTTGTTGCCAAGCTCTGTAGGTCTAATGTATGCCTCTTCGATAAAGCCATTGATGACAGTGAAACTGGTACTACCCAAAAATGTTTTTTCGTTTGCAGTATACAGATCTCCAAATCGTATGAAATTAGTATTTCCTACACCATAGTTATCAATCTTTCTCTTTTTGATACGGTAGTTGTCGCCAAAGATACTAGCCGCAAATGACTCGTTGCTAAGAAACTCTGTCTTCACACTAGCATTAGCTTTTCTCAATCCATCACTTGTAGCGATAGTCTCTTGCAATATGGAAATGAACTCAATCGGTGCTTGTATAGTATCGCTTGTTTGCTTGAGAAGCTTATATTTGATATTGAATCTATAGATCATGAGTGCTATCTCGTATCTTGTCACATAGCCATCAAAATTGGTGAGATCCCTGTCCTTGGTGATACCTAATTCATATGCTCTTTCGTAGTACGCTTGAAATCGTGGGTTGCTGCTTTCGGGGTAGGACTGATTATCAAACATCCTTACTAAGACCACGATAGATTGAGCTTTGCTGAGGCTACCTTTGGGATAAAATCCGTCTGTCCCTCCTCTAAACAAGCCCATCTTGCAACTCTCAAACACATCGTTGAGTAGATCGTTGGAAATCAGAGTATTGTCAGGGAAAATACACATCTCGTTGGAAACCTCTGATTTGTACTCCATACCAATGACGTTCCTAGCAAATCTAGAGAGTATCTTACTTGCTTCTTCTCTTGTAATCTTATCGAAAGGTCTGTAGGTAGAAGGAGTACCTAGGCTAGTGATCCTATTGTTGTACATCCAAGCCAGTGCTTCGATAAACTCTGGATCTTCAGACACACCAAATCATGCAGACGCACTGTTTAGTAAGGCGGTCTCTATAGCTGTGACCGTAGGACCTGTCTGAGTGACTGTTCAGGTAGTACTTACTTGCACAGTACCTGTGACAACTATACCAGTACTTGTATCACCTGTAACAATCGAGCCTGTAACAACGCTCCCTGTCTCGGTGGTGTATGCAGACACTTGTGTGTAGATACCCAATAGACCCATTGCTATAAGTCCTGCTCAGACTAATTTAGAAAAGAAAGATTTCACCATTTGTGATATACGAAAAGTAAATGACGCTATAAGTATAATTTGATAATGATATTATACCACATAATACGCCCCAAACCTGCTTTTGTGCTTGAGTACGGGTTGACATGTGTTTTTTGATATACAAAAAAATACACAAGTATCTATTTGTGTATATGCATATGTATACGATTTACCGAGAACAGGACTCGAACCTGCACACCGTACGGCACTGCGTTCTAAGCGCAGCGTGTCTACCAGTTCCACCATCTCGGCGTACGTAAGCCTATCATTATTTATTTGACTATTATTTGCAAGAATAAGATAGCTTGTCATGTTAGTTTTGCTCAAACACAGATTGAAAAAAGAGGGGAAATACCTTAACTACCGATATGTCTACCGAACATCTAACCCAGTTATGGATTCAGATTATTAAACATCTTGCTTTGTCCAATGACAGCAAGAAGATTTTTAGTTTCTTGAATAAGTGTGGTATCGTAGAGATCAATGACGACACCAAGAAGATAGTAGTAGGCGTAGGTAACGAATTCGTACTTATGCAGGTCAAGAAATTTTTCCTTGAGGGTCTCAACGAAGCCGTCAAAAGTTGTTACAACGATCAATATACCGTAGAAATACAAATAAATCCCACTGGTTTTGTGCCTGTGGAGCTCAAGGGTTCTTTGGAGTTACAGGTAAGCAAAGCGAAAGTATCGATAGAATGAGATGATGGTGATGACGTATTGTGACTTGGCAAATCTCCCAGTCCCGCTGCCCAAGCGCAAAAGGTCTACAACAAACACAAGAACGCTCTGACCGAACAGTTTGGTGTATTGTTTGATACCAAATTCCAGTTTACCAACTTTGTAGTGGGCTCCAATAATGAGTTTGCTTACTCTTTGCTGTATGCTATTGCGAACCAGCCTGGTGTCATCCACAACCCTTTCTTCTTGCATGGCAATGTGGGGCTAGGGAAGACACATCTACTGCAAGCTACAGGCAATACTATTATTGCTAATTTTCCTGACAAGACTGTCTTGTATCTACCTACTTCCAAGTTGGTGACTGAGATTATCGAATCTATCAAATCCAGCTCGGTCAATAAATTACTGGCAAAATTTGAGGGAGTGGATGTGCTTATCCTTGATGATATCCAGGTAATAGCTGGCAAAAATGCCTGTCAGGATATCTTATTATGATTATTCAATGACTTCGTGGACAAAAAAAAGCAGGTCATCTTTTCTTCAGATAAACCACCTAGAAGTCTTATGCAAATAGAAGATAGGCTGAAAACGAGATTTGCCCTGGGAGCGATTTGTGAGATATCTCAGCCAGATTTTGAAACAAGGATGGCTATCTTACAGGCCAAACGAGAATCCAAGGGCGAGCAGTTGTCGTCAGAGTACTACGAGCTTATTGCTCAGACTATCACGGATAATATTAGAGAATTGGAAGGGATAACCAATACACTTATTATGAAAAAACAACTACTGGGCAAAGACCTCACCTGAGATGATGTGGTTGCTGCCCTCAAGTCATTGGGTTATACGCCGAGAGCATCTATGTATAGCGATGGGGCACAACAAGCCAGCAACGATAAAATGAGAAAAAATAAAACTCAGGAGTTTGATCAAATGGTGGAGAAAATTGCTGCTTATTACAATCTTAGTACTGAAGAAATAATCTGAGAAGGGAGGAGAAAAGAGGTGGCCGTCGCACGCCAGATGTGTATGTATGTCGCCAAGAAACACTTTGGATGGACCTTAGAAAAGATAGGCTGATTTTTCAGCAAAAACCATAGCAGCGTGATCTATAGTTTGGATAAATTTGAGGAGCTACTGCGTGATGATGAAGTAGTAAAGGAGGATTGGATTATGTTGGGTATGAGCTAGTGAGACGAGAGGGATGTTCCGTTATGAATGAATTGGCGTATGGTATCATCTTGCACAAGTTTGCGTGCAGTGCTATACTGATCAATATGCTCTCTTGCAAGCTCGTATTGTTTTTTGGATCAACTGATGAGATAGTAAATACTTGGCTTGGATGTTGGATCCGATGCTTGTAGGGTTATTTTTGCTATTGCGTGATTTGGCAGTTGTATTGTCTCCAGATGGAGATGTTTTTGTATGTCACCTGCTGCCTCGTGTGATGCATAAAATGTTTTGACCGCCTCACCAGATTCCCATTCGTAAGTGGCTAGCGTATATCATACATGCTCCGTAATGGGCTCGAGTTCACCAGTGAGATAGGCATTGAAGTCAAAAAACTCTATAGTATCTTTTTGGGGATCGAATATAAATCTATCATCATCTATTTCTCGTTGTTCTGGTTCGTGTCAATCTACAAAAAATGATCTCACGATAAC
>JBAYVQ010000013.1:0-14090 GCA_041674565.1 Candidatus Absconditabacterales bacterium
CCTAGTCTACAACTTGGTAGCAAATACGGTATCAACATCACTCCTGATTCACTTGATTTCTCAAGAATCGCATCACAAGCAGCGGTACAAACCATCAGACAAAGAATCAAAGAGATAGAAAAAGAGAAGTTTTATGATAACTTCCAGCATAGACAAGGAGAGCTTTTGAGAGCTAAAGTACTCAGAGCCATTGGAGAGACGGTTATTTTGGATGTGGATAACACTGCTGTGGTATTGATGCCAAGTGGACAAATACCAGGTAAGTTATACACCATAGGTGAAGAAGTATTTGTATTATTGAAAAAAATAACCAAAGATGGTGGTCAGATCTCTTTGGATATCACGCAATCCTCTACGGACTTCATAGAAGCACTGTTGAAAAAAGTCATCCCAGAGCTCGAAGAAGGCAAAGTATTTGTGGATAAAATAGTGAGAATACCTGGCAAAAGGACTAAAATAGTAGTATCCACATCAGACGAAAGGATCGATCCAGTAGGAGTGTTCGTTGGTCAAAAGGGTTCAAGAATCAACACCATTCTCACGTTACTGGATGGGGAAAAAATCGATATTATTGAATATGACGAAGATGGAGGAGAAGAAAAACTCGTGGCAGACGCTCTCAAACCAGCTCATATCGAGTCTGTACAAATCATGGGCAAGAAAGCTATCGTGAAAGTGCCTGAAGGAGAAAAAAGCAAAGCCATCGGGAAGGCTGCCTCTAACATCAAATTAGCAAGCGAACTCACGGGTTACACTATAGAGATAAGATAATCAGACATCATGATACCCAAACTGATACCAAAGATTACCTTCAAAAGTAGGATCCATTCTCTCTACAAATCTGGTATAAAAACTACAGATCAGCTTATCATACATTGAATCATAAAACAAATCACCTATATCTCACAAGATATTAGGCATGCTCGTTTTTCGCGCATAGCGCATCCCGAAGATCGTCAAAAGGCATACGAAAATCTACGTCTACTTATCTTCAACAATCTCCCAAAGCACCTTATTGTTACTGTAGTATGCCTTGTGATACCCGTATTGCGGTTTCCTGGCAGCACGGGCATATCTTGGTACCTTATCCATAGCAATCCCCTATTGCGAAAATACATGAAGCTTAAATTTCAAGAAAGAAAAAAAGACGAAACTGATTCAACAGTCCCGCAACCCTCAAATAACCCGTAAGAAGACAGAAAAATGATCTACTGTTGACTCAGATCTACATTGATATCATCATCATTACCCGCTTCAGTAATATCTTTTCCATCTGTTCACTGCCCTGTTGCCTGATCATAGGTAACCTCGCTCAGACTAGGAATGTATAAGAAATTATTACCCATTTCATAAAATTTGTAATATAGTTTTTCTCGCAATGAGAATGCAAAGGGTATGATGGTATAACTTAGCAATGGCGGTATTGCTATCAACATTTTGATTTTTTGTGTACTGGCATTGTCCAAACCAAACTCTGCGGCGCCAAATGACTGATAAAAAGCAAGAAACACGAGCAAAGTGATGCAGAACCCAATGGTTCATCCTATCAAATTAGAGCCGCTATAATTGGGGTTGCTGGTGAACTCCATCAGACTATAGGATATGAATACCCCAAAGATCACATGGAATGCAACTATAATAAACAAGCCCAATATCGAGTCTCGGAATACCATATATACTGGCGCCATGATGAAAAAGATCACAATATTGGCGATGCTAACCAGTGACATTATCTTGCTCAAGTCGTAATACTTAGAGTTGTATAGCAGGTTGTAGACAGTTCCTATCAGCATATTACCACTCATACTAGCAATAAATGCTATCAACATGAAAATAAGCGGAAGTATAGGATTACCGCCCACCTGGCTGTCAGTACTAATAGCCCTTACTCCCTGTTGTATGACAGTATTGAATAATATAGTCACGACAAATACCAAAAATGCTATAATCAGACCAATTATAAATCCCATTATTACTTTGGCAACAATCTGCCCAACTGGTGTATTATTGGGTTCAGTAGTGAGTTTTTCTAGCTCCAAACTGGACATATATCACAAGATAAGAGAGTAAACAAGGTAATGCACAACGCATGATACTATATTATATACATATCATTGTTTTTTTGCAAAAAACAAAGCCACCAATTCCCTGGTGGCGATATTTTAGTTGACATAGAGAGACAATGTTATAGTAGACCGTAGAGTAAAAGCGCAATCAACAGATCTATAAGTACTTTTCCAGCTCTCATAGACCACAATCTCCAGGTATTACCATTGGACCAGATAACGGCGCTCCATTCGGTGCTCAGTACCGCAGCAAAATACAGGATCCCCACAGTTCGTTTATGATCAATGCCCACAAACTGCAACAATAAGCCTAAGCCCAAAAAGAATACAAGTCTAGACGCGATTTCCCATACCATGAGTTTCGCCATACCCTTTTGACCAGCATCCATGTCCGCTTTGGTTAATTTGAGTTCCTTCCCATAGACTTTGCTAAACAAAGGACCGTACCAGATAGCTCAAACAATTTGGACAATCACAACACTTGCCAGTAACCACCACCAATGAAATCCAATAAACAAATTTGCCATAATAGATATGTGAAAATAATAAATAATCTGAAATTATAGAGTTGCAACAGCAGGATTTAATCTACCAATCTCCCGAAACTATTTTTCTGGAATTTTTTGTCAAACACATTGTATTTGCTGTCTCTTATACGTTGTAGTATTCATCTATGCAAGTCACTTGATAATTGTATAGCCTTTTGACAAGCAGGGTTAAGCAATGTAATTCATATATTCGCCTCATCATGCATAGCATCAACTCGATCAACCAGTTCAGTCATGCATCAAGCAAAAGCTTCGTCAACCTGCTGTGTGAGATGATAGTTTCGCAATTGTTCATGAGTAATATTATACTTTGCAAGCATATCTTGAGGTATATACACTCTACCCAACAGCAGGTCCTCATGGACGTCTCTCAAAAAATTGGATAGCTGAAATGCCTCACCAAGCTTAGCAGCACAGTGTATGACCTTAGTATACTTGTGCTCATATTCTGGGTCAGATATGTCGAAATTATAACCCATTATCTGTATCATCATGAGACCTATAACCTCAGCAGATCCATAGATATAACTCTTGAGTTCATCATAAGTTTCATACCTACACTTCTGTGTATCTTGGAGCATACTTTGAAAAAAGCTTTCAGAATAGCCAAAATCAATACCATAGCTATAAAAAATACGCACAACTGGACCAAATATTTTATGACCCTCATCACGATCTTCATATGCTTTTTTTCGTCCCATATAGTAATCTTGTATAAGCTGCTTTGCTTGCTGTTTTTGCTCATCAGTTTTGATGCTTTCATCATCAATCATCTGGTCAGGCACTCTGACAAACTGGTATAAAACAACCACAGCTTTTTGAATATCTGAAGGCATCGTTAGCATTCCTTGAAAAAAATCTCCACCATATTGTTTAACAATATCTCGCGCACGTCAAAAACCCATTATAAGTATACACTCTACTAAATACAAAGTAAGATAATCAGAAACAATATATTTGTTAGTGACTAGACTTCTTATAGTTCTCTACAGCGATGTCTATCAGTCTATAGCACTCTTGCACATCTCTAAATCCTCCAATTTCTACTTTATCATATTTATTTTTTTCAAGTTTTTTGTATTCTTTAAAAAATCACAACAGCTCTTCCTGAACATGAGAATTGAGATCATTAACAGATTGTACTTGAGACCATCTTGGGTCTATCTTGTCAGTAGGCACACAAATAAGCTTCATATCTGGTCCATCTTGGTCTTGTGTATGTATCATGCCTATTACCCTAGACTTTACCACGCAACCCATAGGGATCGGATGAGTAGTCAGTAGTACTACATCAATAGGATCGCCATCTCATTCAAGAGTTTGAGGTACGAATCCATAATCAAAAGAATAGAACATCTGATGATACAAAGTCCTATCAAGTTCGAAGTATCCTTCAGGTCTATACTCTATCTTATTAGAGCTACCCTTGGTGACTTCAATCACCACGTGAAGAATTTTTTTGTCTGCATCTGCCCAAGTAGGGAGATCTTTTTCTAAGTTAAAACTCATTTGCAAGATAAGTGATGTAAATAAATACGCTCTGCAAGCACAAAGCACTGTAACTATTTGCTCAAAACTATCAAATCAAGCCACAAAAATGTCTTATAATCACTTACTAATGATAACTATTAGTTATCAATTTTGTTGACATTATATCAATTTGACCCATTATAATTCATATTAGACTTGAAATCCACAACATGTTGTTTAATCATGAGCAGTACATTTATTTCTTAGGTCACCTTTATTGATGACATTTACAAAAAAAGTAGATGATGCAACTATTGTTGTAGATCTCAGTGTTACTAAATTAGCTGACGTTATGCAGTACTGCAAACCCAAAGAGCAGTTTGTGCTAATCAAAAAATTCTGATTGGCTGATGGGAAGGAAGTTCCTCTTCAACAAATTGGTAATGAGTTTGGCATGACGAGAGAAAGAATTAGGCAAATTGAGAATCAAGCTCTCATGAGATTCAGGAGGCTAATCATCAATAACGATAAGTATCTAAAAGTAATTGAGTTCGCTAAAGATGTGCTTGACACTAACGGGTGACTTATGAGTCGAGACAAACTCATCTCTCATATCGTAGATGCAAAAGTATGTGAGTTTTCAGGACAAGAACTCAAAATAATTCTCCTTTCTGACTTCGATCTTACTGCTCTTACAAGAAATAGAATATTAGAAAAATGTTTCTATATTGACCCGCTTCACGAAAGTTTGGTCTCAGATATTGCTAACTATGTATACGACTACTTTGTTGAGAAAAACCAACCAGAACAAAATGTGTACGAGTTTATGGATCACGTAAGAAGCGTCTACGAAGTAAAATATCCAAACGTAAAATATCTTACTACCAACGAATTCTACATGAATCTGTTTGAAGTTATTTGTGAGATATCCGCATTTGATGGCTTTATAGGATCAAGTAAGTCAGCAAGAGTTAACCCCAAGACAATAAAATCAAAAATACTCTACGTATTTTCAGTGATCAATAAACCTATGCATTACCAAGAGATGACTAACAAAATCATCGAGTTCTTCCCAGGTAAGGCAGTAAAGATATCTACGGTACACAATGAGATGGTAAAATCTCGTGATGTATTTGTAAATATTGGATTAGGTATTTACGCTCCAAAAGCACGAGGATTCGTAGGCGGAGTTGTGAAAGAGATTTTAGTGAGAGTTATGAAAAAACTCAATAGACCTGCTCCTATCAAAGAGATCACTCAGTGGGTACTAAAGGAAAAAATGGTAAGTCCAAACACTATCGTTCTCAATCTACACAAATACAAAAATCTCTTCAAGAAAAATGAACAAGGTTACTATTTCCTTACCAAAACAGGTAAATAATAGTGTAGTATAGCTAATACAAAAAATGAAACGCTACTGTTTCATTTTTTGTATAATACAATAATATAATACGTCAGATATTGTATTCGGGATAAGCTTGTAAAGCGCAATATATAAATAATATTATAAAACATAGCTTGACATTTTATGACATAAAAGTAGTAGTAGAGCGATATTTTACTCTATCTATTTTACTTTAAAAAACCCACTATGGAAAGACTACAAACTTTCAGTAAATTAGTTGCGGCAAGCGCACTAGGATTTTCTTTATTATGACTTACTGTGCGACAATTTGAAAAACCTTCTGCGTATGCTATTGATGTGGATTGCTCACCGTTATTCAACATGCCATGTTCATCAACTAATGCGTGTGGAGACAGTATGCCTGGTATGTATAGCTGCCAGGGTGTATGCTCTGCGCCTACTCCACCAATGCCACCATTGTATGGTCTGAGTTGTGTAGCGACAAGTCCTACAAACGCATGCGGTGATTTTGAAGTAGCGACTGGCACATATCAATGTAATGACTCTTGCAGCGCAATCGCTCCTGAGACACCAAGACCACAAGATAGCAATGAAAATGAAACCCCAGACTGTCTAGAGCAAGAGTCAGAAGATACGCCACCTACGCCACCACCCAGCGGAGGATGAGGGTCTCCGACCTACGTACCAAGTCCTGCACCTGCGCCAACATCAACACCGAGCCAACCAATAGTTGCGCAAAACACACAAATCACTCCACCTTTCACTGACTTATTGATTACGGGACCAACGGAAGAGGAAGAAGAACCAGAACTCCCAACTGTATTACCCAAAACAGGAGCTGATCAATCAGAATATAAGTAATAATCAGAAAAATCATATCATATATGAAAAAGATGTCCGCACGACCGCGTCCATCTTTTTTTTTTCTTTACTTTTTGAATAATCACTCGGGGTCATTGAGAAACTTCAACAATTTCTCGCATAGCGGTACACCCACAATACCACTGATCTTATTGATCACCAGGAGCAGGATGCACCACCAAGCGATACCCATGACCAGCAGAACCCCAACAAAAAAATCTACTTTATGGGTGTAAAACTCGTTTGGAAGCCAAGGCACTGGATCCACCCAGGGCATGCTAAACAACCAAGCAAGGGTTACCAAGCCGAACCAAATAAGATGCGGATTGGTCCACTGCTGGCGCAAGCACCAAGCAAGAGCATTCCTTGTCCTGACATAATTGAGGATAAACCCTACTGCCAATGGCATATAGGCCGACCACCCTTTCATGGGTGTTTCGATCAAAAACGCCTTGCGCTCAAGTAGGCCCATCGTAAGCATAGGGCACGTTAATAGTGAGCAACGGAACAAGATAAACCATTCGCTCACCCCCAACCGTCTCTCGATATCGCAAAAAAGTTTTTCCAGGGCTACACAGAACTGTAGCAGTCTTTCCATAGAGGGGAATGTTTTACGGTTTTGAAATCGTTAACAATATGTCAACATATAGATAGGTTACTTTGTCAGCTGCGATATCAAGGGCATTTGAAAGCGCTGCTTGTTGATATAGCTATGTTACGGTTTTACCGTCACTTGTGTAGTAGTCTTGAGAGCGCTCGATCTTTTCCTGATACTTGGTTTGATAGGGTTTAGTACCTTATCCAAAGTTGATACATAAGTCAGCTCTGATCTAAATGCCCATCTGTCTTTTGCCGTGCCGTATTCATAACAGGTAGCACTCGAGAAAGTCACTTTTCCCTTTTCTGGCAACAATATCCAGGTCTCTGAGGCCTTTATTTTCTTGGAGAGCGTCACCGTATATTCATAAAAATATCGTTTTCAGCTTATTTTCTTATATACCCATATTTTATCTCATGTTTCTATGTTGTGGTACAATCTACCGATAGTTTTGAAATCTCATGGTTTATTGAGCCACCAGCTTGAATGGGTAAATACAAATGAGTTACCCGATTGTCCTATTTCCGCAGTACCAGGGAACACAATCGCTCATCACTCGAGGTATTTGTTGTAATCTCGTTGTTTACCCTTAGTGGCTAGCTTATAGTCACTGCCCGTTTTCTGGAGTGAGACAAGCGGAGCCACAAAGCCCATAGCAGGTATGACATAGTACTGGTCATGATATCTATATTTTTCCAAAGGTAGCACGCCCAATCGATAGTTGATATCTTTGTTTGTACTGGGTTTGAACCATTTGGGTATAGAAGTATCTACTTTGGAAGATGTTACTATCTTACCTTCGTTTTTGTTTGTCGTGTCATACGCATGAGATATAACAGGAGAAAACAAAAAGCAAGCAAGCAAGATGGCGATATAAGCAGTATTTTTTATCAAGGACTTCATACGACGGATATAGTAAAATAATCAGAACCGTAAGGGTACTTTTAATAGTTGGAATATCAAAGAATATTTTGTAATCAGCATCATAAATCATATAATGCACGAGATGAATCTCGCAGACGACATACTCGCCCATATCAATATCGTGGACTATATTTCCAAATACGTACCACTGCGCAGAGCTGGGTCCAATCGGACTGGCAACTGCCCTTTTCACAAAGAAAAAACTCCATCCTTTATGGTATCAGAGACCAAGCAGATTTTCAAGTGTTTTGGTTGTGGTAAATGAGGCAATGTAATCACCTTTGCTATGGAATACGAAAGACTAGATTTTGTAGATACACTCAAAGTACTAGCGGAGACGGCTCATTTGGACCTCAATAACTACAATAAGTTCCATAGTGATCCAGCAGTAAAAGAGTCCAAAGAACACACCAAGTCTATCAACCAACTCGCCGCCCAACATTTTAGCAACAATCTTCAAGCCAATCCCACAGCACTAGAATATCTGCACCAAAGAAACCTTGATGATCAGATTATCCAGACATTTTGATTGGGATATGCGCCAGATGGGTATTACGATCTCATCAACTATCTCAAAAAAATGGGATGCAGCACTGAGCAAATCCTTGAATCATGATTGTGTAAAACAGGTCCCAGCGGTGATATATACGATTTTTTTAGGAAAAGAATCATTTTCCCTATCCGAGATGTGGTCAATAATATTGTAGCCTTTGCTGGCAGAGTGACTGATTCACAAGATAGTCCCAAATATCTCAACCTCAGCGATACCCCCTTGTACGACAAATCCAAAACCCTTTATGGTATCCACTTGGCCAAGCAGCATATCGCGGAACACAAGTGTATCATTGTGGTAGAAGGGTATATGGATGTCATCGGACTTTATAGGATAGGGTTGCCAGTAGGTCTGGCTACCTGTGGTACTGCCCTAACCGAAGAGCATCTCAAGCAAATCAAAAGATATAGCGATACTGTGATCCTATTGTTTGATAATGACGATGCATGACGAGCTGCGACTATCAGAGCGCTCAAGATGGCTTATGCATACGATCTCTACCCATCCGTCCTGAGTTTGCCCGATGGTATGAAAGATATTGATGATTTTGCCAACGCTGGCAAAACTAAAGAAGATCTACTTGCTACCAAGCAAGATGGTATGCTCTTCGTACTTGAGACCATGAAGAAAAGACACGATCTCAACAATCCTGTCGAAAAAAAGAAAATCATCAATGAATGTTTTGATCTTATCAGATCTATAGCAGATTTGGGCATTACGCAACATTACATTGGGGCTATCGCCCATCATTTTGACTTATCCGACCAGATTGTGCTTTCTCAGTACAAAATGTGGTATAAGCAGAATAGATCATATCAGTCCAGGATCGAACCAGAAATCAAAAGCAACAAACGGGATACTAAACAACTGCTAGATGCAATCATATACAACGATAATCGGAAACAATATACTCAAAACGAGATAATCGTAAGTCATATACAATACTATAAAACTCTTCAACAACACACATCATCCACCGAAAGTACTTGAAAAGCAGATAATGGAGAACTACTGCGGCGAGATCATGAAACGCACGATCTAGATGACAACAAGGTCACCCAGCTGATCTGATCTATGCTCAAAAAAGAAACCGATATATTGCTCAGACAGCTCATCAAGACCAGCATACTATCTGCTGAAGAAAAAGGAAAATTATTGGAAGAAAGAAAAAAGCTGGGATAAGTATCTACAAAGCATCTCTATTCTCCAAAACTTGCTCATCCAGCTCATCAAGCTCATCAAGCAGCCCCGTCAGATTATCTTCATCTCATCCATCATCTGTGTGCTCAGAAAAGTCATCGAGCATATTCATCATAGGTACTATACCAGGCTTGGGCACATATTCTGGCACCATATCAATCCCCACTGGTGTTACTCTCAAGAATGCTTTGGCATACGGATTTTCCCTATCGTTCATATAAAATCATGGTGTCGTGAAATAATCACGTAGTCAGCAAATACCTGTTCATCATCATGATTTTTTTGCAGGTCACCTGAGCGTATCTATCACGAAATATCCCGTTTCGTCATGATATGTGCCATATACGATTGTAAATCTGTGCCCTTTGGCGGTGTCCACATACATATCCCAAACCAATGGAGCGTATCCCTTGTATCACTGTCTACTGTCGTCCAGCAAAGGTACTAATTCGTCATACGTAGCCTCAGTAATCACATCACCATCAACTCACGATAAGCCCTTGTATGCGATAGGTTCCACAGATTCTCATCCTCGATGTTGCTGATACTGATACAATCCTTCATCCATACCAGAATTCATGATATCAGCAATATGCTGTTTCGCTTCAGTAAATTTAATTTTGTTTTTTGCGGCCGTGCCAGCTAAGAGTTTTTGTTGGTTGACTCTCGCGATCTCAGAGCAATAGTTAGCACGCTTTTTGCTTACTGGATCTATACCAGCAGCTTTGTGATATACCTTGTAAGTATCCAGTTGCACCACAGGCACACCATCTACCATCTCCACTTGACGATCACCCAGTGCGTCAATTCTCTCCTGCAACGATGTTTCACACCTAGCTGTATCTACCTTACCAAAAAATACCAATGGTTTGTATGTCCTCAGCCCTGGAGTTTGTAACTTACTTAAGCAAGCCTTTTCATAATATCCATCAGGACCAAACAACGGCAACTCCACTACTCATTCGCCTCACTTTCCTACCTCGCCACTGCTCATAGTTACTCGTACGTTGTTGGCCGTGACACGTGTCACCACTCACCCATGGCTCATACTGACATCCAGCTGTGTTGATTGTTTTCTCTGACTGGGCTGTTGGATAGTCAACTGTCTCCCTCCCTGTGCCTGTGGGAATTCCTGACCAAATCAGACTATATCTCATTCATGAAGAGATGAAATAACCTGAAAATAATGATTAGTCTGGTAGGTTTGAGGAGTAACGACGTGAATACTATGTGGATCAAGTTTTTCAGCAAAGATGTGATGATACTCATTGACTCCACCAAGATAAGAGTAGGTATCTATCTCATGCTGGGACATATAGTCGTATGATGCAGGTATCGCATCACGCTTGAGAAGTAAATATTTGATCCAACCGATACAATCCAATGCTCCACTTGTTGCTTTTTGTTCTACTGTATCTCGTTGCACACCGTGCTGTATTTGATCTTGAGGGTAGCTTATCACTCATCTATACGACGACACCTGCTGAGACAAAGCCGTATCAGGCGCTATTCATTCAAATCTCTTGGCTCGGGTCTCGGGTGAAATATTACTAACATACTGCCTAAAAGCATAGTTATATTCGTCATGCACTCGGTTTTTATTTTTTTCTGCAAAATCCGAAGAAAGCAGCGGATAAAAAGCATAGTTGTACTCGTCAAACAACTGCTTGAGTGCCGTGACATCAAATCACTTATCGGGATCTATAGTATCTTCATTATCAATAAGAGCTACTCCATTTACCTTGGTAACGGCACCATCAGCATTGGTCTGTATCTTGATATCTATTCACTTTCTTTGCTTTAACAATGCTAGCAGTCTTACAAATTCTTCATTATATTTTCCATCAAGAACTATCCTACTCTTATCCATTACATTAGTCAAAGCGCCACTATCTTTTCGCCATACTTTGTTCCAAAAAGAACTATCTTGATAGTTTTCATCCACAGCATCTCGCAAATTGATAGGATTGGGCTCAGATCTTGCAAGTTGCAATATGTTCTGCAATGCAATAGCAGAATACATCGTCTGCGGAGTATGATTTTGTGCAAAATGAGTGGTATACGCTATATCCTTGGGATCATATACTCATCACCACTCACGAGCTTTGGATTGCAAATTACGAGCAGTCCTAGTGAGCGTATGGTTGAGAAAATAAAATGCATATAGATTGTGATGGGTTAACGATTTGAGTTGTTGATATGTCAAGCTACGAGGATCATCAATTTTTGTGAGTCCTTCAATAGGGCTAGTTTGTAGCAGAGTATTCACAACATGAAGTGCTTCTGGTTCTTTACAAAGTATACGTTTGATGTCATATACATTGAGTTGGAAAGAGCCGAGAGTCTTAAATCATTTTATTCATACCACTCATCCAAATTGTTCAACAGTATTCCAAGAAAAAAAACCACGGTCACCCGACTCCTGTTGTCTTATGGCCACCATAGAAGGCAGTAAATTAGTATGGACATCTACACCCAATTTGAGTAAGTCCTGTGCATATCACTCGAGTTCCAATTGGGTATGCAACAAATCAGGACGGTTTTTGGCAACATCATCCTGCAGGGTAAGTATGGTTGGTTTTCGGGGCTGTTCGCTAGACATGATAGAATATTACATATCAGATTATATCCAATACGCAACTATCTGTCAAACATCTATACCCTATTCATCTATCTTTTTCAGCTTATATTTTATATATTCGGACCATCATCAAGATCTGTTGGGGAGGTATAATCCCCCTGGAGTACCCGTCACATTGGGCATCACTAGCTCAGCTTTTTTTATAAATTTTACGACCTGTTCGTCTGGGCTTGCCATCCCATTTTCATGCGGGATGAAATAAGCAGCGTACTCAGATTCAAGATAAGGCAAACGGAAATTTTCTAGATAAGCAATCTTTTCCTCGAGCTGAGCTTTACGCATCACGTTGCTCTGGATCGCCTGCTCAATAGCAAGGTATCCCACATACGCCTTGGTAGAAAACACAACGAAAAAAATAATGAGAAGATAAATAATCAGACTCACGACAGGATTGGATTGTAGTTCTTTCCAAGATAATTGCATATCAGATCAGCAAACACAATGTGATAAAGTAACGTCTTTTACAGCTTCTCTAATACATAAATAACTCTTTGAATATCGCCAGGAAATAAGACGTACCTATGCTCCCCTATAAGCATCATATGATGAGGTGATAGTAATTTTGTAATAGCCTCCTTTTCCTCTTCACTATATTCCTTATACAATACTAATTTTGATCCAGTCCTCAAGAGAGATTGTACTCGTGGAATAAGTTTCTTGACGTGCGCCACCGCCCTTGCCGTAACTATATTAAATGGTTCGCTGACTTCCTCCATTCTACTTCGCACCACGGAAACATTTTTCAGCTCAAGTGTTTTTGCAATAGTTGCAATAACCTGAAGTTTTTTACGGACGCTATCAATTCACACAAACTCAGCATGAGGCAGACGTTTAGCGAGGGCAAGAAGAGGGAATCATCAACCCGTACCAACGTCAGCGATAGCGACACCTGGCTTCATTAATATATCTTGCATAACAGGCACGTTAAGCAACTCCAGACTATCAAAAATATGTTTCAGATAGACCCCCTCAGGATCCCTAATAGCACTCAAATTCACTTGGGCGTTGTGATGCAAAAACAAATCAATCATAGACATTCGATGTGACGGTATATAGGTCATGTAAAGGAGTAACAAAATAATTGACAAATATAGTATAGCTGTTTATAATAAGAGTATAGTTCAAGAACTATCAGCTTATCTTTTATTTATACTATATAAATCTCGTATGAAAAAAATGGTATTTTCTTATTTCAATAGGTATGAGCAAGGCCCTGAGGCAAGAAACTCGGCTAAGGAAGTAAAAGTAGCGGAGGCAAAAGCCGAAATGGCAGACATGCAGCCAAAAGACATCGTAGCAAAAGCAAGACAACTGTTTGATGAAGCTTGAGGAAAACTCAAGACAACAGACACTAAGCTGGTATGCTATGTACAAAAGGTACTCGAGCAAAGCAACTACAATACAAATGTTACCACCAAATTACCAATGACAAATTTTGTGGACGGAGACCGAGGTAGAAGCTCCAAGTTTAATCTACAAGAATTTTATCAACTCAATACTCTCGATCGAACAGGCACACTGACTGGTGAGTTCTTTGATAAAGCAGAATCGCTTGCCACTAATCAAGATCCAGCAATAGAGGCGACTCCTGCAACACCAGACAGCACCACGTTAATACAATCGGTTATTACCTTAGGCTTGGATAAACCACAAACAGTATTTGCATGAGTTGAATGAGCTAAGGATAAAAGAGAATGAATGAATACTAAGATGAAATTACTCAATTTTACGGCATATGCACAAGATCCAACAGTAGTTGCGCTCACGGAAAGATGAATCCTCAAGCAGCCAACATCTGGGATGCTAATTCTCAACAACATCTACAACTCTGTTCTCACTTTTGATGAAAATCAAGACTATACC
>JBAYVQ010000014.1:0-13738 GCA_041674565.1 Candidatus Absconditabacterales bacterium
ACCCCAGCGGTTGAAAACAATTGTTTTGGTTGCGTCTTTAAATCATCCAAAGATTCAATCTTGGGTTGCTCAGCGCCCAACTGTCCTAGCAATCATTGTAAAAATTTATCCATATGTAGAATAGGAGTAAAAAAAAATTACTTGTAAGTAAATGTAGATTCATGTCAATAGTATCACTGCATAAAAAAATCCACTCTTACGAGCAGATCAAAGTATCGTGGTAAAACTCAACTATATCGTATGGTGGTCATACATGGACTTGAACCATGGACCTCTTCCTTATCAGAGAAGCGCTCTAACCAACTGAGCTATATGACCATAGACGTGCCAAAGCACGTTGTACTAGTTTCTTCCGGAAATCAAAGTTGTCATCCTATCAAGAATAACCACAGGGCTGTTTACTTTTTCAGCTATAAAGCCATCTGCTCGGGGTTTTAGAGTAGGTCCACCATTTTCTTTTGCCTCGCATAGCAAAGTCCAAGCAATGTGCTGTGCTCTGTCATCTTTCTCAAAGCTGCTTCCAACCTCTTCTTTTACTCTTTTTAACTCATCTACCAATTGAACAACTCTTTCCATGTGTGTATCAAAATATCTAATAATATAATCCAATAAGTGGTGCCAAGGAGCGGAATCGAACCACCGACACAAGGCTTTTCAGGCCTCTGCTCTACCAACTGAGCTACCTTGGCATGCAAATACAATCAAAGAACATAATCACCAGTAGATGGAATCGAACCACCAATATATCCCGCGGGACTGCGGGACTACTCACCAACTGAGCTATCTTGGTATAATTTCGGGAACGCGGGACTCGAACTCGCGACCTCGCGGTCCCAAACCGCGCGCTCTAGCCATCTGAGCTAGTCCCCGAAAAAACTAGTATGCTTACTAAACGCAATTTCAAAGTTATGAAAGCAAGATTGCCAACACACTGGGAATACTTCGAAAATGTTCTCATTCATAATTTTTCCCCTTATATTTTCAAGCATATCTTTCCTCTCTTGTAAGCAATACAATATTATTGATATTATAAAATACTTTGTTATAATGATAGCACCTATTTGTATTATGTGCTATTTATAGCTCTGATGACAATAGGAATGAGCTTTTAGATACTAAACCATACTATATATATGAATTTTCAATTCTGAGTACCTTGAAGTTCGGATAAAGAATATCTCAACTGTATCGCATCAGCTGGTATGTATACCGTATTTGCAGGTAAGGATATTATTGATGGGGATGAGTTATTTTTTGGTATGATCAACTTCGTCAAATCTCAGCCCTATGCACAAGTGTTCTTCGAGATAATAGGTCTAAAAAAGATAGATCAGATTATCAAATATGCAAATGAACTCTACCAGCCGCCTAAGCCATTCCCGCAACAACTTACTATGCAACTTCAACTAACAAGTAAATTACAAAAGCAACTTCACGATGCTAATGTAAATACCACAGATAACCTCATTAGATTATTTTTTATAGCTATCAACGCAGTATCAGCACAAACACTGGAACGAAGCATAAAAAATAAGATAGGAATACTCAAAATCCAAAAAGCACTACCTCAAATCAATGCCTGGATAGAGTCATTGTCTATGTCAGCTAAACAGATATTTCAAATCCTACAACAATTTAGCAACCAATACGGTATCAGTATTTCCGAACTTAGCAAGATGGATATCATAGAGTTACAAGAACTGGCAAGCGCTATCCAAGAAGAACAAGGCGTATGATTGCAAAATACGCAAGAAGACGATATAAACAAACAATTATATCTTCTTATTGATAAACTTATGCAAACAGTCAAAGAAAGTGCCGCGAGCAAATCGCCTATCAACAAGAGGATCAATCCAGTTTTTGCGTCATCCAGCATCGGGGAGGAAGAAGCAATGCCGCAAGATAGCAAAAATCAAAGCAGTATCGGCACCGAAGAAAGGGGTGAAGAGTCCACCAAGAAGCTCACTGTTGAGTATTTTTGAAATAACCTGACAAACGACGCATCCCTCAAACTTCTGGATCCTGTCATTGGAAGAGAAAGAGAGATAGATCAGATTATCTATACCTTACTGAGAAAGACTAAAAATAGCCCTATGCTTATAGGTGAAGCCTGAGTAGGTAAGACAGCTATCGTGGAAGGCCTCGCACAAAGGATTGCGGAAGGCAGAGTACCAGACAGACTCAAGAATCACAAAGTCATCAATCTCGATATGGCAGGCATGATCGCAGGAACCAAATACCGTGGAGAGTTCGAACAAAGGCTCAAGTCAGTATTGGAAGAAGCCAGCGACCCTCTCAATCAGATTATTCTGTTTATTGATGAAATACATACCATCATAGGCGCATGAGGACATGAATGACAGGCATGAGAAACATCCAATACCCTCAAGCCACTTTTGGCAAGAGGTAAGATCAAGCTCATCGGAGCTACGACATTTGATGAATACCAAAAGTATATCGAAAAAGACGCAGCACTCAAAAGAAGGTTTCAGGAAATCAACGTGGACGAACCAACACCAGAAGATACCTTGAGCATCTTGGAAGGACTAAAAGAGAGATTTGAGTCATTTCATGATGTCAATATTTCATCATCAGCAATCGAATACGCAGTAGGTCTTTCTACCAGATATATACTCAATAAGCACCTACCAGATAAGGCTATCGATCTTATTGACGAAGCATGCGCTAGGAAGTCAGTATTACTGTCCAAGCTTGAACACAATCAAGAATACTTGGATCTAGCTGAAGAACTCAAGGAAATAGAAAAACTCATAGAGCAAGCGGTAAGCAATCAAGATTACTTCAAGGCCGCAGAACTCAAACAACAAGAACTAGAGCAAAAGAGTAAAATGAAGTCACTAAAAAGTAAGTCTAGTATGCCATCGCATCTGAGACCCACTATAGACAGCGATGATATCGGTCAAGTACTCAGTGATAAACTAGGTATACCAACCGACATTATCAAGGAGTCAGAGATTGAGAAGCTTACTGGTCTCAGAGCCATATTTGACCAACAGATATTTGGACAAGCAGAGGCAGTAGACAAGGTCATCAAAGCCATACAAAAATCTAGATTGTCTATTATACCCAAACAAAAACCAATCGCATCCTTCCTCTTTTTGGGACCATCAGGAGTTGGTAAGACCTATATTGCAAAACTTATTGCCGAGCATTATTTTCACGATCCCAAGTCGCTCATCAGGATTGATATGTCTGAGTATATGGAAAGATACTCTGTATCAAAAATAATCTGATCAGCACCTGGATACGTGTGATATGACGAAGGTTGATCTCTTACAGAACAAATCAGACGTAAACCTTACTCAGTGTTATTATTTGATGAGATAGAAAAAGCAGACAAGTCAGTACTCAATATATTACTCCAGATACTGGATGAAGGACAACTCAAAGACAGCAAAGGAAGAGCTATAGATTTCAAAAATACCGTCATCGTTATGACTAGTAACATTGGCTCAGAGTACTTTTCACAACAAGGTAAGCAGATAGGATTCAACTACAACAGTGAAAGGGAAGATTCAGAGAGCTTAGAGTTCGAACATACCAAATGACTAGTATTGGATAAACTCAACGACTTCATGCCACCAGAGCTTATCAACAGGATAGACCACAAAATTGTATTCGCGCCCCTGGGACAAAAAGAGCTCGAACACGTGTTCAAGAAATTATACAAACAATTTGCAGAGCAACGAAAGGCAAATCCACTTGCTGTGGTACCGCGCTATACAGATAAGATGATTGTTGAAAAAGTGAAGGAACTACGCAATCCACAATATGGAGCAAGACCGATAGAAAAATACATAGCAAACGACCTAGAAGATGAAGTCATTTCATCTCTACTTACCCACCAGTAACTACCAAAAAAGTAGTTCGCAAAATTACTTGCAATTATAAAAGTTCTGATTATCATAAATGGTAGTCAGATATTTTATATTTCTTACTTTTTATAATGAAAGAGGTTGCCAGTAAAACAGACAAGTTATATGATTTGCTTCATGCACTAGGTAAAAAGCGGTCTATAGAGCTTATGGGTCTGGTAAAAAAAATACCAAGATCATATACTGAATTACAAAAAGAGTTGTGAATCAACAGCAAATTGGTTTCCACAAAGCTGAAAGAATTACTAGAATTACGCATTCTCAAAAAAGAATGAGATAAATATGACCTCAGCAAACTAGGCAAAAAAATCTTCAAAAAAATTAAGCCACTTGCTAAAATTGTTGTAGACTTTGCTGAAGACATCAAAGATGATGGCAAGAGAAACCACTCTAACCAAAAGGTAGCTCCTGTAAAAAAGAAAGTTATACCTGCGAAAACAAAGAAAGTTGCGACAAAAAAGTAGTTCCATTACTATATACAAAAAGAGCCCCATGGCTCTTTTTTGTATCCAACTATCTTATTCAAACATCCTTTTGAGATCTTCATCTTTTATCATAGCTATCGTCCACGTAGGATCCCAAACCATAACAACCGATACAGCATAGTCTGGAAACATGATCTGTACAGCATTTTTTGCAGCCTCAGGGAGGTAGTCAGCCGCTGGACAAGCTGGTGTCGTAAGTGTCATATCAATGACAATACTGCCTTGGTCAGTATAACTAACAAAACCCTCTTCGTCTCGTTCTCCTTCAAGGACAGGGGCATGCGTTTCAGTATCCCTCTGATCAGAAGCAGTAGCTTGATTATGACTAATATCAATGCGGTAAATAAGACCCATAGTCCGTATATCCACCAGTGGGAACTCTGGATCAAATACTGTTTTGATACACTCGATAACTCAATCTTGGGTAGGGGTCGATGTCATATCACACAATGCTCTATAAATTTGTTACAGAATAACTAAAAATAAGCTGAGTTCAATTGCTACCCTATCAATATGCAAAAAACTAAGAAATATATCAATCAAGAACTGGTCATTATCCACTCACTGTTCCCAAGTGATACGACCGAACTACATCGGGAGACGCCTTTTCAACTTCTCGTTGCCGTCATACTCAGTGCCCAATGCACAGACAAGCAGGTCAATAAAGTCACCAGCGTACTTTTTCAGATTATCGAATCTCCTCAAGATATCATCGCTTTGTGACTAGAAGCCCTCATGAAAGCGATACAGTCTATAGGATTTTATAGAGCAAAAGCGGGTTATATTTACAAAACTTCTCAACTATTAGCTGATAATATTTTTCATTCAAACATATTGACAAACAGTAAAGAAAGTATATACTACAAAAGATATGGATATCTAGTACCAAGATCTACCAATCTTCTTACTAAGTTACCATGAGTAGGCATAAAGACTGCAAAAGTGGTAAGTCATGTGCTCTACTGATCGTGAGAGATAGGCGTAGATACACATGTGCACAGGGTATGCAATAGGCTTGCTCGAGTCCAAACCAAAACTCCAGAGCAAACAAGCAAACTCTTAGAAACATTGATCTATCATAAATACAAGACTATCGCTCACCACAGCATTGTACTATTTGGTAGATATCACTGCACCGCAAGAAATCCCAGATGCAAAGACTGCCCTCTGCAAAAAAACTGCCTGTATTATCAAAACACAATACACCAGAAATAATACTATACACTTTATATCAACAACCAATTACATGAACTACTGACTTCCAGAGACTGCCGTATGACAGTACACTCAAATTAGATTGAATATGGATAAACTAATCCAGCAATGTATACTGACCACCTCAAGTGAGATACCAACACTGGTAAAAGATATCATGCATACTCTATTTAGCTGAAGTGGAGTATTGGTAGAAGATTGACAATCGCACGATATATCTTATTCGGTCAGTAAAAATAAATCTTACGCAAAGATCAGTGTGGTGAAATGAGGAAATACCATTGCGCTAGAATGCAATTACAACAGCACGCCAGGACAAGGTTCAATACAATTTTCGGTAAACCAAGAAATAAGAGATTTACTTGAAAACGATATAGACGGAGATATTTTAGAAAGTGAGCGTTTTGAGCTACTCAAAAATCTTCCTAATAGGGTTCGGCACATTATGCAACGCACAAAAAGAAAAGAGCTCTCATCTCTACTGTGAACTATAAAACCAGACGAGATAATATAAAAAGCCATTAATAAAACATACCTGCATTGCCAGTGCCACCGATCGGATAGGTATCCTTGCTGGCAAAATATGCTTTGGATGAAAACGTAACATCTGTTCGCGCTTTCACCTTGGCAAGAGTTTCTCTATAGTAACCACCTAGAGTTCTAGGTTTAAATCGCTTAGGCATAGTGACACACCGAGCATCCATACCCAGATGACGAGCAAGATACAGACTTCTTGGACAGTAGTTGATATGATTTGGTATCAGCAATTTTTCTACCAGGAAATTGTGTTTTGCTCTATAGACGCTATCGTATGTATCGAAACCAGCAAAATCCACAAAAATATCTACCTTAGCAACTCCGTTGTCAATAAGGTAGTCATATATGGCTTTGGTTTCATTATAGTTTCTGTCTTTATTATCGGCACTGGCTAGTATCTTTTTTACTTTGCCAGATTTGTATAATCTGATAGCCATGTCAGCTCTATCACGTACAATAGCACCAAGTGCGCCATTGGCATATACTTTTGCACCCAATACGATAGCAGTGTCATGTTGGCCTATTACTTCCTCAAATCCTAGCATATATTCACCAGCTTCGCTATCAATGGTAAATCCTACCCACCACGTAAATCATCCGACAATCACCACGCTCAATACCAGAGCTGGTAATATCTTTTTTTGGAAAAATAGAATAATGGAGTCGATCATGCACACAGTAATGAAATTAATGTAGTTCAACAGGTTTGGGACTAGGCACCTTAGCAATAATAACGTCAAGCAATAACTCTACATTTTGTCCAGTCTTGCCGCTTACAGCGACAATATCCTGGTAGGGTATGCCCAATAAGTTTTCAATTTCTTTGCCAACCATCTCTGGTCTTGCAGCAGGTAAATCAATCTTGTTTAAAACAGGTATGATTTCCAATCAATATTCCATAGCCATGTAGAGCACGCTGAGGGTTTGCGCTTGTATGCCCTGGCTAGCATCAATCAGCAAGATCGCACCTTCTACTGCTGCCAACGATCTACTCACTTCATACTGAAAATCTACGTGGCCAGGTGTGTCAATCAAGTTGAGTTGGTATCATTTTCGCTTCATCCTGACTGGTGCGAGCTTGATGGTGATTCATCTTTCCTGCTCTAACTCCAATTTATCCAAAACCTGCCCATGGTCACTTTTTTTGATTGTGCCAGTAATCTCCATCAACCTATCAGCCAGAGTAGACTTGCCATGGTCGATGTGAGCAATAATGCAAAAGTTTCTAATATGTTCCAAGTCTGTCATAATCTGATTATCAATATATAATATAATCTGAAATTATCCTATTTTAGCGTAGCACTCCTGCAATTTGGACTGCATAAAATCCATTAAGTTCTGTACATACTCTTTGGAAAAATCAAACTTCAATCCTCCAGCTTCAAATATCTTGGGCATAGGTTTAGTGTTACCCACCTTAAGTAGGTTGATATAATCCTCCACTCATTGATGAGGATTTTCTAGGTAGTTTTTTCGCATAGCGATAGCAGCCAAACCAGCAATAGCATACTCTATATAGTATAGCGGATATTCAAACACATGTATTTGGTTTTGCCAGCGGCACGCAAGAGCTTGTTCGTACTCACCTGCCCATGCATCATACGAGCCAATTCCAGAACAGTACGGGTAGATTTCACTCAATTCACTCCGCTTGTCTGCTCTTTGCTCATGAGTATGCTCTGGATTAGTATACAACCACTGCTGGAATAAATCCACTTTGGATATCCAAGGAAACACAAGAATATCATCTTCAAGTTTCTCCAATATAGTAATATCGTAATCTTTGGGATTTTGGAAGAATGCAGCAAGTTTATCTAGGCTCAATAGTTCTTGGGCCATAGATGCTATCTCACACACTTCCGAGCCAGGGTGTCTGAGTGCTGAAGGTTTGATATCATAGGTATAGTAGTGATGCAAAGCATGTCATGACTCATGGAGCATAGTAAATACTCCATAGTCATCAGTTGACGCATTCATGAAAATAAACGAACTATCGCCAGTACTCAGTGGATAATTATAACCTCAAGGCATTTTTCACTTTCTTGTACCCAAGTCCAACTGCTTTAATGTATGAAGTCTTTGTACAAATCATCAAAAATCTGGATGAGTTTTATTGAGAGCAACAACAGTTTTAGTCACTAGATCATCTGGATCTTTATAGCACTCGTTAGTTGTCTTATCGTACACGCTAACAGCAAAATCATAGGGTTTGAGTGGATGTCCAAGCCTACCTTCCCTATGGTCAGCAATAGCTTTATTTAAAGGAGTAATAATCTGAGCAACAGCAGCATGAAATACATTCACATCATCCAGGGAATAGTCAAATCTCTGCAAAGCAAAGTGCTTGTACTCAGCATAGTTTTTAAAGCCACAGTTTTTTGCTATCTGATTCCTGATGACAATAAGTTTATCCAAAATAATATTTATTTGGTCTTTACTCTCCTGTCTTTTTGCCATCATCTTATCAAAAATTTCCTTCCTAACAACTCTATCTTCTTCTTTTAGCAATTGAGAAGCCTGTTTCATGGTTAGCTCCTTACCGTCATGTTGTATAGTCATCTTGGAAACAATCTGCACATATTCGCGAGATAATTTGTCTGCTTCTTGTTCAAGAGGGATATTCTCCTCTCTAAAAAGCTCGATAGATCTGCGAATGCCCCTCAATAGCAGTGGATATGGCTGTGGTAATTGCTCTGCGCATGGGCTACTAGCAATCAGTTTGTTGACCTTATCGCCCATTCTTGTTCGCTGTGGTTGTATACCATCAACAAACTCCTCGTAGTGTTTGATAGCAGATTCATCACTAGTATTACAAGATTGCTTGATATATCTTCGTGCATAATCCTCAGACAAATAGTCATCCAAATCGCAACTGTTCGCAATCAAGGTTTGCAAATCTTCAACAGTAGTAACGGATAACGTTAAAATATTTTCGTAATATGGCTGTATATCATCCCACGTACGGAGTACAAAATCACTAGGTAGTATATTACTTTTCATAAGTACAATCTTCATAATTCAATAAATTACACAACAGAGGGTGGATCATAACGTAATCCATCCACGATACCTTTCCGTCGTGATTTTCTCAGCTTATCTTTTCTTGTGCCGTAAAGGTATATATAAAGCAGTGTTCGTAAGTTGCTCACCCAAAACCCAATCAAGTAAAATGATAGCAATTGTCGACCACGAGCATGCCTGAGAGCAAATCGGATCCTATGTCTTGTCTTGAGATACACATGTTCTGGCGTATCAATGTACGATCGCGCAAGCATATCTTTCTCGCTTTCTCGGTGTTGTACCGTGACCGTATCAGAGATAACGATGGCGACTCATGAGCGATAAGCCCTATAACTTCGCTCTAGATCCTCATAGATAAAAACAAATTTTTCGTCATAAGGGTGGTTCACGAGAGTACCTTTGGCAGCAAACACGCAAATAGATCAAATGAGTTGCACATCTCCATACGCAGGTTGAGACTGCACCCATCACACTGGTAACCGCTTCCAAGCCTTGCTCTTCCACTCTATACTATATTTTGGCACTGGTCGGCACAATAATCGATTATACGATACAAATCACTGTGTCTGAACATGACCAGTATCATGAAAGGTGATGGTGGGATAAAAAATAAGTTCACGGACCTGCTTATCGTGATCATCGTACGATACTTTTTTGGTATGATACTGTTCATATATTTTTTCTAGGCAATCTGCTTCATGCAGCACAATATCATCATCACACAACAACACGTAATCTCACTTTGCTTGAGCTACACCATAATTTCTCGCAGCGCTCACCCTATATCAATCTTGATTGAGTAGCGCGATATTCATACTTGTGGCGTGGCGATCTCATTTTGTAAAGTCATGTAACAATGTTTTGAGAGGTCTTTGTGGTACATCAAAATCAATAATAATCAGAATCTCCTCTGCTTGCAGAGTTTGCTCTTTGAGTGAGTTCAACAAATGTGTCAATTTTGTAAAGTCACCCGTACCTCTTGTGGGTATGACTACTGAGATCATCAAGATAATGCATCAATTGTTATATGACCAAGGGCGCTTTTATCCTCTGGTTGCAAGCTCCGTAAACTAATAACTAACTTGAGAAATATAAGAAACTTCTTTTCATTAACTTTTCGACTTTCTTTATCGTGTGCGAATAATTTCTGGATATACTGCAAATAGGCATGAAATGATGTATCGACATGATAATCTATCGCGAACAACTCTTGCAAAGCGAGCTCATCAGCTTTTGCGGCATACAATGGCGCCATACATGCACAAAAAGTGGTACTCAAAAAAATCGCCTCTCATAATTCAGTTTTTACATAAAAACAGTCTAAGGCATCTCGAAATTCATTGCTGTTAACCTGCACAATCAAGTGTTTCAAAAATTCGGCAAGCTTACTATTTGTAGCAACGGAACTTCAAATCATACCACGATACTTTCTCGACTCACCGAGCTGCTCATTGACGCGGATCAAATCTTCCTGAGAAACCTCACCAGATTCATTTCCAGTATTTTGTATCGACTCAAATCCAGCTGTTTCTAGTCCGTCTGCCATAGGTAAATAAGAATAAACGAAGTACAGAGAATAGTAAAAAAATAGCAACCTAATACAAGGTAACAAAAAACTTATCCCAACGTGCAGATGCAGATGGAATAAGTCTGAAGTAATAGAGTACTAGTAGATATTGTTTGCAACTTTATAGTCACTAATCACCATATAGTAATCTCTCTTTTCGGTACCCGGACCATTATCCAACTGTTTGTCGGTTTTGACCCTAATACCACTGGTGAGGTAAATAGATGGCTGACCTCCATACATAGGATATTTGTAGCTGATTACCCAAACATTCTCATAACTCAAGGCCTTTACATCTACTTTAACCTGTGACTGATCAGCATCTTGCACGTAAGGAGGATAATATGGATTATTACCACCTTTTTTGATAAATGCGATAAGGTCATCAAAGCCCAATTTGTAGCTATCTGCTCTCAATAAAGTGAAAGGCAATACTGATGCGTTTACGCTATTTACACCTTTGTTGGTGACATCCATGGTCAATCCAACTGGATCTCCATACGTCTGATATACCACTTTGCCAGAAATCTTGATAGGAAATACTACACTCATAGAGTATGCTTTACCTTCTCTAGCAATTCATTGTGCATCGTAATTGTTTCTATAGGTAACCATAGGCTCTCCTACCATATCTCTAAAGTAGCTAAGAGCTTCGCTCTTCGTCAGTAACTCCTTTGCCATAGTGATAGCTTGCGTATCAGTCACTACGTCAGTAGCCTGAGCATATACAGTTCTACCAGCCCAAAAAGAGCAGTTATTGAAATCGTAATTGAAAGTAAAATCACCTTCTTGAACACCCACAGATACCACTTTGCTGTTTGTTATACCCAAGCTATTCAAAATCACCTTACCGTCACATTTAACTTTGGTAATTTTTGATTTTTTATTTTTGAAGTAGCTCGTAAGATCAAGAGCCTCTGTGTTGTAGGTGATATTGCCTCCATTTGGATATTCGGGATCAATCCATATTGGCTTTCCTCCGCCACCTCCCATACCGCCACTGACAGTATCGTTATTGATAGGAGTAGTAATGGTTGTTGCAAAAGCGCTGCCCGTAAGCAACACAAGAGCCATCAAAGATGATAGTAGTTTTTTCATTGCTTTACAATATAAACATATATAAATAATCTGATATAATTCAGCTAGTGTAATACACGCAAACAGATAATGTGTGACACTATATGGAGTACACTGCTATCATAAGACTCAACACGCCTCCAAAATCAATCTATTTTTTGTGATCTTTTTTTGGTAAGGATAGGCTTGTACATCTTTGCCCCAAAACGCGGACATAAGGAATACGTGTAGTCTAGAGCAAAATATCTTCTCTGCACCCTGAAATACATCCACAAATAGCTCTCGATCCCTCCAATCCAACAACATGATATATGCAAAATCTGCATGCAGAGCATCATAGCACAACATATCATCTTGTTGTGAATTGGAAGTAAAAAAAGCAGGTAAAAAGTAAATATCGTAGTCACGAACATGGTATTCGTGGATAATAGATCTCAGTTCCACCGTCCGTTTATCCGATAAAGGGTTAGTGTTGACAATAATATACTTTTTGGTCGATTGCTGTTTGCGATCCTCATGGGGGACAAAATAGCTTGTATCAATAAACCACTGTGCGTCTCAGCCAAACTGCTGAGCGACGCGTACGCTTTCCTCATCTCTCAAAAAACACTGCTTGCTGGATCTCACAATCCTCCTCAGTATCATCTTGTTGTACCACGTTTTTGGAGACTGCATTCATCACATCACGTATAAGTCGGTCTTGGCAAATATACTACGCATTCGGTAAGGCAACAAAGACCAATATCGATACAAATAACTTCCTGGTGTTTCTTCGGTAAACAACTCTCCTCAGCCTATTACAAATGTATCACAAGCAAGGTAACGAAAAAAATCCTTCAATTTTCTTGTTACGAAACGCAGACCAGACCTTATCCCATGTGGTATTTCTTGGATATATGATACAGACTGCAACTGATGTTTGGTAAAGAAATATTGATGAAAACTGCTTAGGAATTGTAGATCTCCTCAGCTTATATATAATTTTTGTATAGCAATCTCATCGCGCTTACCACCTAGAAGTAACTTTATCAAACCGATCAAAATGAGCTCATCGCCAAAGTTGTGATGTCATCGATTGCCTATAGAGCAAAGTGACTTCCCCTTGATAGGCAAATAATCAGAAATATGCAACGTGCTATCCATTATGACCACATTTCAAATTGAAATAAAGAGCTACAACACTATATATTTAACTTCTTATTACAATATCCGTTACCTATGAACGACAAACTACGCGCCTACCTCGCATCTCTTGAAAATAATTTTTTTGGACGGTGGATCAAAAACTTCAGAATATCTATTATGCTCACCATCTTACTTATTGGATATGGTTTGTTTGCTGCATTTCAGATACCAAAAGAGTCGTCACCAGAGATTAAATTCTGAATCGTAAGTGTCAGCACTTCCTATCCAGGAGCAAATCCTGTAGATATTGACCAGCTCATTACCACCAAACTTGAAGACAAAGTAGAAAATATACAAGGTATCGATAGTATTGATTCGAATTCCTCTGTAGGATTTTCCAATATCACGATTACCCTAAAAAACGATATAGATGTAAAAGATTTCATCAATGATGTCAAAAACGAAATTAGCAAAGTATCACTACCTACAGATGCAAAAGATCCAGTGGTAAGCGAGATTAGCACCATGAATGAATTGTTGTTTGAAATGATGATATATGGCGATAGCAAGTCATTTTCAGTGAATCACATCAGGACACTTGCCTATCAGTTGGCGGATGAGCTAAGAGGTAAAGGACCGATAGTCGATGCTAAGGTATGATCTATAGGAGGTGGATGATCTTCGGTAGATGATCAGTACAATATCGAGGTCCTGGTAGATGAAAAAAAAATACAACAGCTTTGACTCACTCTGGGTCAGGTCACGCAAGCTATAAGAAGTTTCAATAATAATGTCCCACTAGGTAACTACGTACT
>JBAYVQ010000015.1:0-13677 GCA_041674565.1 Candidatus Absconditabacterales bacterium
ATCTGCATTAGTATGAGCAAAAAGAGCTATCAATCGAGTACTTGGCTTACTTGCTCTTATAGCCCTTATTATCCTCATCATCCAATGAGTATTGATGTTGGTAAATGCTAGAGATAGTAAAAAAATAGAAGAATGATATACAACTGTCAAAAACGTTGCTATAGCACTCATATTCATAGGAGTTTCTTGGCTAATTGTTTCCTTTATTTTCCGAGCCATTGGTGTATTTACCACATAGATGTCTATATAAGCCACTAAAAGCATATGAGATAACTCATATGCTTTTAGTTAAGCTTGTTTATTGGTTTATTGTTTTGTTTTGCAAAGCTTTAGTAAATAGCTACTATCATGGTTCGCGTGTCTGATAGATAATTTACTATTTCAGATTATTTGTACTATGTTGCAGTGGATATTGAACCAGTTTGTATGAGACTACAATAGTAAACAACTCAAGAAAATTGAGCCTTTGGTTAAGGAAATAAATGAGCGATATGAGAGATTTGATGATTTATCTGATGAAGATATAAAAGCTAAAACAGGCGAATTTAAACAAAGAATTCGTGAAGGTGAGAGTTTGGATGCCTTGCTCCCAGAAGCTTTTGCGGTGGTGAAACATGCTTGTAAAAGGATGGTGGGTATGGAGATCGAAGTAAAAGGTAAAAAAATGACCTGGGACATGGTGCCATATGATGTACAATTTGTCGGAGGTATCATCCTACATCAAGGAAAAATTGCTGAAATGAAAACTGGTGAAGGTAAGACATTGGTAGCGGTAGCTCCTGTATATCTCAATGCACTCACTGATAAACCTGTCCATGTCGTCACCGTAAACGACTACCTCGCATCACGTGATGCCGAGTGGATGTGATACCTTTATAATTGGCTTGGTCTGACCGTATGATCTATCACTAAACACACACCTTTGCATAAACACAAAGAGCAATATGAGAGAGATATAACGTATATAGAAAACACAGAGCTTGGTTTTGACTACTTGAGAGATAATCTTGAGAAGACAATACAAACAAGAAGATTGTTGAATAGAGGCCTGTATTTTGCTATTGTGGATGAGGCAGATAGTGTTTTGGTGGATGAAGCGAGGACTCCTATGATTATGTCTCAGCCCAATGATGATCCAGTAGATAAGTACCAACAGTATTCTCAGATTATCAAATCTTTACAGCCTTCTTCTACAAAAAGAAAGGTCAGTAAGGGATTTATCGCTGAAGTAATGAGTACCGATACTAGCAAACAAGAGACCGCACCAGAAGGGGATTACTACATTGATGAGAAAAGTAAATCAGCAACGTTATCCGAGCAGGGCATAACGAAATTGGAAAAAATGCTAGGCGTAGATCATCTCTATAGGGATCTTGGATACGATGAAATCCATCATATTGAAAATGCTTTGTTGGCAAAAGGAGTATATGAAAATGGGAAAGATTATATTGTGCAGGCCAATGAAGTACTTATTGTAGATGAAAATACTGGGCGTATTATGCCAGGAAGAAGATATCAATGAGGCCTTCATCAGGCCATCGAAGCAAAAGAGGGTATAGTACCAAAACAAGAGGCTAAAACCATTGCTACCATTACCTATCAAAATTTCTTTAAGTTATATGAGAAAATAGGCTGAATGACAGGTACTGCTCTGACTGAGGCTGAGGAGTTTGAGAAGATCTATAACTTGGAGACGATTAGTGTCCCTACTAATAGACAGGTTATTAGAGTAGATAAGACAGACAAGGTGTTTTTTGATCAAAACGCAAAATGGAACGCTGTTATCGACACAGTAGCATTTTATCATCAGATGGGACAACCTATTTTGATCGGTACTTCATCGGTGCATACGTCTGAATTAGTGTCAGAACTCTTGCGCAAGAAGAATATCAATCACTATGTCCTCAATGCAAAATACCATGAGCAGGAAGCAAATATTGTATGAAACGCAGGCAAACTTGGATGAGTGGTAGTAGCAACCAATATGGCTGGTAGAGGTACGGATATCAAGTTAGACCCAGCTCTCAGTGAAGAAGTAGCAAGAAATTATGCTCAACGGGTCAAGTCTGAAATCCAAAAGTGACATGAGGTAAAACTCAATATCAATAGTGAATATGAATATAACCTGATTATGAAGGAGTTGGAGCATATATAGTGAGTACCTTTACTTGTAACAAAAAACGCGATATTCGCGTTTTTTGTTATTAGAAATCCTATAATTATCCGTTGAGTTGCCAATTTGGACCGAATAATCTTTTCATTTTTTCTGTATCGATAGCCACCTTGCTGAGGTCTGGTGTATGTTCTTTATCTCTTTTGTATATCCTTGCTATTTCTGCATTGAGACCTATCAGCGTTGGGTCTGAATACCCGTTACCCAATGTGACGCCTACATAGAGATCTTTGATAGTGAACTCGGCTCCCTGTACAAATACTTCCTTCATGGTCGTCTTGAATGCTGTGACTGTTCTGAAGTTGGGGTCAAAAAAAGATGTACTTTGATTGAAATTTGCGAAAACAGCATTAAGAAAATCTCATTTTACCGCTGCTGTTTCTTGCGCTGCAAGTGTATCACCTAGTTCGTATGTTTTGTCTCTTAGTTGTGTTCATGTCTTACCAGCTTTTTGTACTACTTTTCCTGTTAGTTCTTTTGCTTTATTAAACAGATCATTTCGTGATGTCATAGTGCTATTATAGTAGTAATAAAATATATGACAAGTTATATAAATTATTATTTACTATTGTCAATAGCTATATATGTCCTAGTGTTCGTCTCCTGTGTGACTCTCTATCAATACATCTTCTTGTGGAAGTTGTATTGCTGGGTTAGCCTTTTCTGGTGTCATAACGGTAAACGGCAGTGTTACTACTTGTTCGTTAACCATCATTTGGATAAATATCCTGTAGATACCTGGTTTGGTAAAATTGGTAGTAAATGAGACTCCTCCTCAGGCATATTGTTCGTCAACAACTCAGCGACTATAAGACATATCAGAAAGGTTGATGATAGCCATATGTCCTTTTGCCCCAAAATACTCTTGAGCTTCACCAGTTGGTATGATAACAGTAAAACGATTATCTTGTTGTACTGCTAGTGTATCTCGCTCGATACGATAATCAAGTCATGATACATTGATGACGGTTTCCCCAGTGACTACTGGTGTGGGTGTAAATGGTTCCTTAACACCGTTTGCCAATATGCTTCCTGTAATAACTTGCGGACCGAATTGTTTACTATAAAGATCTGCATACAGATACCGCAATCACACAGATGGGAATGTTATGGATGTTACTCGTTTGCCTGTTGCCTTATTTTTTTCTGGATATAAATGCATAAATCCCCTACCATCTTGGCGTACTAGCATAAGATGTATATATTTATCGTTAATGGTCTGAAGGTCGTTGAGCGGTTGGTCGTTGTATAATGGTACAATAGATAATTCTCGTGGTGATGTGCATGTTCGCTGTAAGTCCAATTTTTTAGCGACTTCTTGCGGTTTCTCCTCTCCCTCATGCCCATGGTCTTTACTATCACCAATTTGTAGGAATAACTCTGCTGGTAATCTTTTTATAGCCTCTTGGATACCAAAATACAAGCCGACACTGATGGCAAGTCCGATAATTATAGAGAGCAGATGTTGCCGCCGCTTTATTTCCATAAGTTTCTCCTTCCACGGGAAAACAAGTAGTGAAACACCATAACCCACTGGGATGATCCATAATGATCTCAATGGGCTATCTAAGAAATGTTGCAGTCCACCAGAAACCATTCATACTGCCACTGAGTAGAGTAGTCAGAATACAAGTAGACTGATATAGTTTTTCTCACCCTCTTTGAGCAATTCACCCAATAGAAATAAACCAATACCTATGGATGCCATAATAATACTTCTTGTCTCTGAGAAAAATCCATGACTAATTGCTCATGATATGAAACCGATCCCAAGGTATCCAAGGAGGGAGTGAAGATGTTTTTTGTTGTACATACGCTTGCGTAAAGTAAAAAATAATATGTTATACTGCTGCTGTTTCTACAGGTGTTATTGGTGGGGTATATATTTTTTTAGCAAAAGTCTTTTTTGCCAGCCAGTAGAGTTCTTGTCTCGGTAGCATATTCCATTGAGATATCTCTATAAATGGCTTGATTGCTTCCTCCAACCGTATTTCTCCCTGTGATGATTTGAAGATAATCAGATACTGTTTTTGTGGATTACTAGTGATGATATGTTGTACCAAGTCTGATGCCTGTAAATTTGTTTCTGTCCGCATAACTTTTGTACCTTTATTTTGTGTGTCAGTTAGCTCAGTGCTTTTAAAGTGTTGTATGAGATAATCTGTCATATGAACACTATCGCCACTGACTCATATGACATACTGTATAGATTTGTCTGATAGTCGTTGACCAAATGCTTGATGTTCATTTCTTGAAGTCTCTCCCAATTCTCTCATTTCTCCTAATACCGCTATAACATCGTAGTCAGGAAAAAATGCTTGACGTATTTCTAGTCATTCGCTAACTACTGCTCTCATGCTACCAGGAGCGGCATTGTAGGTACTATCAATAATAATATCTCATCTAAGAGATCCCAGTAAAGTAAATCTACCAGGTTGTAGTTGTATGGGGATCTGGAGTGCCTGCATACTTCGTAAAGAAGGATGACTTTTCCTATGACTGATAATATCGGCAAGTGTGATACCAATGGATTGATAAGCTATATTATGTGTTCAAGATACATTGGTGGTTATAGTCAATTTATTCTGATTATTTTTTATACTATAGAGGTAGGATGTAGTGATATGATCTCATGATAATTGCATTTGGTACTTATCAAACTGGATATCTCAAGAGCCTTGCGCATAACCAAACGTGAGAGTGCTTATCTTTACTCACGCTAGCTGTGGGTAACTACTTTGATTATCATATATAATCATGTCTTTCGCCGCCAAGAGTAGTTTTGTCTTTTCAACTATAATGCCTTCTTTCCCGTCTGGGAAATTTTGTGCATGCACAAGATCTATTGCTGTGAGGATGGCAGTATCGGGTTTGACTATAGCAATGAGGATATCCATGTCACCTGGTTTATCTATGCCGTATTCAAGCACTAATATAGATGGCTTTGTTCTTGGTGAGATAGCTTGTGATATACCAGCAAAGAGTGCAGAAAGCATCCCTTGTGGCGTGGGTTCATAATTTTCTATTCCCAAAATGCTTAAAGAAAGACCAATATCACTATTGTAATTTTTGGGAGAAGTGTATATGTATTCTTGTGGTAAGAGTTTTTTTAAGGTGTCACTAATAATCAATCTACAAGATGTCTTTCCTACAGATCCTGTTACGCCAATAATGTAGGGTTTTGTTTTACCCAGATATAACTTAGCACATCGCTTCAATGCATTGATAACAAATGATACAAGTAGTTGTTTCATTAATATAACGTAAGAACAAATAATAATGAAGCTTGGATGCTGTGAGATGTGTTATATTTGGTTACTTACTTGTTTGAGATCTACCGTTCATTGTTTGATGCCTCATTGATGATCGCGTACAGTGTACTCTATAACGCCAAGGCTATCTAACTCTAGGGTGCTGATAGAGCCATTAAAATTTGCTATAGGTGATCATCACTGACTAACAGTACCTTCTTTAACACTTCCGTCTGGATCAGAAAAGAATAGTGTAACTTGAAATTTTCCGTTATCTGCTTTTATGGTGGTTTGATTTACTAAGAGTGTTGGTAGTTGGTTACTAGATGTAGTACTTTTCATTTTGACGCTTACTGATTGATTTACTGTTTTCCCGCTTTCTGATGTTGCTTTGAGTCCGATAATGATATTTCACTGTAATCAGGATATATCCAATTTTTTGACATCTGTTACGGAAGGTTTGTTGTATAAGATAGTTTCTACTATGGTACCATTTACAGATATACTGATGGTAGTAATCTGCTCTGAGGAATTTGCATTAAACCATACTGATAACTCTCATCAGACTTGTTCGTCTGCTGTGGGTTTGATAATACTGAGGCTCAATGATACCTCACCAGGCTTGACCGCGGGCTGACTTCAGCTTATGTTTTCTCATCCTAAACCAAGACCGCCGCTCTTATTTTCTCATGAAAGAAATCTTCTTTCCAGACACTCTTCAGTTGGTTCTTTGTAGATGAGTTCTTGTGATAATTTTTGACCTTGTGCGTCAAACATCTCTACAGAATATCATTCCCCAGTATACCTCATAATATCCTTGAGATCTCTTTTGTCTGGCATAAATGTTTGTGGCTCATTGATGTAGACAGTAATAATGTCAGACTGTGGAGTGAGATCGCTTACTTTACCCATACAGAGTTTATCAATTTCTACTTTTTTGATACCCCCATCTGTCTCTGTAGGAAGATTGTTGATATATCACCAAGTAGTTACCTTCATGACCTCTGGTGTTTGATTGGTAGCGAGCTTGCCTGAATATTTAGCTATAGTTAGCTGTTTTACCTCTACTGGCTTCATATCCTCGTTTCTTATGTAGCCATTTGTTTTCAATTTCGTCCAAAACTTATTTCGTGTGCCGTGGTTTACCCATCATCCATAGGCATCTGCATGCATGGGTTTGCCTGAAGTATTTCCAGCCCAAAATACTGTTACCTTGCTGGGTGTATATGTTGCCAACCAACCGTCCCTAGGAAGAACTTTATCTCCACTCCTTCGGTTACTTGTACCTGTTTTGTGTGCAAATTTAATACCAGGAAAACTAAATTTTCTTGCCCAATCTGCGGGCAGATTTGCTGGGTCAGAAAGTATTTTTCGTATAAGATAGGCAACTCAAGATGGTATTACTTGCTTTGGTCTTGCATCCGATTTTTTGTACAACAAACTGCCATCTGGTCATCTGACCTCTAGTATAGGATCAATTTCTCCTGGTTTTCCTTCTGCTGATAAGTGTGCATACATTTTTGCCAAATCAAACATCTCCATCTCTGCGGAGCCGATAGCCATTGGCGGTCCATAATCTTTCTTTTTATCGAATGTATAAACACCAAGATCTTTTGCGAAATCAATAAAACCATCTTGTTCTCCCGCAGCAAAATACATCTTTATCGCTGGTATGTTTCTGGAAAAAGCCAAGGCTCTACGCAGTGGCATTGGTCCCATAAATTTACCGTCTACATTATCGGGATCGTAGTCTCATAGTTTGAATGGTATGTCGAATATGTTTGTGTCTATCGTAAGTGCGGTCTTCATAAACCCTAGCGCATACCAAAAAGGTTTGATAGAGCTTCATGGCTGTCTCATTCTTTGCACTACATCTACATTACCATCTATGGCTTCATTGTAATAATCGGCTGATCATACGTAAGCAAGCACATCACCGTTTTTGCTATCCAAATGGATTAATGCTGTATTGTTTCCACCATATCACTTGATGCTACTGATAGATTCATTTACACTGTCCACGGCCATTTGCTGTATTTTGTTGTCCAATGTTGTCCTGATAACCAATCATCATCTTTTGAGTATATCCTCGCCATACTCTCCGATGTACTTATTGTTTGGTTCTTTTAATATATCCAATACCCAGAATACGAAGTGAGGTGAATCAATGGTAATTTTTCCTTTATTGAACTTGTAATTCATACCCAATATAAGAGCATCTTTAAACTCTTCTATGGATAAGTATCCATCTTCATACATTCTGGAAAGAACGTAGTCTTTACGTCATGGTGAGTATGTTACTTTGTACAACTCATTGTTGTGAGTAAAATCAAAACTAATTAGTCATTGTAGGTATTTTAACATATCTTCTGTGCTTGTTTTCGACTTTACTCTGCTATCATCAAGTACTGACTTTACTTTATTGAGTACTTCTTGGTATGCTATATCGTCTATTGCTACTTTTTCCCCTGCATAGTTTTTTATCTCCAGCTCTCATACAAGTCCTGGTCTATTTTTGTAGGGATCAAATTTACTTGGAGCTTTTGGTATAGAAGCAACAACAGCTGCCTCTAGTACGTTGAGTTTGTCAGCAGTAATTCCAAAGTATCATTTACTCGCTGCTTGGACTCAGTAACTGTTGTTACCTAAAAAGATATAGTTGAGATACAACTCGAGTATTTTTTCTTTTACTTTCCTTTCTCTTTCTTTGTTGGATATAGTAGGATTACTTTTTGCTACTTGATCTTCCAATAAATCTCACAATTGTATCGTAAGTACCAGTTCTTTTAATTTTCTCTTGAGAGTTTGTTCGGGTGTTAGCAGTAAGTTTTTTACCAACTGTTGGGTAATCGTAGATCATCATTGTGACGGTCCAGAAGAACCGATATCTCTCAAAAGAGCTCTAGCCATACCACCAAAATCAACTCCAGCATTGGTCCAGAAAGACTTGTCCTCGGCAGCTATGATTGCATTTTGCATAGTGACTGAGATTTTACTCAGTGGTACATACTCTCTATTTTCTTCAAATACCCTATATAATACTTCCCCATTTCTATCGGTAATAGTCGTGGTTTGTGAAAGACTGAGTGACTCCACTTTTTTGAGATCTGGGAGCTCTCTGATTATATATACATAAAACAAAATGCTACCCGTTATAAGAGGGATAAACAAGAATATAATAGGTAATCGTATAATAGTACTTCATAACTCAAAAGAGCGGTACTTGTGCCTCATCATTTGCAATCGACCGGGCTTTTTGTAATGATAGGCGCCCACAAACTTAGACATGAACAAAACTGAAAATTAAAATTGCAATAATAGCACGACAAAAGATGCTATGTCTTTGGTATATCCCAAAAATATTGACATTGTCGTAGTGGTTGATTAATAATTATTCTGTGTTTGTATGCAAGTAGCTAAAAAAAGCTCTGTGCACCTCGATCAAACTTGAATCATTTGCTGTATGGCTTCAACTCCTGGAAAACGATATCTATAAATTCCCTTATGTGTTCTCATTTTATGACTATTTGGTATCTGTATTTACCGTATATTTTGTAGATCATGGCTGGTATAGCATACACTTGTATATGCTCATATCCTCATTTTTGCTTGAGCGCCAACATATCATGAAATAAGTTGTTGACTGATGTAAATAGTGATGTTTCTATAACATGCTTATAGGATATGATACATAACTCGCCAAAAGGGGGATAATGGTGCTTTATTCTAAACACTTGGTCTTGGTCTAAGAACATAGCGGGGTCTTGTTGACTGATAGACTGTATGATAGCATGATCTGGTTGATATGTCTGTATGATCGCATGAGGAGCTTGGTAACTATGGATGGCGGTAGAAAGAAATTGGTAGTTACGCAGTTCTGTATTGTAATCTGGTATGTTAACTTGTAATGCATTTTGAAAAACCAGTAATCATACCTTTACGACAGAGTATTGGAGTAAGGATGTCGCTATGATAATGAGTGGTTTTTGACGCAACTGGAAAAAGAGTTGTTGGATTTTGGGGTGAGAATTGGAATTGGACGATTGGATAATAATGACGTTTGGCGTGAACTGTTTTTTGCAATACTCGGCTACCTGCTGAATACCTACTCAATAGGGATCTAGTTTTCCGTGGCCGCAACTGGGGCATTGTGTGATTACTTCGTATGTATGTTGGCATATAGGACATAATCAGAACATGTGATTATGGAGATTTTGGTAGAGTCATATGGGTATGTCACACTGATTGCAATAGGGTATATGTCAGCATTCTTTACAAACCATGCCCGTATGTACTCCTTTTTTGTTTGCGAAAATAAGCACCGATTCCCCCTTTTCCAATGTTTTCTGGATTCCTCTTTTTGCTATATCAGAAAATATTTCTTTACTGGTTTGTTTGATATCAGCTATGTGGATGGCTGTCTTATGAGTTTTCATAACGATATACTAGTTTTTTCTCAGAAATATAGTAGTGATTAATATACTTGTATTATAATTAACAGTCAATATAATGTACGTATATATTGCTGTATATCCATATAATATGACCTATACCCCAAACGATTCGTCTCGTCTTATTTCCTTTACTGCACCTGCTAATGACGGCACCCTGAGTCCAAAGACGCTAGATCCTTTGCCAAAGTCACTCCATGCCATCCTATCCCAAAGGGTATGAGATGAAAGAGTCTTGTATAAACAAATAGATGGTGAGTGTGTCCCTGTCAGACAGATTACCAGAGTGCTTGTATTTTGCCAACAAAGCTCAACAAGTACACCGTTATTTTTGCTTTTATTCAATGGCAAGCATCAGTATCGACAAAATCCTCAATGAGGAGTAGATCCAGGAGAAGATTACTTACAAGCAGGAGCAAGAGAGCTGGAAGAGGAAACTGGTATAACTGAGTTAGAATTTCTAGACACTGGTTGTACCATACAAGAGTACCGTTCTGAGAGAAAAGGGAAAGCTCAGTGGTCAGTGGTTTACGGCGTTGCCGCCAGGACGCTGCAGCAAGATATCGTACTAAACTCGGAAGACGGTCATACAGATTATGGGCGATTTACTTATGATGAAGCCTGTACTCGTCTGACAAAATTTCCAGAGCAATTGACTTTATTTGAGCAGCTGTGTCGTAATGCTGGTCTCGACAAATAACGATTTTTTGTGTCATTCTTTCAAACTTGTCTTGTAAAATGTTTGATATCGGTTACTCTTTCAGAGTATTTTTATTTTTTATAATCTGAAGCTCCATGAGTCCTTTGATGTGGATTGGATTGGTTGTAGTACTGATCGTATTATACGGTATTAGTGTCTACAATAAATTTGTATCACTGCAAACGCAAGTACAAAATGCAACATCAGATGTCGATGTGCAACTAAAAAGAAGATCAGATCTTGTCCCCAATTTGGTGGAGACAGTCAAATGATATGCAAATTTTGAGTCAGGAACCTTGGAAAAAGTTGTTCAGGCAAGAAATCAATATGTGAGTGCTACCAGTTTTGCAGATAAAGCAGCAGCAGATAATCAACTGGCGGGCGCGTTGAGACAATTATTCGCTTTATCAGAAAGCTATCCAGATCTCAAAGCAAATGCTAGTTTCCTAGATCTCCAAACGCAGCTCAGCGCCCTGGAAGACACGATACAAAACGCAAGAAGATACTACAACGCGACAGTGAGGGAGTATACTATACTTACCAAGTCATTTCCATCAAATATTGTGGCGAATATATTTGGATTTGGTAAAGAGCACTTTTTTGAAATCACCGAGGCAGAGAGAGTAGTACCAAAAGTTACATTTTAATCTTTCTTGAGGATATTATGACAACAAAATGCTGCTGATCTTTCTTGATTGGCCTTTTGTTTTTTTGTTTTTGATCATTGACATTTGCTCAACAGCAGTATGATTTTGTGATCCGTGACTATGTTACTAGTATAGCGGTAGAAGAGAATGGAGACCTTCAAATCAATGAACAGATTTCTGTCAACTTTACGGCACCCAAGCATGGTATCTTCCGTAGTATACCCTATCAGTATCGCAATTTGTCTGGGAATTACATTACCGCTCCGATCATCCAAACTCAAGTAGATGGCTGGGATCGGGAGTCGTACAAAGATGGAGATAATCTGATTATCAAGATAGGTTCCCCAGATGTGTTGGTGGACGGATTACAGCAATACAATATAAACTACACAGTACGTCAATGAGTTAGACAATACGAAGGTTATCAGGAGTTGTATTGGAATATGATGGGCCCTGGTCGAGAAGTACCCATCTTATCGGGATCATTCATTATCGGATTTCCCGCATGAGTAGACCCGTCTCAAGCTAAGCGGTTTGTTTACTATGGTGATTACGGTGTGCGTCAGACACTAGATACAGTGATGGTGGGCAGCGGTGCAGTTTCTGGTTATTTACCTATCTCCTTAGATCCTCATCAAGCGGTTACTATCGGTATTCAATTTACAGATGCTTCTTTTACTCTTGCGACTTCATCGTTGCGGTGGCGAGACATCCTCTTATATGTTTTGTACACGACCCCATTCTTGATATTTGTACGATGTTATAGGCAGCGGCAGCGTCATGGTAAGGATAGTCCTTTGCCAGATGTAGTGTCATATTACCCCCCAAAGGGCATGACTCCGCCAGAGTATATTGTTTCCCTTCAGTGATCTTGCACTGCCTCAGATATTGCATCTTTGATATACTATCGAGCGTCTCAAGGTATATTAGTGATCAAACAAAAGCAGTGAGATCCTATTGTAAAGACGAATAATCTCTTTGATGTGGCAGCTGGCGTTGTCAAAAAAATAACCTGAACACAAGATATTCATTATATATTACATAGCTCAAATAACCAGAAAGCAAAGGCTGCCATAAAACATATGGAGGAGCACGAACGCAGGTTGTTTGATGCCCTCTTTGCAGGTAAACAAGAGGTGGACGTATCTACGCTCGACACCCTCTATCCTGTCTTGGAGAGTATTAGTGACCAGCTTACGACACAATTTTCTTATGAAGAACGCTATACTCTAGAATCTAGGCGTGCTGTCAGGAGTTTTTGGTATATGGTTGCATTGCTTGTTGTGCTGTATGCTATTCTTGTTATGATAGTATCTTGGACTTACAATACCTACCTTGTATTTTTTGCAAATACAAACGAGCTTTTGGGGTGATTTATATTGTCTTATATTACTTCATTTGTCGTTACTGTGGTGGTGTGTATACTATTTGCTAGTATTATGTATGCCAAAACCCCATCGTATGAACAATTGTTGAGCTCGTTGCGTGGCTATAGGACGTTTATTGAAAAAGTAGAGGCTCCACAATTACAGGTGCTTCTCAAACAAGATCCCACTTTTATTGATAAGACTCTGCCGTATGCTGTAGTATTGGGTCTAGCAAGTTCATTTTTGAAGGTCACTGATCAGGCTTTAGGTGAGGCGTATCATCCTGTATGGTTCATCTGACACGGCTTTCATGCTAGTAGTGTAGCGGGTTTGAGTACAGCCATTGACACTATTGCTACGTCTTGATGGGTCGCTCCACCAGCCTCTGAGTGATCTTGGTCGTGATGAGGCTGATTTGGCAGCTGAGGTGGCGGTTTTAGTGGCGGCTGAGGTTGAGGTGGTTGAGGTGGTAGCTGGTAATTTCGTGTTTGCGTTGAAAAACACATAGCCATAGTTATGTCATAAGACATGACGCAAACAAAGAAAAAGATACTCTTGGTGTCTGACTATGTTACCGTATTTAGCGGTGGTATAGAGATGTATATGTCTAATGTCGCGAAGCTTATTGGGCGTGACGGTTTCCAGGCACAATACTTTGGTATTACGCGATCTGCTCAGTTGCTCAAAAAAGCAAGATCGTATTTGTTGCCATTGACTTGATTCAACATTATCTCTGCACTATGATTGATAATCAGATGTTATAAGCGAAAGCCAGACGTAATACGATTCCACTCACTGGTAAGATATCACGGTCGGCTACCTGTGCGAATATCTGGATTTGTTTTTGCACAAAAAATGATGATGTATCATGATCTTGGCTATTTTCATCCGTTTCCTCACTTGGTAACACAAGAAGACCAGGTATTGTCTTTTGGGTTGGTTAATTTCGTACGTATGGGTATGACAGCAAAAAAACCGCAAACAAATCTATCTGCGGCGATGGTCATTACGGCCGTGGTATTGAAATATTGTTCACTCTACTTGCTCAGGTTATCTCTCATTGGGGTAGTAGATAAACACCTTGTGCC
>JBAYVQ010000016.1:0-12907 GCA_041674565.1 Candidatus Absconditabacterales bacterium
CAGTTTATAGATAGTCCTAAAATCAATGGTAACGGTCTGTTCAAGAAAAAAGAAATAAAGATTATTATGGATATGGTATATGACGTATGAGGTCAGCTTATGCTTTCTGATACGGCAAATAGATTGAAAGATGTATGATTCCAGTTTGCCCAACAGTCTTCAGTATCGGTATCAGTATTTGATATCTTGGAACCAGAAGAAAAAGATCAGACCATTGCAACTGGAGATGTGAAAGTCATGAATCTGCTTAAATATTGGTACAAAGGATTTTATAGCAATGAGGAAAAGTCAGCTATCAACCAGAATATATGGATAGGTGTAGACAACGAGATACAAAAGAAAACTAAAGAGATCTACTCTAGACATAAAGACAATAATTACTTTATGCTTGCTGATAGTGGAGCGAGATGATCATTTGCCATCCTATCTTACCTATCTGGTATGAGATGATTGGTACAAGGTGCAAGTGGAAAGGTAATTGATCTTCCTATCAAGTCGTGATACTTGGAGTGATATACGCCTTTGGAGTACTTCTTGGGATGCCACAACTCTAGAAAAGGTAGAACTGATATTGCATTAAAGACAGCGGATAGTGGATATATTACTAGAAAACTGTGTGATTCCAATCAGGAAGTGATCGTAAAAGAAGAGGATTGTAAGACACCAGAGTATGTCCAGTTCAATAAGTATGAGCTGCAAACGGGAGGAGAAAGTTTTGCTGATGTAGTATATGGAAGAGTGCTTGCTCAAGATCTCCAAGATGATAGTGGTCTGACTATCGCTTATACTGGTGATTTGATAGACAGAAATCTTGTAAATATTATTATGGATAGCCAGATTGAGACGGTACAAGTCAGGTCTAGTATGTGATGTAAAACTGTAAATGGCGTATGTCAAAAATGTTTTGGTATGGATTTGAGTACAAGACAGTTGATTGAGACAGGAGTAGCTATAGGTATTATTGCTTCTCAGTCACTATGAGAAAGAACCACGCAGTTGACGTTGAACAGTAAGCATAACAAGTGAGTTGCTGCATTTGGTGAGGATGTAACACAAGGATGATTGGCTAGAGTGGATGAGTTGCTGGAGGTAAGAATACCAAAAGCGAAAGGTATCGTGAGCCCTTATGATGGTACGGTCAGGATATCTCAAGATGGTAAATTGCAAACAGTAGAAATATTGGCAGAAGAAGAGAAGAGATTCTACTTTATGAAATCAGATTATGTACCTTGTGTTAAAAAAGGTGAGCAACTTACGAAAGGTTCTGACTTTGCGGTGAAAGGTAAGTCAAAACTAAAGGTAAAAGAAGATGGAGTGGTGATCGAAGTGACTAAAGATCAAGTCGTGCTTGGTGTATACAAATCAGAAAAGAAAACAGTTTCTCCTGGTACAAGACTCAAAGTTCAAAATGGAGATAAAGTGCTCAAGGGGCAGATTTTGACTGGATGAGCTTTGGATCTCAAGGAATATAAGGAGATAGTCTGAGACCTAGAAGTACAAAAGTATATTGTAAATGAATTGCAAAAGGTCTATCTTGGTGCATCACAAGAGGTAAATAGAAAGTACATGGAAATAGTAGTGAAGCAGATGTTCTCCAAATTCTTGATTGAGGATGGAGGTGATAGTAGTTTTGTCCCAGGAAGTATCGTACCATACGAAGATTATCTCAAGGTATGTGAAGTATTGAGAAATGATAGCAAAGACTTACCAAAATGACAAAGACTAATATTTGGTCTTACGCAGGTTGCTAAGGAATGAGCTTCTTGGTTATCTGCAGCTTCCTTCCAAGAGACGGTGAGAGTAATGGTAGAAAACAGTTTGAAAGGTGCTATTGATGAGTTGTGAGATCTCAAATCTAACGTAATTCTTGGCAGACCATTACCTATTGGTAGTAACTTCAAAAGAACTATGGAGCTCAAGATGTTGGACGAGGAAGATCTTATGGACTTAGATTTGGCAGAATAATATTGTAGCTAACGGTCTTGATTTTCTCTGGCTATTGTGTACATTGTCCTCATGATAACTAGGTTCGTCAGATCATATATTATCCAGCTTGTACTGCTTTGTAGTATGGGTTGGATTTTTCTTTTTTATGGTTCATGATTGGTGGAGTCTGCTTATGGATTATCTTCTGTGGATGATTTGTATGACAGCGTAGTAAAAATAAATATCTATACCTATGATCCAGTAAGTCGTATATTTACCAAGAAACAATTTGGTTCAGCCCTAGTTGTAGATTCTGGTAGTTTACTCACCAATGCCCACGTCGCTCTTTTGGATAATGAAATGGCTCGATATGAGGTATGCGAATCGCGTATTACTACCAAAGCTCCTGTTTGTTTTGGTGCTGCAACTTTGGAGTATATTGATATTCAGAACGACTTGGCACTTATGAGATTTGTAAATACACCAAATCTGCCCAGTGTACAGTTATCAAAAACTGACCCAGAAATTGGTTCTGACATCAAGATCTTTTGATTTGGATTGCAATGACAGGGTAACTTGAGTGCCAGTAAGGGTATTGTAGCTGGTTACAAGGGAGATTATTTTTCGGTAGACGCACAGATCAATTTTGGTGATAGTTGATGAGGTGGTTTTGACAGTAACGGTTCACTAGTTTGAGTTCCTACGTTTGTCCTTATACCGTGAGAGGCAAATGGGGTAGTGCCAGGATGATATCTTACCCCTGTTTCCACCATCTCTTCATTTCTCGAGATGACAAAAAAATATGTACTTCGTCAGGGTTCTGTATACAACGCATGATACGGCATTACCTCTGTAAAACCAGTCAAACAAACTGAAACAATGGTAGCTCAAGCCAAATCTTTTGCAGATTTCGTGGCTTCCAAAAAATCTATGTTGGATAATAGAAGATTAAATGTTTTGGATTTTAGCATGAATATTAATCCAGAATTCGAAATCGATTCACTATGATATCAGCAAAATCATTCTGAAGCCTCTTTTCGCAGTAAAAATCAGGATGTACAATTTGATGTAACGAGTTTTGAGTTCAATGGAACTTGGCAAGACCTATTGCGTCAGATTATCAATAATAATGAGGAGGTCAATGAAGATGCGCCAATTGCAACGGAATTGCAAAGACAAGGGAAGAAACGATACTCTTATACGCGAAGAAATGAAGAATCTTACACCGAATCTCGTTTGTTAGTACATTTTGATGAAAAAACAGGTAGGTGAGTAACAGTGAATTATTTTGGTGACTATCGCAAGCGTTCGTTTTTGGCCGCACAAAAGATGCGATCTAATTTGAAAATAAAAAAACAAACAAATAGATTGATGACGGGCGATGTAATGCTCTATCGTGACTTGCACTATGCTGTGTTGTTGACTAAAGATGGTATCGCTCGCGCTACGGTATCTTATCGCATTTTGGATCAGGGCGAACCAAATTCTAGACCTGTAAATGACTACCTCGCTGAGTTGGATAATGAAGATGTTTCCTATATTGTTCAATCCAATCAGTCCATGAGTATCGTGGTGCTAAATGATAGACCAGCATGATATCCTACTCACGTTGTTTTCATAACTAAGACGGTTAACGGCCATCCTACTTCGTTCCAATTTGATGTTACTTTGCAATCCAACGATCAGGTGCTGATCACAAAGAAACTTAATCAGCTTATTGATGCTTTTGATTTTGACTACTTTGGGCGTTAGTAACAAACTCTTGTGATATTTTGTGTTTTGTGTATAGTGGCATGGGTAAAGTATTTTACTTGTATTATTTGTGCATATGTGAAATCGATTGAAAAGAATAGGACTACTGATATTGACCAATCTGTTTATCATGATTGGGATTTATGTGCTGTTATTTATCTTAGAAAAGTATTTTAATATTTCTTTGGGATGAAACTATCTTGGCATACTATTTTATGGCGTAATCATTGGTTTTGGTGGAGCTATAGTATCCCTGATGATGTCCAAAATGACTGCCAAAAGGATGTATGGCATACAGTCTATTGATCCCGTTTTATTGGCTACGTACCCTCGTAAATTGCAAAACGTATACAATATAGTGCAACGTATTACTCATGAAAAAATGATACCTATGCCAGAGATAGGATATTATGATTCGCAAGAAGTGAATGCATTTGCTACAGGCGCAACTAAATCTAGCGCTTTGGTGGCGGTCAGTACGGGCTTGCTAGATTCAATGGATGATGAACAAATAAGCTGAGTCATCTGACATGAGATGGCTCATATAATCAATGGGGATATGGTTACCATGACTTTGCTGCAGGGTATTATGAATACATTCGTATTTTTCTTGTCCAGACTGATAGCGTGATGAAGAGGCGATGATGAAGGCAGATCTAGCTACAATCCCTTGATTGCATTGTTGTGCGAAGTATTATTTGGTATACTCGGATCTATTGTCGTCAATCAGTTTTCACAATATAGAGAGTACAAAGCCGACGAAGGGTCTGCGAAGTTTTTGGGGAAACAGCCTATGATATCTGCTTTGCAAAAGCTGATGACTATTTCTGATGAAGCTCATGTGCCTCATGATGAATTTGCAACCATGAAAATATTTGGTGGCAAGAGAATGCGGATGGATATTTTTGCAACCCACCCAAGTCTTCCCAAGAGAATCGAGAGGCTGAAACATAGTCCTATAACCTAATCATAATTTCTTACCTATGTCTGATTCTTTGCTCCCGCGTGAGCACTACCATCAACAATACAAGGCAATGATGCAAAGCATTCAGGATTTTTTTGGTGGGAAAACAGAATGAGTGAAAAAGTCCTTATTGGGTGAGATACAAGATTGCATTGTTCACGAAAAATTTGAGCGAGCCGCAAAACTCAGAGATATTTATAACCATATTGATCAGTTTACTCAAAAACAAACGGTGATACTGGATCCTGCTCTGCATGGAGTGGTGGCGCAGATTATTTGTATCGAAAACAAACGAGTGTATGTGGTGATGGTCTTTCAGCAAGGTAAAATGGTGGATATATTGAGATTTTCAGAATCTATAGATGACCTCGATCAAGATCAGATTATCGCTAGTATAGAATTGGAATTTGGATCGCTTGTTCGTAAAAACGCTTCTGGTGATTCCAAGACGCTGTATGTGTTTTCCAAATGATTGAGTATCTCAGCGAAGTTACGAAAAGAGCTGGATCAACATTTTAGTAATTTTGTGACTAGTTTTATCGCAAGTAGTAGTTGGCAAAAGGATAGTCTAGCGAATGATATCTTAAAAGGTCTACAAGAGAGGTATGGCCTTACTTACTATCCATACCGTATTGAGGCACTTGATATTTCTCATCTTTCGGGTGCTTGGGCAAGCGGCTGACTTAGTTGCCTAGTTGGTACTATGTCTGAAAAGAGGTGATACAGAAGGTATAAGATAAAACTCGCAACCTGATGAGATGATTATGATAGTCTTAAAGAATGCATATCAAGGAGATTTAAGGGTGCCTATATGCACTCTATTAAAACTTCTGGCGAACAAGATCCCAAAGCAAGCTTTTTGCCTGACTTGTTTATTATCGATGGGGGATTGAAACAGTTGGACGTACTGACGAAGCTATTTCAACAATGATTGCTGGATATTGGACTACTGGATATGATCCAATTTGTCTCCTTGGGTAAAGGCGCGGCTCGCGGCTCTAGAAGTAAAATATATGGAGAAAAGGAAATATTGTATGTATTAGATATAGAAAAAAAGGATTGAATGTTGACAAGTAATAATAAAGATACTATTTCTTTCTCTGTGCGCCAAAAGGAGCTCGTGTATGACGAGGTAGACAAAATTCTTGTGAGAAGTAGAGATGAAGCCCATAGATTTGCCAATAGTTACAGGAAAAAACAAATGAGCATGGAGATAAGACGTAAATAATTAATGAAGTATATTACTATATAATCTGAGGCGGTAGATGAAAAAGGACTGATTGATTGTGAGGACAACTGAAGATGACCGAGCTATGGCCAAGCGAGTTAATGCACAGGCGTCTCATATTGCTAAGATGATGAATCTGACTAATTATGATATGCGTATGCTGCTGGCTGGCGATAAGCTTGTTTCCAATGATGATATTTTCAATATTCTGAAAAAACAAGGGCGCTTGTATAGTGATAAATGCCTCTTGAAAGCTTGATTTGTTGTGTCTAAGCCAAGATCTGCAGAACAGATCCAGGAGCTATTTACGATAGGTGAAAGGGAGTCCGTATATCAAGAGTTTGTTTTTCATTGCGAAAGAAGAACATATTTTTTGAAGTTGTGTTCCAAAATTATTGAGCATGTTGAGAAAATTTTACGTGTCTACGATTCTGATGGTAAAAAACGCGGTCTTTTGTCCTTAGCGGAATGGGAACTTTTGGAATCAATAGCTAATATGCAGGATCTGTGTGATGAGGGTCTTAACAATGTTAAAAACCTTATGGAGGAATACCACACTTACTACATGTCACGTAATGATATCTTATACAACACTAAGTCTGGAGTGGATATGGGTTTTTCTTTTAGGGATTCTTTTGTCTACTATTTCTCTTGGCTAAACCAAACTCATCTAACGCAATACAGACCCAATTGTCATTCTATTGATGATTCTATTGAAGATTTTTTCCACACTCTGGTCGATAATAAAGCAGATCACAGATGCCTAGTAAGGATTTTGAAAGGAGAAAGTATCCCTTATAACACAAAAATAAAAGTATCGCCACTCAATCAGTTTGAAAGAGATTTTATTAATGCTTTTGCTTTTTTGGATTAGTTTTGGATCGCTGTATACCTTGTCAGCTTATACTCATTTTTATATACTCATCATACCTTGGTGGAGTCATATTGAGGAAAGCGAAGCCGTTGTTTTGCAGAACTGCTTGAGAAGGTGCGGTAAGATTGTGGAACAAAGCTGATTGAGACTCGCATATAAATCATTTTAGATTTGGTGGAGATTGCGCAAAGGTGATATGATCGCTACATAAATCGCAAGAAAATAGTAAGTTGTCTCAAGATGCATAGTCAATAGCTATTTCCATTTCGTCCAAATTACTACCATGTCGATGGTAGAGTGCTTGATCTGGTTGTAAAGTCCCCATCGCTCTCGAGTGATGCATGATTCTATGATTTGCTAGTATGTCTTTTGGTAATGTTGCAAACATATCTGCAAATTTTCTGACTTGAAATATGTAAGGTAGCCCATCTTGGGCGATTGCTATCTCATACTGTAGTTTATCGTCTTCCTTAAAAATGTTCAACTTTCTGAGAAGCTGCACCAAAGATAGTGTTTTTTTTATTGCTTGAGTGTCTGGGTGTCAATCTATTCAGATTATTTGATCTCATACCACGTCTGTAATCCTTCTTCAGTAAAACGTTCACATACTACCTGTATCAACAAAGAAATGATCGTGTTGATTAGGATGTTCTGTGATGGTATACAGGGTATGCTTGATATAAGGAGTCAACAAATAGTGTAGCTCTTCGGCATAGTTTTTATTGTGTGCGCTGAAGGAATTTTCTGTGCGGTGATCTAAGACATCTTGAAATGATTGACGATTATCATGTAGGAAGCCACTCCTTCGTTCTCGTTCTGGGTCTGGCAGGGTGATGGTGGGCAGAAAATCTACCAAGCCAAACCGGTCTTTGGGGTGACTTGCGCGAGCTAATATATCGGGTGATCCGAAAGACCTCCTCGAATCAATCAATGCTTTGTATACTTTTTGTGATACAGTTGCCCTATGAGCTATGATTCGCGCTGGAGCAAGATGTTTCCTTAGTTGTGGATAGTGGTCATGTAATAACTGTAGTGTTCAAGCCTTTCCTCAGTATTGGGCAATATACGATTCCAGTTGACTGTGCATAACTTTTATCAATTGTAAAAACTGTCCGCTACATATAATGTTATATATTTTATTGTCAATTGATTGATTTTTTTTATTTTCTTTGTAATTTACAAAATAGAATTTATTATTATAAAATAATATCTTTTAACATTGTCCGCGTGCGTATGATCGAATTGTTGAAAAAAAATGCAAGTCGCTGTATTGCTCTAGTTGTGGTGGAAATTGTAGTCATGACTGTATTTCATATTATTGAAGGAGAACAATTTGTGATTTCTGAATTACTAGCTTTATGATTACATCTTTTCTTGTCTTTGTTCTGATTATGTTTTTATGTTATCATGAGATCCAAACTGAAGATGAGCTCAACAAGGTGGTTTGATCTCAAAAGAATAGTTGGAGAGCCCCTACTGTATCTTGTGTTTGATTTTTTTATTATCCACGTGATAATGGGTCTAGCGATGGGAGAATTTGAATTGCATATACCAGAGTTGATAGCTATCATTGTTTTTGTGTATGGGATAAATCTATACTTTGATACAAGCAAACATCATTGTTGTCATGATCACTGTAATTAAGCCAGATTTGCTTTTTTTTGGTATATAGTTATATTTGTATTACACATTTAGTTATATTTTGTTTGATGAGTATTAGTAAAAAAATCTTGTATGTAGGAAATCTTGCTCGATCTATGAGAGATGAAGACCTATCAGCTTTGTTTGAAGAACATGGTCCTTTGGTTGCTCACTACACAGAGATGAGCGAAAGAGGCTATCCTAAGAGTTTTGGTACCTTTGTGGTCATGGATCACCAAACGGGTAGATCAAAATGATTTGGATTTGTAGAGTTTGATGGCGAAAATGCTGAAGAAAATGCGGCAAAAGCTATTGAGGCACTAAATGGTCAAACCATCAAAGAAAGACCAATTACTGTCAGATACAAAGAAGACAAACCTCCTATGGAAGGTGGTGACAGAAGGTCTCCTAGACCATCTCATCATGCTGACGGAGAATAATACTATGTATTATAGTGCCTATTAGCATATGAAATACGGTTATAACTTTTATCAATCGCAGTTGCGGAAGGATGTAAATTCTTCTGTTTTTGCTAAACCCTGTTTTGAGGTACTATATGATAATGTCTCGTACCAAGTTATTTGTAAAGATAAGAAGATACTCTGAATAACTATCGTTTGGTACCAGGTGCTCGGCGTGCATGCGCAAATTGACGCTGCGTGGCTTGAATGAATGAAACAAGCAACCCTTACGCAAGCAAAATGATATTATAAAGATAGACGTTTGTTGATTTCACTTTATATCCAGTTTGGTTTTACTACTCCACTGGCGTATTACGATGTTACAAACTATAAGATAACTCCCTTGAAACAAGACCAGGAAGTTGCCTTTGCTGCTCAGATGCAGGCAGACATGTTATTATGATACGGTCTTGTGCCCTCTTCCAAGCATAATCTACCAGATGCTACTGTTGTCTTTGCTACTGGTTCTACCAAGGAGATGCTTTGGACAGATATTTCCAAAAACACAAAAGAGAAGATAAAAAAGGCAGAGCGTGAGTTAGCTAACAAGCTTATTAGCTGCGATCTGACTTCTCATGTTTCAGATTATAACTCATTTTATGAATTATATGCACATACTGGCAAGAATAAAGGCTTTGGTGCAGTAGGGAAAAGACAACGGAATAAGCTGACCGCTCATGCCTTAGAGCATTGATATGGCAAGCTGTTTGTGGTGAGATCGTGAGATCGCGTTGTAAGTGGTGCTTTTTGTATAGAAGATGAGGACGTCCTCATTTACCTTTACGGCGGTAATGATCGCAGTGTGGGCAACAAGGGATATAGTCAGCTTTTACATTGGCGTATAATGCAGTACGCTCATGAAAAGTGACTGAAACGATATGATATGCTTGGTGCTAGTAGGGCGTGATCCACTCAAGATCGACTCGCGCAAGTGACTCAATTTAAGATGTGATTTTGAGGATACAAAATGGAATATCTTGGTAGTTTTGACTTGATACTACATAGGGCAGCTACATGGATATATAGGTTAGTAGCTAGTAAGTAGCGATTACTTTCTTTATTCTTCCAATTGGATGAGAATAATATCTCATTTTTTTCATGCAATTTTTTTGTGTGTTGTGCCTCGATGTAACTCTAGAGTGCCAGGAGATTGAGTCCCTTCGCTGGTGATTTCTAATACGATCATGTCTCAGGTTAGTCTTGTATTGATCTCAATTTCATTTGCTCACAGTGCATATTCCTTCCCTTCCACTTCGATTTTATCCCCGTCGTCTTTGCCATAGTCGCGTACGATTATCATGCCATCTACAAGTTCTGATTTGTTGATATTCAGTCTTTGTCAGGAGAATATCTCTTGTGCTTTATCTATCTCTTCGACCTTCAATTTTTCTAAGGTGTCTGTAGGTATAGGAGTTGTTGTTGTGGGCGCGATCTGTTTCTTCTTAACTGGTTTTGGTATGGTCTTTCTTTTTGCAAGTTGATTCACTTTACTAATATCTCAAGTATGTATATTTCGTTTTTTACATTGCGATGGCGCTATAGTAATGATCTCCGCTTTCGGCTTATAAAAACCTAAACTCAATAATTCAGCTGAATCATAGCAACTTCCATTTTTTACTTGATTCCGCAAATATCTATAACCGCTTGGTTCAATGCCTGGACGATATGCTACTACAGCGGGATACTTGTTGGTCAATTCGGTGTAGTATACTACAATCGATCAGTGTCTTTCTTGGCGTATCAGACCGTGTCGTACCGTATGATCCCCTGCCCATTGTACTTTTCACTCTATATAATCCTTAAACCGGTAGTATAGCTTTTTCTCTTGCTCGTCAGTGATGCAGGGTTTCCCAGTTGGCAGTCATGCCTTGTCTACTTTTGTTGTTGCTTTTTGTCACAATGATTCTGTTTTATGGAAAAGATTATAAAGAGTGAGTGAGTCCCTATAAAGAATGTGCGTATTGCTTCATTCGAGCGCTAGCGTGGCTCAATGTTTCTTGGCGATAACTGCGAGTTGGTATGTGATCTCTTCTTTTGTAGTACTATCTGTTACTATTAGCTCTTTGCTGCCTATTTTATAAGTTGGCGCTATTTTGAGGATTTGATTTTGACCCTGTGCTTGTGCTGTAGTTGTAGGACACATTATGCTGAACAACAAGCCAGTATATACCGCTGTGATGAGTTTATATAGCTCATTTGATTTATTTGCACACAATCTGCGAGAGTATTCTTTCATGACAAAAACATATATAAAGTGTTATGCCTTATAAACATTATAAAGTATATGTCAATATATAGTATTGATATTTATATTGTTTCACGTTTGCCTGTGATACTTTTAAAGGGATAGCGTTCTATCTCCTCCATAAGCACTAATAGGGCTTTCCTTCATTTGATATGCTGGCGTAGCTCATCGGTTTGTGCTCGTTCTGACATGTACTGCGTGGGGTCCTTTGACCATTCTTTGTAGTATTCATACGGATCAGTGTTTGTTCATCACTGATGTATGATAGATTTCCTTATGATAGCCATATCATCATGCAGTTCTTTTAGATTATCATGATAGATGTAGTGGATGAGATTGAGTAACTCTTTCATAAAAATACTGTGTGTATCTGAAAACTTTCCTATCGTATCATCAAGACGATTGAGGACGAAATAATCGTGTCTCATTTTTTTGGAGAATCATATATTCTCTTTGTTCTTGCATAAAGTGTCATGGAGGCACTTCAATCTGGTTACTTTTTGAGTTATGATTTGCTTGTCCAAAGAAGACATATATCTTATTGCTTCACTTCAGTTCTTGCTATCGTTCATGCCTCGTAAGAGGTGTTTTTTGCTTACCTGCAAAGTATAGCCTTCCTTTCACGGCTCTTGCAACAGAAAGTATGCTCAGACATCTACGATGCCTTCTGGTAATTCAGCGATTGCTTTTCTGGCTCAGCCTATTTGCTCTATTCAGTCGAGCCCTTTGGCAATCATTTGGGTGAAAAATCCTATTGTTTGGGCTATTGCCGTTTCCATATGATCGGCAGCGCTTTTCCCTCAGGGACCAGGGCTTTCCATTAGGTTTCTTGACGAGTAAATTTATAGCCAATGAGTGTTTTTACCGTATAGTATTTGTTTTGTCATTATCAATCCAAATTTCGTTGTATCGAGGGAAAATAAAATTATGTATTACGCTGCTATCAGCTTATTTATAATTTTGTGTTTAATTGTCATGTCTATGTTTGATCAAATGGGGCAAATGAAACAGCTCTACGATAAGTACAAAAAACTTCAAGATGCTTTAAAAAACTTGATAATCAGATCCAGAGAAGATGGTATCCTTATCGATATGTCGTGAGAGATGGATATCACTGATGTAAAAGTAGAAGATGAGACACTATTATCTGTCGAGAACAAAGAAAAACTAGAAAATGCTTTCATGTCTGCTTACAAAAAGGCAAAAACTAAGGCTCAGCAAGTCGCTATGGAAAAAACAAAAGAAATACTTGGTTTTGACCCAAATGATATGTTGGGCGGTATGATGGGTGGCGGTATGCCAAAGATTCCAGGATTGACATAATAAGTAATTTATTTTCTGAGCAATGAAGCGATGAGTAATACAAACTGAGGGATGGTCATTTAATGACCGAAAGAATAACGTAGAAAAGCATCTGGGTAATTGAAAACATCCAGATACGTGTAAAAACTTATTGATAATCTGAGATACTCTATTTGGTCCAGCAAACTTAGATAGGGATACGCTTGTGCTTGCTGAAACCCTCAAACGCGAATTGACCAAGGTTTTTTGTGAGGCACTCAAACCCAATGTCGAACATAAACTCATGAATAATCTACATGAATAGTGCATTGTTTTTATTTGGTAGGACTATCTGATGATTTTGGTGTGGTGTATATCAGATGGAGACAAACACTTTGTGCATGCCATAGATGAGTACTCCAAAAGGCTGGGTAAAATGATTCAGATTATCAATCATAAACCAAGTAAAAAAGATACGATAGCTCAGATTGTGCAAGAAGATACGAGTTATATTATTGATAAGCTGAAAAACGCA
>JBAYVQ010000017.1:0-12252 GCA_041674565.1 Candidatus Absconditabacterales bacterium
AATCATGAAAAATGAATAGATAGTCAGACTATTGTCACGACCGAGAAGATCGTAGACAACAAGCATCTGGGTAGTATCACACTCGTCAAATGCCAACTACTTTCAGGCAAGATGCATCAAATCAGAGTGCATATGGCACATATTGGACATCCAGTGATAGGAGATATCATGTATGGCAATGCCATCCTCAACAGGATCGCTCACAAAGAATATAAGATAAACAGACAACTACTCCACAGTTACCACTACGCATTCGTGGATCATGAAGGAAAAAAAATAGAGGCTATAGCGCCTCTACCTGAAGATTTTGAAAAACTTGGATAATCAGAACAGATATACGTTAGCCTCTCTTAAATTTGATCTGCAGCATATTACCAGTGATGGGGTGTTGCACACTTGATAAGCCTATCGTGTTTGCATGGTAGTCACGATCAAGGCTAACGCCAGCAGCAAATGTCGTGGAAACGCTCGTCGTATCGACTTGCTTCAGAGTATCCATATATCCAATAATCTGATCCATCTGACGAAGATACATCTCATATTGTTGATCATCCAAAGACAACATCGTCATCTCCAACAATCTATCAAACTGCGTTGTGGTTATAGCCATATCGATACATACATAAACAAATTATCCATTATATTCTCTGTCTGTCCTACGTACCGCTTGTCATGCAAATGTAACATGACGATCCGATCTGCCCAGATACATCTCAAGAGAGTAACCATTGCCGTCATGAGGGTAAAAATCAGCCTCAGGATCTGGTCTAAGACCATTGAGGGCATCTACAATTTCATGAGGGGTTTTTGTTCTACTTTTGCCGGCGTTGCTGCGACCCTCAAACAAATCAGTGACAGCCTTGGCTTGATGTTTGCTCAGCCAATCTCTTTTGATCAATACTTTTGTAAATTCTACTGCTTGAGTGATACTCAGTGCATCACAATCTGGAAATAATTCCTTAGCGCGATCTTCAGCATCAAGAATATTGATAACAGTTTTCATGAGAGTGTATACAGAATAAATTGTCCACTAGCTTGACAACTTAATTATTTTTCTGACATCTTCAAATACTTTTTGTGGGGCCTGATCTGCGTCTACCTCTACCAACATATCTTGAGTCCTCATATACTCGATGATAGGCTCCGTCTCTCCATGATACTGATCTATTCTTTTTCTGATTGCATCGGGATGATCATCCTCTCTGGTTATGATTTCATATCCTTGTTGCTTTACTAAGTCCAATTCTTGATCATCTTTGATGAGATACAGCATATTATCTTTGCGATAATATCTTCTTCCCATGAGACGCTGCATAGCTTTTTTGTCATCAAGTTTGAGGTATATACCTACCAACTTGCGGTGATGTTTGTATTCAAAATCCAACAAATGAAACAACTGAGGCAGATTTCTAGGATATCCGTCAAACAAGATATGTTGCTTTTCATCAAGCATAGGTATCATAAGATCAAACACTGCATTGGTTACGCTGTAGTGGATGTACTTTCCTTGATTGATTTGTCTGACAAATTCACCTACTCTATTATTGAGCGTACTCAAAGCTCTGAAAATACTTCCTGTCTCAAACAACGCAAAATTGGGAAATGATTCTACAATATTTTGCGCCTGTGTACCCTTACCAGCTCACTGTACACCAAATAATACAATATCAGTCATATATATGATAATCTGAAGATAAATACTTTCTCCTATTAATGGGTTTTGTGTTCTTTCCAGTATGCTATTTTGAGTTCTAGTTCTATCTTTTCCAAATCAGCTTCGATAGCATGCATTTCGGTATGTGATTCGTTTGCTTTTTGTAGTTTATCTTTCAGGATCACCTTGTTTTGCAAGAGCACATCCAGTGGATTCTGATTATCAGTAATAACCATATTGGTAAGTATCTGCACTTCATTATCCTCCACTTTCAAGATACCTCCCAACACACCAAACACAGCATATTCTTTTTCTATCAAAAAATTGAAGTGTCTATCTACCTTCATCTCCACTGGCACCAGCTTGATCAGGCCAGGTTTGAGCACTGCTATCAGATTATCATGTCATGGCAAGACAGTAATTTGTCCCAACATAGTATCCACCGTCAATTGCTTAACCTCTTCATCCCAAATCAATCCTTCCAACGATGTTATTTTCAAGTGCAGCATTGTATTCCCGAATCTACAAATTAAATCTTATTCCTATTTTTTTAGCCTTTCAGCTTTTTAGCCCTTTAGCCTTTTCAGCTTATCTTATATTTCTATATTTGGCGCGCCACATTTACAACAGTAGAGATAGTTGAATGGGTAGATGGTGCCGCATTGCTTGCATGCTACCTTGAGCTTAGAGCCACAAAATACACAGTTGTTGTAGTCGGTAAGGTTGGTTCTGTAGCACTCTTTACACACCACTGTATGTAGGTCCAATCCCTCCAATCACACATGTCTCTCGTGTTTGTAAGAAACAGGTCTGATGAGAAAATACAAGGGCAATCAAATGAGAGGCGTCCCTACTATTACAAATAATACGGACATGAATTGCAGGCTCAGACTGCTGGATCTATGTATGGAGTCTTTGAGAGTCCACAGCACAGCGTATACTCGAGCACCGATAAAAATTGATATCCCAGCGTACGCCAAGACGCCATCACCAGTAATTTGTGTTATAGATTGAATAATCTGATCCATGAAAGCCACACCATAAGGATATAATAGATATGGCTGACAGTAATTTTGTTGGTGATATTATCAAACAAGAAATTGGAAAAGCAGTACGACACTGTACCACCCGAATAGTATGCTACGCATCTACGCAAGACCACTACGAAGTAGGAGTAACAGTATCTGAGGGTAAAGCGGGAGCAACTTCATCCACCATATCTACCTTGGGAGTTGATGTATCCTCAAGATCAGTATCCTCAGTATCTACTACGCCATCTCCATCGACATCAAATTCTTCATCTGGGATAGTCTCCCTTCACTTACCGTCTTTTCGCTTCTCTATCACCTCCTCATCTGCATCTTCATTTTTGGCAATCTTATCGAGCACATCCGCTGAAATTCCTTTTTCTTGAGCTCTCTTCGCAAGCGCCTCATAATGAGCAACAAACAGCTCGCCTATTCTTTTGCATCACTGATAGACAAAATCAAGTATATCACCAATAACAGGAACAAATCAAACCGTACCATCAATAGCCAAAATAGTATTTATCTTCCTATGCTGTTTTTTGGAGAATCATACTGTTTTACCAAGATAATGATAATAAGCCGCCAATGTGATACTTGCGCCAGCATCACCCAAGCCAGGAAATAAACTGATAATAGCCTCAGTAGGATCGGTATATTTTGCCATCGCAGTAGTTGTATTTGCCGCTTTTTTTGCCGCCTCAAGTTGTTTAATAATCTCTTGTTGCTCTGTGTGCTCTTTGTTGTGCTGTCCTTGTTCATTGCGTCAGATTTTTTCTCATCATTGCCTTTCTCTCTTCTTTCTATCTGCTAACTCTTTTAGTCCTACTTTAGCGAGTCATTTTTCGATAAACACCTGTTTCCATGTTGGGACTACAGCGCCATCAGGAATTACTTCACCAAGGACTTTCCCTTTTAGTGACGTATTAAGATTGTCCACAATACCTCCCATAGTAATAAGTGCATGAATAAATAGTAAACCACATATCAATTATACTGACAAGAACAACCTTTGTCAAACAACAAAAAATAATCTGATATCTCAGGTTATTCATGTATTAATATCAAAACAGGAACATTACTAGTGAATACGATCTGCATATCCTAAAAACTCTTCGGCGGTAAGATCTTTGACGTAAAAGATATCGCGTATTTGCATAGCTCAAGTACCAGAAAGTTCATAGAGTGCGGGAGATATGGTGACGGATCAATCTCATGCATTGTACGATGCCTTTAGTGTAAGGATAAATGTATCATCCTCTGCCGCGTTCAGTAGCGCATCACTAGGATTTTGTTCAAAAAATATAATGTTATCCGTGGGCATAGCATGACCTACTTTTTTAGCCCAATCTAGTTGCTTCTCAGACTCCCGTACTGCAAGTACAAGGTTCCCCTGCTTGTGTTTCTCATATATATACCTGATTCATGAAGCTATGAGCTCTTGGGCAGATTTGGAACACTGATAAAGAGAATCAATAAATCATACGGTGGATGAAGATATGGATACCACGACTCAGTCATCAAGAGCATCCGCTATTGATCATGCAGGGAAATGCATGGGAGTATTGGTTTCGGTAGAAGGAGTAGTAGGGTTGTGTATATCAATCATATGTTGATGATGAGAAATTTATATTACGATCTTGGTGTTGCTGGTTGAGAAGTACTTCCTCTAATAGGCACAGCAGCAATATTTTTATTGAACAGACTAAATATATTGGCAGACGTCCTTCTGGTGATCCTTGAGACCAAGTTATTTCAAGCTTCAAGTGTACTTCTTAGAGCATCACTAAAGCCATTCATAAGTCTATTTCCCACAGTACCAATAGTCCTGGGGATAGATCTCCATCGCAAGACACCAGCATCGTTAAAATTATTTGCAATATCCGATCCAATGTTTCTTACTTCCGACCACCACGAGGTTGCGGCATTTTTACCAGCATTCACTGTCTCATCGGCAGCATCCACAAAAGGACCAACGGCTGTCGAAGCAGCGGCTGGGAAAAATCTTTTAGTAAAATAATTATCAGTAAATATATTTGCCATGAACAGATAGACTAAATATTAAAGATTACCAGATAGTTCTTTTGTCTTGGTGTCTATCTGCTTTATAAGTATTTTTATTTCTCTGTCAATAGCTCTTACTCTATCTATAGATGCTTGATCTTTTAAGTAGTGTATATTTTTGGTGATATTGCCTCTTTCCTGTTGCAAGCCCCTAATCTGATTCTCAAGGAGAGATATCTGCCTATTTATAGCTGAAATTTCTGCAGGTCCCAATTCTCTTTTGGGCTGAGCAAGTCATTGCACGTGTTTTTTACGAGCTTCTAGCTCCGCTTTCTTGATTTCAAGATCCGCTTGTTCAATCTCTTCTCTCAGTGCCTTATGAGGATCGGGGGTAGCAGGTGTTGTGAGTTCTTTTTTTCTTTTTTCAGCTTCGAGTTGTCTCATTTCTGCCTCTAGTAGGTCTGCCTTTAGTTTGGCTTCCTCCGTTTGTCTTTTGACATCTGCATGAGGATCGGTGCCAGCAGGTTTCTTCAACTCAGCTTCTTTTTGTTGCAACTCTAACAACGCAATCTCTTCTTTTTTCAGTTCCTGATCCACCTTTGCTTTTTCGATAGCCTTTTTTTGAGCATCAAGGGGATCAACGGGAGGTGTCGCTGTAAGTTCACTTAATTTTTTATTGTCTTCAGCCAACTCAACTTTTGCCTTTGCTACAGCAATAGCTGCTTGTAGCTCTTCGGCTGACATATAATCAGGATCAGCATGACTAGCACGAAGTTTTGCCAATTTACGTGTGTGTTCAAGATCTCTGATTTGTTCCTCTCTTGCTTCTATCAGTTCTTTTAGCCTTGTTTCTTCTTTCTTTCTCTTAAGATCTAAGGCCGCTTGCTCCATTTCATGAGTATGTTTTTCACCAGTACGTCTATCGGCAGCATTTGCTCTTGCTCTCTCAGCGCGCGCATTTTCCACTGTCTCCTGTCTCATTAGATCATCTTCCGCAGTCATTTTTTGATCAACCGCTATGGCCTTCCTGATCAAAGCTTCTAGTTCCGTAATCAATCTCTCAAGTCTCTCAATGTTTTGACGATGATCTTCTTTTTTAGCAAGACCAATCCTGCGACCAATAGCTGCGCCTATCGTTCTACCAATTCATTTACCATAATACTTATCTCTGAGTCTTTGAAGTTGATTTTCATAGTCCATTTTTTGGCGAACCAACTCTCCGATCTCCCCATCAAGAGTTTTCGCCAAAACAGCCTCTTCTTTTTTTTTCAAAAGGCCAGTATCTCTTCACAGAGCCAACATTCATTGCACATCTCACAACAAATCGACTATGTTTCTTACCCATCATGTACTACCAGATTGTCCACCATCTGCCATATGTTTTGTTTGCTAATAAATTAAATGTAATTTTGTATAGTATAGGCAAAAACTATTCGAATATACCAGCAACGACCTGATATCCAAGATATGTCCCTATCAATTTCCGTGTTTCCCAATTCCATATAGTATCATTGGTAGATTTAACAATAGTCTTTGCTGCTGTAGTAATAACCTCACCAGCTTCTTCTACCGTCTTACCAACCAAGCCTCATACTTTATCAATATAAGCCTTCAGCTTAGCAACGTTTTCCTCGGACAGTAATACATCAAATACTTCATAGGCTTCCTTGATAGCGTCTTGAGTCCATCATCACGCTGTATCAATAACCCAGGTTCCCAATTTTTTCATATCAGGACCGAGTACCTCCATAGTGAAAGACTTACCATCATCATACACCATCCTCATAGCCTTCTTACCATCTGTGTAGATCCTGTTGATAGCACCAGTGCCGTCTTCATACAGTACCCCGACTCATTTCTTAGTTTCATCGTAAGCAATTCAAACAATCTTTGCCGTACCTGGTATTGCCTGTGCTAATATACCACCAACATCTCATCCAACTCTATTCACTGCGGTAACAACATCACTCCATAGCACAGATCCTGTATTCATAATACCTTTATTTACCTTCAACATTACTTCTCCAATAGTTTTCGCATCTTGGTAGTCAACCGCATACGTTCACCCCTGATCCAATACTTTATTATCAGGTCATAGCGCAAGAGTTTCTGGTGGCAATCATCATTTTCCCTTTGGTCGAATAGATTCACCATCAACACCTCTTTTCATACTATTCAATAAGGTAGCAAGTTTGTCTCATAAAATATTTCTTCATGTTTCATATGGTATAGCAAGCTTAAGCATAGTATTCGCCGTGCTAACCTCATCAGTAAAGTCAAATACACTGGTCTCATCATATAGCGACAATCATGCTCATCGACCCAACATAGCGCCTTCGTTCCATTTCCGTGGATACTTATTGATACCCACTTTCGAAGATGTATTATCTCACCAAGCATCAATAGCTCATGCAGCAACTGACCAAACATTGGTGATAACATCTGCTATCATCAAATTTTGCAGAAATCACTCAGCTCCCAATTGTTCATTTCCGTTTATACCAATAGAATTAAAATCAAACGCCAATCACGTAGACTGCGATCTACCACTCAGCGCAACCTTTCTACCGTGATTTTGATAATAGAGCTTACCATCAAACACCCTCAACTCAGCATTGATAGTTTCCATGGGCGAAAGCTGCCTCATGGTATTAAACGCTATAACTAGAGCACTTGCTTCTGACTCTGGGAAAGGGTCAGGCAAAGTTGTTAGACCAGTGATAAGAGTTTTGGTTTCAGCATCATCAACTACTACAGCGTCATCTTTTGTTACCTCTCTAATGAGTCACTTACCTTGTAACTCAGCAACGGCAGTAGGCACAGCCTGTCATTTACCAATAATGTCTTTTACTTCTTGCGCCTTGCCCTCCATGACCACATGTCATGGATAATGTTTCTTTAACCACGTATTGGTTTCTTGTTCCAAGGCCGTACGCTCTGTTTCGGCTGTCTTCTTCAATTCTGCGGCCGCTGTAGCAAGTTTTGCATCAAGGTCAATAAGAGGCATGGTTGCAACTGCATCCGCACTCGTAATACCAGCTGCACTAAGATACGCGTTAAGTTGTTTGTTGAGTTCTGCACCTCCGTCATACTTATCTGCATGAATAAGACTCGCAATAACTCCACCCGCCTCTGCCTCATTGAGATCCGTCAGTGGTTTTGCTTTCGCCAGGTCAGCCGATACCGCTGTTATAGGACTAGCTGCAGGATTTATATTTCTTAGGTTATAATCAGTTAAAAACGCATTGTTATCGAACACCCAATTTGAGCCATCAAATTTGAGATATTGTTTCAGATTATCTCTTTTTTCGGGTACAAATAATCTCTTAAGGCCTTCTACTTTATCTCTGCCTTTTGATAGTAAATCATATTTTTTTTGTATTTCTGGACTATACGAAGTAAAATCTCATGATCCTTTTCAGAAAAATTGGCTAGTATTGAGAACACTATTTTGACCTCATTTCCAAAAGATATCCCATCAACCCAGAGCGTTACTAGAGAGCAAACCATACAATACCGCTCATCGAGCAAGTTTTTCTCCTAGACCACTAGTATTATTCCAGTAGTAGTTGAAAATCATGAGACCTACCAGCACTTTCGCTATAGTTATGGTTGTCTTTATATTTTTACCCTCATATCACGCCTTTGCCATAGCTCATCACACTATACCCTCTCCTCAGGCATCGACAATTTTTTCAGCACTCACGTCACCGCCCCAAAGATCCTTACCAGCTTTCAAATTTGCCTCCAGTGCTCATTGGGCTTGGGAGAGCTTTCAGGCATCTATACCCGTAGCGTTGCCATTTGCATCTGTGATAATAGCACCAGAAGCTGCAAGAGCACGAGTCTGTTGCTCTATGAGCATCCTCATACGCCTTTCAGAAACAATGCCAGCTTCTTTATACAATTTATTATCAAGAGCGATAAACCTCTGCTCTATTTCAGCAAGATCTTCCACATTGTTTGCGTTGCGTTTTTTCATCCTCTCCTGTCTTTGTCCAAGAATTCATCTTCTTCCATCTTCGGTTTTTTCATAGGTTTTATCGATACCCTTCCTTTTGCCTACCAAATGGTCTAGATCATTACGTAGTCACGCCAACTCCGTACCATAGGTCGTAAGCTTCGCCACACCAACTTTGACTTCCAAATCCTTGAGGTCATTTTGCAATTGATCAGTGGTCACCTTAAGCGTGCCAGCATCCAATCCACCAGAATCTTCCTCTAAGAGATCAAAGTAATTTCGACCAGATGAATACAAGGCTATTTTCATCACAATGATAATATATTAAATATGCAATTACCAGATTATAATCAGCAATGATCAATTTGTCAAAAAAAACATCATTCAGATTATTTCCATATCGCAAGCCAAATGCACGCAATCCCATTGGCAAACACAAGTTACTTTATTACTCATACTATCTCCGTCAAAAATTTGCCTTCAGACACACAAATCACTACAATGCATATACATCAAGATCGGTGTCATTTATCCACCGTATCCTCATTATGTCAGCTTCTACCCTCGTCATCGGCAATATCTCTTGGATTCACTTGGTCAATCCTTCTGAACAAGAGATCACAAAACTCGCAGCACAGCATGATCTACATGAACTGGTGGCGGAGGATTTGATGGAACTCAATACACAGGATAAGATTGATGTCTATGATGATCACATAGCGCTCGTGATTCACTTTCCCAAACTCGGACCTGGATCTACGGGTTATCTTCTCAATGAGTTCAATATCGTACTTGGCAAAGATTATATCATCAGCGTGACAAGGTTTCACACCAATCATATCGAAAACCTTAGGAAAGAGTTTATCAACGAGATGCATCAATACCAAAAAGATGACGAACATTTCAAGATCACACCTTACTTCATGCTCTATGAGATCATCAATACGATGTATGATAAGCTGAATAGGATACTTGCCAAAAACGCCAAAGACTCGCTCGTGATAGAAGAGCAGATTTTCAATCATATTTATGATTCTCAGGTTATCTCCAATCTTTTGATCAAAAGAAGAAATCTCAGTTTCATCAAACACAATTTTGTGTCCCAAAAAGAGGTAATTGAGGAGCTCTCCAACACCCTACCCAGTTTTTACGAAGAGGAGCTCGAAGTCTATTTTGACGATCTTATTTCCAAACAACAAAAACTGACCCACGTCATCGAAGATCAGCAAGCCAACATCAACTCACTTGCAGAGACATACAATAGCCTGATGAGCATCAGGATGAACGACACCATCCTATTGCTTACAGTTGTGACCATCATATTGGGAACCATGACACTGGTTGCTGGTATTTACGGTATGAATGTCAGACTACCTTTTGACCAACATCCTTATGCCTTTGTGGGTATTATAGGATTTTTGGCAGTTTTTGCACGACTACAATTTATCGTGCTCTCCAAACTTATCATCAAGAAACCCAAAAGAAAACCTAATCAATCAGCATATCCATGATAATATTGGCAACGCCTACATTGCTGTCCAAGTATTTTTTGGTTTGCAAAAACTTGCTGCTCCAGTGCATATCATCAGCAAACACGATTTGAAGCATATCTAGCGCAAGCATCAAGGTGCCCATCTCATGCAGTTTCATAAAAGCAGCGTGCTTAGTAATCAGAAATTCGGACGATAAGTAGTTGCTGTCCATCATTTTCACGACATCCAATAAGGCATGATATTTTGGATCATCCAAAAGTCTTTTTGCCAAACCTGGTCTGCCCATAGACCAACGCAATGCAGCAGGCAAGTCAGGATTTCACGCATAACCCAGTATCTCCATACCTTGTTGCAACTCCTGTTCAGGCACTGGATACAACTGGATCAATAAGCCTCTAGAAACGATCGTAGGTAAAAGTTGGTTGGGATTGCTGCAAGTACAAATAATCAATCTATCAGTCAGTGGTTCTTCTAGCGTCTTGAGCAGCGCATTGGAAGCACCGATGCCCATTCTTTCTATATTTTCGATAATCAGAACTTTTCTTTTACCAGCAGGAGACGTAGCCATCCAAGCCAACATTTCCCTCACACCATAGTCCTGATATATACTACCATCAGACAACTTGATGACAGATTTTGCGTCATCTGAGCTTATCTTGATGCTATGACTCGTGCCTATCAGCTTATCATTTGATTCTTTGAGTTCTAGCCACTGATCAGAAAAATCCTGAATTTGTAGGCAATCTTGCAACATCACTCCTCCTACCAGTTGTGGCAGCACAGACTGGATCAACGTCGTCTTACCGATATACTGCGGTCCGCACAAAAGCAAAAAACCGTGATCAATCACATTGGTCTGGATAATGCGATCCGCAATGGTCTGGAAGTAAGCGACTGCCTGTTTATTTCCTACAAATGTCATATTATAGTGGCTGTGAAGATGATAATTGTTGTTGTATAAGTGCATCTATTTCATGAATAATATGATCAATCGAAGTATCGGATCAGACACTACAGGCAGCGGCCCTATCGTGACCGCCACCGCCAAAATGTTCGGCTATCAATCTAGCGTTTATAGTGCCTCTTGATCTCATGCTCACATATCGCTGATTGTCATATTGGACTACTCTAACATACATATCTTTCGCATTAGTTCTTTTGAGTACATCGAATCACCACTTTGCCTGTTCGGACTCCAATCCATATTGCTCATACTCACTATCTTTATATCGAGTTCGCACAAGGTTGTTCATAACAGCAACTCTTGACCACAGTAGTTGAGTGAACTGTATTAAACCCATTGGGACATCTCTAAGATTATCAACGTAGTGTGATTTTCGTTTGGTTGCACCAGCTTGAAGCATACTCAATGCATTCTCAAATGTCCTAACAGAATTTTTTTCATGCTCAAATCAGGCGCCGTCGCCAGTATCTGTCATAGTACCCAGTAAACAATATCAAGCTATTTGATCATCTATATACGTATGATTAGGATCAAAATAACATATTAACTCCCATATCAATTCGCAACAACTTGATGATTGAGTATCAACAATATCGCAGGAAGTAAACGTCTGAGTCTGAACATGATGATCAATGCAACAAAAAATCGTACTCTGCTTGGCAAACAAAGGAATTTCCAGTCCAGACAACCTCTTGATCATACACAGATCCAGGAACAACACAACTTGCGAATCTGGAATAGAGTGCACACCGTTATCCCGAGCGGGAACATCGTCCACACCAACCACAAAAGAAAACGCTCCTAATTTTTTCGCGGCAACAAGATACGATACCTGCTTACCCTGACGTTGGAGTCGCCTCCCCATACTCAACAAAGAACCATAACAATCACCATCAGGATTACTATGTCCGACAATCAAAAACGATTCGTGATTGGTAATAATATCTCTCAGTTGTTCAATCTGAGGTTTGAAAGCGCTGAGATAGGTCTCTACATGATCCATAGATGGTATTTATAGGATAATATTGCAGATTTTGCCAGGTACTCGAATTACTTTCTTAATGAGACCTGTAACGTACTTACCAAGTTTGGGATCCCTATGGACTAGCTCCAGCACCTGGTTTTGATCTATGCCTCTTGGCACCATCAAG
>JBAYVQ010000018.1:0-11956 GCA_041674565.1 Candidatus Absconditabacterales bacterium
AATTTGGATAAGGATCATGCATTGATCTGACTAATGAAAGGGCAGTCTGCATCTATACGATCGCAATGAAACTGAGAAAGATGCTGAGACTGTACCAGGAGGCCATCTAGCGTTTTTTGGGTGGTCTGCAGTTGTTCATGCAAAGCTTTTTGTTGACGCTCTAAGTCATCCACTGTCTTTTGCAATAAACCAATAGTATGTTCTTGTGACTGTACAAACTGCTCATACTCTTTTTGTTTCAACAGCGTCAGCTGCTTTTGTGCAGCCAGCAACTCTTGTCCACGATTTGCTTGTTGAAGTTGATGCGTTTGTATCTTTGCTTGTATAGTATCAAGTTCATGTTTTTTAGAGATGCCGAGTTGTTTCAGCTTATCAATCATATGCACATATTCGGGTACTATCTTGTGTGATGGTATCAATTCGTAAGATTGAAGCAAAGCCCAATGAGAGGGCTGTATAGATTGGTCCAAACGACTAATATCTTGTGCTATAGATTGTTTTTGTGCGACCAGCTGCTCTATCATAGACTGGGCGTCCTGATGCGACGATGAGATCTCTTGCGATGCGCCCATACCCAGTTCTTTACGGTAGGTTTCAATAGTCTGTTGTCACTGGATAAGGCGTTGTTTCTTGTCTCTTATAGCTCACTCTTGCAAACTTTGTTGTTCTTGGAGAAAATGCATTTCAGATTCTCATTGAGTATATTCTTTCGTCAGACGCGCTATAATTCATGTCCGTCACGTCAGACTTCGTTCATGGACATCGTATTTGAGACTATCAACATTTGACGAAAGCGGATCTTCCAAAAACTGCGTAAGTCCTATATTGTCAAACTCTGTCTGCAGGCTTTGATCGTCACAAAGTGCCAATACAGACTGAATACTTGTTACTACTCAAGAGAAACTGTCAAACCATGACTGATAACTTTCGGTTATATGAGCAGATTCTGTCAACACTTTGTATTGCCCTCTCAACTCATTTTTTTGTTCGCCGATTTTGTCTCTGACAGTGTCGATCATGTCCAATCCAAACAATAATTTCAGGATATCGATTCTCGCTTTGGGTTGTAGATCAAAAATATTATCGCTATCTTGCATCAAGATATGACGCTGCAAAAATACTGCTCTGGGTGGGAGCAGCAACTCAATACTCTGCTGGACTTCTACGGTTCTGTGAAAATCAAAAGACTCCATCATGTTGCTATCGATATGCTGTGCAAAATCCTGTCCATAGGTAAGGACCTGAGTAAAGTACTGCTCAAGGTCTTGCGTAATCTTTTCCAAGGTAGTAGCTATTTTTCGTAGCTTCACGCCTTTTTTACCAGTCAAGGGTCTCTCTACCAAAAATACTTCCTTGTCATCATTGGTAAACAGCACTTTCGTCCATCATGAATCACAACTCACATTGAGCATATCGCGTTTGCTGTAACCATACAAGGCATACACCAAGCCATCAAAAAACAAAAAACTCTTTCCAGATCCAATGGGAGCCTTAATGAGATATTTTCCATTCTTCAAAAAAAGAGTGATAGTCTGATTTGCAAACGGTCCAATGTTGTTATAGCTGGCGCAGATAATGTGCATAAGATTATTTGATGCTATTATTTAATAACTCTACGGTCATCTCAGACAGTGTCTTTTTTTGTTCTGGCGAATCTATGTATTGCAATGCTTTTGCAAAATATATTTTGGCATTCTCTGGAAGATTTTGTTCTTTGTAGAGTAATCATATAATATAGTACGTCTGCCACTGTGGATATTTTTTTACTAATGGTATCAGTAATTTCATAGCTTCTTGAGGTTTTCCATCTATCAATAGCTTCCCTACTGTACCATAACGGCATACAAACTGTTTATCAGATAGAATATTGGGACAAGCGCTGAGTGCGGCATCATACACAGCAGGATACTGAGTATACAACTGCTTGATGGCGAGCAGTCATCCACTGCCGACTTGCAGTCTATCATACACATACCAATCAAAAACTGCTTGAAAGTCTACATCTACCAATCCACTCAGATTCTCTGTGGCAAATAGTTGCTCGAGTTTATTGTATATTTTTTTATCAAATTCTTGTTTATCGGCCAACGCCAATGATTGCTTCTTATCCATATCGATCATATATCTCAATGACTCCAACTTCAATCTAGGAGATTGCATTTGCAAAAAGTAATCACTGGCTTTGGTATAATCGTTGTTGTAGTAGTGCGCTAGTCCCAAGAGAAATTGGTATCGTTCCTGATTGTCAGCGTCAATCTGCACAAGCACATCCAACGATGTTAACGCCAGGTCATGTTGGTTAGTCAGTAAACCTATATATGCTTTGATTTGATAAGGAAGGATATAATTTGCATTTTGAGTGATGGCGTACTCCGCAAGGGATTTCGCTACACCAAATTCTTGGTTCTTGAAATATGCTATAGCAAAAAGGCCCTTAAGATAGTAATCTGGAGCATCGGTATAACTATAGTACAAATCATATTGTCTCCACAAAGTATTTTTGAAGTCAGTATAATCACCAGTGAGGCTATTAATGTGTTCTTTTTTGAATCTATTTTGTAGTAAATCTAAAGTAAAGCCATAGTAGATAGCGTCATCAGTCGCAATCGATCAAGAAGCAATATAATTTGCAAGAAATTGAGCAAGCTTGGGATATAAACCAGGATCAGGATTCATATCGTTGACAAGCAGTTTCATAAGTCTAGCTCTATCCCACTGATCAGTTTGCTTCATCAACTGCGTAAAATAACTTGCAGCCTTTTCGTACTGAAAATGAGCAACAAGATAATCGATCAGTACATATAGATCTTTCTCAGACTGCGTTTGGGCATACTGCTTTTCTAGGTCTGTGCTAGCACGGTATACAATATTTTTTTGCAAATCCTCAAGAGAATACTGAGCACCCGTAGACGTCGTCGTGAGTCACAACTGGTCACGAAAGCTACAACCCGAAAGCCCCAGAATCGCACTCAAACATCATCACACTATGACTGTCGACAACCAAATACTACGCATCACTAACAAGAAAATTAAAACATAGTGATACATAATGATTATAGTATACATTACAATCCATTGACTGCGGCAACCGTCTTGGAGTTTATCTGGTAATAATACAAATGATCTACATAATCTGAAAAATAAGGTACAACAATATCCAAGATCTCGACCTGCTGTTGTTTCTTGGTGTATTGTTTGATGTTATTGGTGTATTCATAACGCCAGCCAGTAGGGGTGCGTCTCTTGTCAGTATAGATATATCACTCATCAATACGCTGCGCTAGTATCTGCGCATAGCCAAGATATCAGACCAGTCATCCATCGGTCCACACATCTGGCCATTGCGTTTTGATATCAGATAAGATCAGATTATTCATGTTGTTGTACAAATACTGTTTATTTCTAGCGAGTAGTTCTTTTGTTTTCCGTTTAGCCAACTGCTGCTGGTAGGACTGTTTTTCTTTTTGTCTCAGTAGTTGCAATTTTTTATATTTCTCTTTTTCAGATGCTTTGGCTATTTTAATCTTTTCGGTACAACTCATCTGTTTGGATACAGAATCATCTTTGGCGGACCTAGCTTGTTTCTTATTTGCTGCTTTTGTGACAATACTATCTTCAAGATCTTGATGATATCCACTGCGAACAACTAGCTCGCCTTCCTTAACTGCATCATAACAAAAAGTGTCTACGCTTGCATCGTTGTAGTTCAATCCTATACACATACCGTCATTGCGCAGTCACCATCAACCTACTAATTCATGAAATCCAGATGCAGAGACAGCGCCACTAAGAGATATTTTCTTATTCTTAATAACAAGAGTATAAGCAGACAATCATACATCTAGCGAACCGCTATTGAACAGCACAACAGATTCATACAAGGAATCGGATCCTACAGGATTGGGTAATACGCTATGCAGGCTCAAAGTTTGCGCACCTGTCCAGGTGACCACAGTTTCATCAACGTTCATATCCGCCACCAAAGCGGATCAAGTTTGTTGTGCTAGTTCACACAGTGCTGCAGGAACGGTAGCTTGCGTGTCTTCTTGTTCTTCCAACGAATTAGAAATAGAGCAGTATTGTAGTATCTGAGTCTGCAAAGTGCGTAGCTGATCATACTGCCAAGTGACATCCTGTGATTTTGGTGGCACATTGATAAACGATCTGACTCTACACAGCGACTGTTGATGACGCACATCATATACATCCAATACTACATCATATACTCATGGATCGGCATATCTATATGATGATGGATTACATTGCTCCAAGATAACTCCATTGCCCATATCAATTTTGCAAGAATGGTATGCGCTGTTGTTGTAAATATCTTTCCCTCACACTGTCGTGACAATATTGAAAGAACTGCTCGCAAAAAAACCCAGTCTCGATCACTGTATCTTCAATCCACAATCGGATGGCACAAAGCGTAACTCTTCCTCCACCAACTGTGTCGTACACGATAGGGATCAAGGAGATGTAACGTATTGTTTAACTACGCCCACATCATACTGAGACGCAAATATAAATTCATCACGACAACGAACCTGATCACCCTCATATCGCCTAAACTCAATAGTATTGATTCCAATACCCAAAGGAATAGTTGCTGCACATGCACCTTGATTTCGGGCAGATCAATTGACGAGCCATTCTCCATACACTCAGACATCAGTACGACATCATGTCGTATATTGTCAGACAGCTTGTAAAGACAAGGTATATAGCCCAGTTCAGAGATATTGCGTTGAGTCAGCACGAATATCACATCATCACATAGTACCAATAATCTGAGCAGGGGTCGTAGATCCACAGCGGGTCGCAATACTAGCAGGACCGTTGGTCGTGAATAATCTAGTAGATCAAGATAACGAACTAACATACAAAGATTGTACACCTTGAAGATTACTATAGTACACCTCGTCCAGCACCTGTCACGACACCATGACCTTAAGCAGCTCGCCACCATTGGTTAGCGTCACAGCATTCACCAACAGTATGTGTGGACCTGGTATGGCTCAAGCAATATTGTCGGTAATCATCAAATTGGATCCAGCGATCTGATCCACTCGCACCGTGACAACGCCAGCACTAGTACCCAATCCATAGATTGAAATAAATCACGAATACGAAACAGCAAAACGAATAGTAACAAATTCATCCAGACAGTTCCCACTAGAAGGAAAAACCTCAACTATCTGAATGTCCCCGTACTGTGGCCACTGCACAACAGCTTGTGGAATAAGTTCTTGTGCGGAAATACCGCTAGAAACAATTATCCCACCAGTTTCCGCCAAGCTTATATCTGCGTCAATAACACTCCCCGTATCGATCTCTCCAGTCAACAGAGCAACAAATCAACTAGCAATGTCTAGATCACCAGTAGCAAAAGCGGCATCTCGCCCAGCAGTAAGCAATAAGCCATAGAGCCATATCGCAAACAGCAGCAAAGTACGACACACTACGACAATATTGTTGCTTTTTCTCATAACCTGCTTGTAATGCATAAATTGAACCACGACAAAGGTGGACAGGCAAATACATTTTTTACGTAGAAATGCAAAGAAAAAAGTGCGAAAAAAATCCGCCACTCAGGACGGAACAGCAAACAGCAATCAGATTATAGTATATATTGAATTATTGTTCTATATGATATAGTTCAGGGAGTAGCAGATTTGAACTGCTCCTAACGGTTTCGAAGACCGTTGTGCGAACCACTACACTAACCCCCTACAGTGAGCTATACATAACAAATGTCACTCAATAATCAACAGCATGACGAGTGATTATTTATTTGCAATTCCAACCCAATCAACTATATTCACCGACGAGTCCTATACATATATTTGTATTATATATATTGTTATAATCAGAACATCATGAGGAGTATGTTGAATATCATCAAAAAAATAATCTTACGGGATCTCGTGTGGTTTCCTTTAGTCAAAAATACATTTTTGTATTCTTTTTGGCACAGATTCAACGGAAAATTGGCAAACATGCTATACGGCAGCCCCAGTTCGCAAATGTTCGTGATAGGCGTCACTGGTACCGATGGCAAAACTACGACCTGCAATCTCATTCACCACATCATCCAAAGCAATCTGTGAGACTGTGTCATGATAAGTACAGCTAATATTAAATTTGGAACACAGACCACATTCAATGACACAAAGATGACCAGTCTCAACATCTTCGATTTACAAAAGTTGTTGTCACAGGCAAAAAGCCAAGATATCAATTATGCTGTCGTAGAAACATCTAGTCATGGTTGGTCACAATCAAGATTTGAGTGAGTGTCATTTTCTCTTGGAGCATTGACCAACATCACTGCAGAACATCTGGACTACCATCAAGACATCAATGACTACGCAAATACCAAAAAAAAATTATTCCTCAATGTCATAAAAAACAACCTACCCAACAAACTAGGTGTCCTTCCAAAAGATGATGAATTTGGGAGAAAACGATTATCCGAGATCATATTCGATAAACAGCTCGACTATGGTATCAATCTAAGCAGCACACTTAAGGCGGAAAATATAGTAGAGCATCTAGACCACACAGAGTTTGATATAAAGTATCTAGGGCAATCACACCACGTAGTACTCAAGCTTGCTGCAAAGTTTAATGTATACAATGCGCTAGCTGCGACCGCAACAGCACTATTGATGGGTATATCGTTAGATAAGATTATCATTGCCCTCCAAACATTTGAGCCAGTGGACGGAAGAGTGAATCTATTCGAGCACAAAGGCGTTCATTATATTGTGGACTTTGCTCATACACCAGCAGCTTTACAATCACTCCTGGAATATGCAAACACGACAAAGTGAACTGGTAGGACCATTACTGTATTTGGCGCACCATGATTGAGAGATACCTACAAGAGACCTGAGATGTGAAAGATTGTCTGACGTCTGTCTGACATTGTCATAGTAACAGAAGATGACTCTCAAACAGAGGATACTGCTACCATTATCAACGATATCGTAGCATGAGTAGGGCGCAACGAAGGCGATAATTTCTTTGTCCAACCCATCAGGGAACACGCACTCAAGCTCGCAATTGACTTGGCGCAACCTGGTGACCTAGTCCTGTGTGCTGGTAAGGGACACGAAAGATATCTACTGACAAACTATGGCAAGATAACATGGAATGATACCGATAAACTCAAAGAGTACCTAGAAATAACATAATCATGTCATACAATATTCGCAGCCATTTTCCTATTTTCCACAATAACCCCGACCTAGTCTATCTAGATAGTGCTTCAAGCACACAAAAACCACAGTATGTTATAGATGCCACCAATGAATATATAAGCAAAAACTATGCAAATATAGGGCGTTGATGATACTCTATCGCGGAGGCAAGTGACGAACTGTATTTCGCAACCAAACAAAAAACGGCGAAACTTATAGGCAGCGCAGCCAATGAGATTATATTTGCACCAAACGCTACCTACGCCATCAACACATTTGCGCTTGCTCTACTACAGTCAGATTATTTTCAAGCAGGAGACGAGATCATTCTCAGTATTGCAGAACACCATGCCAACATGCTCGTGCGAGAAAATATAGCCGTCAGACACTGTCTGACAATACAGCGAATAGGGCTCAACAAAGACCTAACAGTGAACATGGATGAACTGCAATCTAAGATTTCCCCACAAACAAAATTAGTCGCACTAACACTATGCTCCAACGTCCTGGGGGTAAGAAATGAGCTCAAGAATATCAGGAGAATTATTGGCTCAGAGGCGTTATTACTGGTAGACTGATCACAAGCGGTGCCCAACTACCAGATTGATGTAAAACAGCTCGATTGCGATGCGTTAGTATTCTCTACACATAAATTCCTAGCATATACCTGACTGGGGATACTATATATGAAGAAATCTCTTATCAATAAACTAACACCTTGATTGTTTGGTGGTGGAATAGTGGAAGATGTCACAACTACATCTTTTCATTTGAGACCCGAAACAGAAAAATTTGAACCAGGCACTCCAAATATTGTCAGTATCGCGAGCTGGTATTATGCCATGGACTATTGGACATCCATAGGATGATACGACACATGGAATACACATGAAAAGCGCCTTATGGATCATATGTCAGACAGATTATGAGACATGTCCGACAAATTATTGTTGGTCAATGACAACAGCGACATAGGTATCTTCTCGTTCGTAACTACGCAAATCAATCAGTCACAATCACTAGTACAACAACTCAACGAACATCGCATCTGTGTCAGGTCGTGATGACACTGTGCCTATCCTCTTGCTCAGTATCTCGGGATCCAACAAGGCAGTATCAGAGTATCCTTATATATATATAATAGCACTCAAGATATTGATGCTTTCGTAGACTGTATTCGTTCAATAGTATAATTGAAACCAGGCTATAAATAATTATAAGAAGGTCTCTGGTGAGATGGCTGAGTGGTCTAAAGCACACGTTTGGAGTACGTGCGATCAGAAATGGTCCCAGAGTTCGAATCTCTGTCTCACCGATCACCCCTTTTGAGCACGCATGATACAAAAACCACAATCATACAAAGCAACAATACATTCCCTCGACTACTCACCCAATAGGCAGGTAGTTTTTTTGAGGGTACATATCCAGGGATCTGAGTTTGTTTTTTCTGAAGGTCAGTTTGTCATGATCCAGTGTCCTATCAATGGCTCTATTGTCAAGAAAGCATATAGCATAGCTACCACTATGGACGAATACGTATCTCAAGGGACTATTGGTTTCATTATCAAATTGGTGCCTGGCGGGGGATTTACCACCCACCTTTTTCATAGTATGCAACTTGGAGATATATGTGAGATAATCTGACCCCTAGGACACATGATATTGCCGAGCCAAACACAAGATAAAGAGTTTGTGTTTATATCCACTGGTAGTTGATTGAGCCCACTGTATGGTATGTTTCAAAAACTCATCGATAATGGGCATTATAAATCGGTAGTACAGTTATACGGAGAGAAAACACAGGATCGACTGATACCACAAACATTGGACATACTATGCAAGAGTTCTGACAGGATCATCAGTAAGATCTGTCTATCTCGTGAGCAAGAGTCAAGGCTTCCGAACTCGTACTATTGATATGTCTGACAGTGTCTGACTGATGTCATGACACAGTGCGACAGGCCCGAAGACAGGATATATTATCTTTGTGGAAGACCAGATATTGTAGACAGTCTGATTGTGCAACTACAATCTTATAAGGTAGCAAAAAACAATATACTATTTGAGAAGTACTAATTTAGTATGTATTAATTACTTTCATTATGATACTGTCTATTACTGATCAAACAGGAGCCAAACTGGAATTATCATACGAGCAACTGATCAAACATACACCCTACACAGTGCTCTATTTCTATCCCAAAGATAATACTCCTGGCTGCACACTCGAAGCAAATGATTTCAGGAGTTTGTCCGAGCAATTTACGGCGCTGGGATGTCAGATTATTTGAATATCCAAAGATAATTACAAATCACACTGTACGTTTATACAAAAACAGGGTCTGAATTTTCGACTTATATCTGATCCTGAGTATACGCTACACAAGCAGTTCAATACGCTTGGAGAAAAAAGCATGTATGGCAAAAAATATATGGGCACCATAAGATCAACCTTCCTGTTGGACGACACTGGCACTATTATCGCAGAGCGGAGAAATGTCTCTGCAAGCGAACATGTTAAAAAAGTACTTGAAAAAGCGCAAGAAGTAGTTATGCATAAACAATAGTTTTGTGCTCTGTCATTAGCTCTCCTTGCCTTTCATGTTAAAAAATCAAACATCCAAAATGTCTTCATATATGTCATGACTATCGGTCTTTGACAAACTTACGATTTTTGGAGTCATCATTTTCTTCATAGGAGCAGTGGTTCTTCCTGTGGCACGCATTACGCCGATAGGAGAATGAGACATAGAATCCATCAGGATTATATGAGTAGAGTATCGAAAGACAAGTATCCTTATAGTGCTACTGCTCGCAAGCACGGCGTGACTCAGTATCAATGGTAAGTTTAAATCACGACTTCTTCATTATACAGGCATCGGTAACGATATCTACGCAAGATTCATACAAAAATTGTTCATCGTGTTCGTATTGGTGTTTTTTGGAGAAATAGTCATACACCTCAGGACCATACTCACGCAAACAATCAATCTGACTCGATGATATTATTTCCTATCTGGCATTCTTATTGTGGGTTTGTGTATCGATTTTTTGTTTCTACAAAGAAAATATAAACTCCAGGGAGCATATCAGCACGTACAGACAACTATAGCCCACGAAGAAAGTCATATCCACGAAGGACAAAGTTTCAAAAATCTATTTGATCAATAGTATTACTGTATCCACATCGCATCTCCAAAACTATAAAATCTATAGTTTTTTTGTATAGCCTCTTGATAGGCTTGTTTCATCGGGTTGTATCACATATATGTAGCCAGCAGCACCAAAAGAGAGCTTTTGGGTAGATGAAAATTGGTAATAAGCTGATCAATCACGCGGAATACGAAGCCAGGAGCAATATACAACTCGCAAGAAAAATACAGGGTTGAGCCCATGATACTTGGTTGATCAGGTATATAGCTACATGCCTGATCAGAAGATATGGTTTCGGATAACTGATCTCGAAACGCATAAGTCTGTGGATCCATATACTGAGTCAGATCATATTCACTATTGAGTCTTACGAAGACATAGGGTAAAGATTCCAGAGTCCTACATGAAGTAGTTCCCACTGCTATCGTACGCTTATTATTCAGCTTATAATTCATAACACGTTGGAATAGAGCAATATCTATCTCTACTTGCTCCTTATGGATGCGGTGATCAAGGATATTTGGTGTTTCCACTGGTCTAAAAGTGCCCACACCCACATGCAAGGTAACATAATCCAAACTAACACCCTGAGACACGACACTATCCAGTACAGCACTACTAAAATGCAGGCTTGCAGTGGGACTAGCCACAGATCATGGTATACGGGATACCACTGGCTGATAATGGCTTGCTTTATCCTCGTGCTGCTCAATGTAAGGAGGTAACGGCATCTGCCCATAATGCTCTAGTAATGCAAACATATCACCAGCAAAGTACACTACCCTACCTCGTTCAAAATCGTCCACCATGTCCAACACATACTGATCAATAATGAGTTGAGATCATTTTGGCATCTTGTTGCCAGGGTACAGATAACACTGATAGGTATTGTTGCCTATTGGTTGCAAGTAAAACAACTCTCACTCTTTCAGTACTCTTGTTTTCCCACGGTAGATGACAGACCTACCCTCAAGCGGTATCCTTGCTTTGACGACTTTAGAGTTATTGAAAAACAACACCGATTGATCATCCAGTGTTTTTACGGCATCAGCAAATATAGTATGCGATAGCTGTTTGGTGGATCTATTGTAAGTAAGTAATTTACAAGACTCTGGAGGGTTGCTGGGGTATTGCGCGATATGATCTTGAGGTAGCTCGTAGTCATACGCATCTAGTGAGCATATATCAATCATAACTCATATACTGGGTATTATAAATAATCAGAAACACTAAACGACCGTATCTTCAGATGAAGCGATAAGCTTTTTCTCATATTCGGACAAGTCCCTAGTAATCATACTACTACCAGGACCCTTCCTACCGAACAAAAAATCAATGGTATGGTTCGCCTCCTTACCTAACTCATCCAAACCTGTTTGCAAAAAACTCATCATGCCAGCAGGTTTTTGCTCCATGGTAGTTGCTAAAGCTCTTTTGGTATCATCTTGTATTGGTTGCATAGGCATATGATAATGATCTAAAACCCACTTTGTAGTTCCAACATCTTAGCATAGTATCATCATTGTGTGATGAGCTGCTCATGTGTTCCTCTTTCAATAATGTTTCCTTGGTCTATTACAATAATATCATCAGCATGT
>JBAYVQ010000019.1:0-11745 GCA_041674565.1 Candidatus Absconditabacterales bacterium
ACTAGACAATTGCGATCCCATAGCTCAATGGATAGAGCAATAGCCTTCTAAGCTAGAGGTTGATGGTTCGAGTCCATCTGGGGTCAATTTGCTCCCATCGTCTAGTGGTCTAGGACATCGCCCTCTCACGGCGAAGATCGCGGGTTCAAATCCCGCTGGGAGTACCAACGATCTTATTAAGTGAAACAATCGAGTATTTTAGTTTATTATGCGTCTATGGCGAACCCATTAGCTCACAAAGCACAAAAAGCCTTCCAAACAAGAGACAACCAGTTCAAGCAGTTTATCAATGATATGATAAAGGCGCCAACCATAGTAGTCATTGATGCAGAGGGTAACAATATGTGAATATTCCCGAGACTAGAAGCACTCAGGATCGCGGAAGAGCAAAGTTTGGATCTCATACAAATGAGTTACAATGCAGGCACTATGACAAGTACTTGCCGCTTAATGGACTATGGTAAATTCCAATACATGAAAAAGAAGTGAGAAGCAGACAAGCGTCAGACACAAAGCAAGGGAATGAAAGAATTAGAAATAAGTTACAACATCGGAGATAATGACTTAGAGATGAAAATAAACAAAGGAAAGGAGATCTTATCAGAATGATATCAGTTGAGATTTGCTATCAAACTCAGATGAAGAGAGAACATGTTTAGAGACAAAGCATTGAGTAAATTGCAAAGAGTCGTGGAAGGAATCGGAGAAGAAGGAAAATCACAAGGTATCAAAACAGAGCCGAAATGATACAGTGCCATCTTCGCAGCTAAGGGAAAGAAATAGCATTACAATATACAATCATTTAATTCAGCTTATCACTTATACATTATGCCAAAAGTAAAGACGCACCAAGGAACTGCTAAAAGATTCAAGATAACCTGATCAGGCAAGTTCATGCACGACAAAGCAAGAAAGAATCACTTGATGAGCAACAAGAAAAGAGCAGACAAGCCATTTGGATATGGTAAAGAGATATCTGATGCAGAATTCGCAAACGTGAAATCATTATTGCCATACGGAAAGTAATATACCTTTTTAGCTTTTAAACTTCACCATATACAATGAGAGTAAAGAACGGACTACAAAGACACAAAAAGCACAGAAAGCTTATTAGCCTCGCTAAAGGATACAGACTCGGAAGAGGTAATGTATACAAGCAGGTACAAAACGCTGTCGTAAAAGCTGGACAACATGCCTACGAGGACAGGAAGCTCAAGAAAAGAGACCAAAGAAGACTTTGGATCGAAAGACTTAGTGCTGCACTGCAAGCAAGAGGAAGCAAATATAGCGTCTTCATCAAGCAAGCATCAGACAAAAGAGTGCTTCTCAACAGGAAGATGCTATCCAATATCGCCATAGTATTCCCCAACGTCTTTGATGCTATATTTGAGCAAGTATCCAAATAGTTGATCACTTGTTGATAAGATAGCTTCATTAAAAATACATTTATATTTCTTGATATAAATTATACATGATCCTGGACAACGCCGTGGTGTTGGATGACAGTCAAATCTCCCAACTACAACAAATGAAGCAAACAGCATGAGTAAGCGAAGCAAACTATTATCAATTGGGAAGGATATTGGTCGAAATGTCTCAAACAAGAGCGCCAGAATTATACGCAGTACTACTGAGCATGAATCATTATGATATCGGATCATACGCAAGCATAGGGGCAAGATCAGCAGCCTAGCGTGCGCCTGGGTGGCGAAATTGGTAGACGCAGCGGACTTAAAATCCGCCGGTAGTGATATCGTACCGGTTCGATTCCGGTCCCAGGCAAGTTCTCTTTGCTAACTACCATTGAAAGTAAGTGTAAATTAATTATTGTCAATGTTCCGCTTTATTATTCAGATTATCTTTTATTTTAATTCACCATAATAGGTTATGTGACACATTATCCGAAGAACTACAGAACTCAATAGCAACGAAAGACTTGTGGCTTTCTACAAAAAGGAGCTTCAAGCATCTCAAAGAATTATCTACGCAAAAAAACAAAAGCACTACAATACAAAATGGTACAGGAAGAATGTATCAAGAGATGTGCCTAGTAAAAGAAGATACTTCAGAATGAGAGCAATTGTTAGTTCTATGTTCAAGACAAATCAAAAGAAATATGATCTTTTGGTACAGCTCGGTAAGCTCGCATAGGACTACCAAACTCAACTTATAATTTTTAACTTATAACTTATAACTTTCAATGTTTGCCGTAATAGAACTTCAAGGACATCAGTATATCGTGAGAGAAGGCGATACTATCGTCGTAGACAAACTCGAGCTCGAAGACACTGCTAGCTACACTGCTGATAAGGTATTGCTTATCGCTGAAGAAGATGGGACACAAACGCAATTGTGAGCACCGTATATCGATCAAGCACAGGTAGTATTTGACGTTGTGACTGATTTTCAAAAAGGAGAAAAAATCAGAGTCCTCAAATTCAAAAGAAAAAATAGATACCAAAGGATCATCGGTTTTAGACCTCATCAGACAGTTTTATTGGCTACTAAGATAGGTACTGACGGCAAGAAAGCAACAAAAAAAGTTGAGAAAATCGAAACAATAGAAAAGACAGCGATACAAGAAGTAGCGGTAGCACCAAAAAAGGAAGTGAAAAAAGAAACAGTGAAAAAAGAAGTAAAGACAGTTGAAAAAGTTGAAGCACCGAAAAAGAAAGTAGTAAAAAAAGAAAAAACAGCATAAATACAACATCTCTTTTAGCTCGTAAAAAGCAATTACTTGATGGGTAAACCACAACCAGTGCCACAACAAAAAAGATTTGAGCCTAGGAAGAAAAAAGACAGTAACGATGTAGAACTTCCAGGAGTCATAGAACAAGATCTTGGTTTTGGTAATTATGGAGTCAAAATAGATGGCATCGATCAACTAATCACCGCCTACGTAGCAGGAAAGATGCAAATGAGGAAAATAAAAGTAATAGTCTGAGATAGTGTGTTGGTAAAAATAAATCCAGACGACCGAAGCAAATGAATCATTACCTACAGATCTACAGTAAAATAAAACACACATACACTTTAGTAATTCTAATCAATACCCATGAAAGTAGCAACCTCAGTAAAAAAAAGATGTCTTAATTGTAAGATAATCAGAAGACACGGCAGAGTGCTCGTGATTTGCGTAAATGCAAAACACAAACAAAGACAAGGGTAATTTTATTTTGACGATCAGATACGACTATGAAAGATATGATAGCAATGAATACATTTGAAGTAGATGGCACACCAGTATACTATGATCTTCCGAAGAATTGACGCATCATCGTGGATCTACTAAATTCCAGTGTAAATGCCAATACATTCAATATGAATGAACTACTAGACATACTGACTGACAAAGGATATACAGCAGTAATATATCACACCAGTGACGGCAAACAGTCGCTGCAAGAGCCAAGTGAGCTACTACATATGACACCACCACAACGTATAGAATTTGCTCCTTGCACACAATAATTTATCATGTCAGACCGTACTCATGCAGATCAATAGTCTAACTATAGGATGAAAACAAGTTGATCATGGTATATACAAACAAGCAGCAGCAAAGTTAGCTGATGGAGAATGAGTTACAAGTACTATCGCACGATTAGTAACGCAAGGAATTACAGACGCCAAGATCGATGGAGATGTAATAGTAGTGGATGGGATAGTGATAGCTTGAGTAATACAGTGATCTACAATGCAAATGCTACAAGGTAAATATAAATGAGTGTTTGCAAATACCATAACGTGAGGCATTAGTTTTGATTAATAATATACAATAAATCCTACATTTACACCTTACAACAATTGTTTATGTTCCGTATTCAATGACACGTCTTATCAGAAAACCAAGTAATTTGGACAGCACTTACCAAAATATACGGTATAGGTTTGGAGACAAGCAAAAAGTTATTAGAAAAACATACTATTGCGCTCAATAAAAGAGTAAAAGATATCACTGAGGAGGAACAAAAGATCATCTCAGATGAAGTAAAAGAGTTTGTGGTAGAAAATGACTTGAGAAGAGAAGTAGGTAACGCTATCAAAAGACTCAAGGAAATTAGATGCTACAGAGGCATGAGACACAATCTTGGTTTGCCAGTAAGAGGTCAACAGACAAAACAAAACGGGCATACTGCCAAAAAATTATTGGGTAGATCTAGAGTAAGACCAGTTCTCAAGAAGTAATAATCATACATAGCATATCACTATTTACGAATTCTTAACCACCATACACAATGGCAATTGTAAAAAAACAAACTCCTGGAGCTACCTCAAACAAGAAGAAAAAATATCCTAAGCTTACTGCTGGATTACTACACATCAAAACAAGTAGCAACAATACTATTGTTGCATTGACTGATGCTGATGGTAATTTGGTTATAGGAGCTGGAGCTGGTAGAGTAGGTTTCAAAGGCACGAAAAAATCTTCAGCTTATGCAGCAGAGCAAGCAGCAAAATTTGTCCTCAATGAGGCAAAAACAAACTGTGGACTGAAAGAAGTTGGTGTCATCTGCAAAGGAGTAGGACTAGGTAGAGATGGTGTATTCAAGGCTATCAACGAGCTTGGTGGTATTGATATCAAATACATTGAAGAAGCTACGCCATTGAGATTTGGTGGAACAAAAGGAAAGAGACCGAAGAGAAACTAATACTATATAATCAGATTATTCTTCATTTTAATTATTCATTTCATCACCTATAATGAGATACACTGGAGCAAAGTTCAAGCTATGTAGAAGAGAAGGTATCAACTTGTTTGGACCTGACAAGTACGACGTCAAAAATAGAAGAGGAGCGCCTGGACAACATGGTGCTGCAAACAAAAGACAGACAGAGTACTCTAAGATCTTGAGAAACAAGCAAGTACTCAAGAGGATGTACGGTATGTCCGAAAAGCAATTCTCCAACTTGGTAAACGTAACAAGTAAGAAATACGCTAAAAACAAAGGACAGGAGCACGATGCGGTATTGACTCAATTCTTGAACAGAAGATTGGACAATGTTATCTTGAGAGCTGGGTTTGCAAGAACTATCATGCAAGCAAGACAAATGGTAGTACACGGACACTTCTTGCTCAATGGTCACAAGCACAATGTACCATCATACTTCGTCAACCCTACTGATATAATCACTCTGAAGAAAGGTCTTCAAGCATCAGCATTGTACGACTTAGATACTAAAAATTTCCAACCACCAGTACGACTTTCTACAAATTTTTCAAATTTTGAAGTAAAGATACTTGAACTTCCATGATCTAGTGAAACAGAAGGATTGCCAGTAGATGTCTTGAAGATTATCGAGTACTACGCGAGAGCATAAGCGCTGTTGGGAATACGTAGACATTCATTACGAAATTACTATATACAAACAGTCCTTTCAAAAGGATTGTTTTTTGTTTCTTAGTTACAACCACTCTATGGATAATATTACCCAAGGCATACTGTGATGATCGATCTACACAGCTATCACCAAGAAAGCTAGCAACAAAGGTTTTCGGCTTATGGCTGTGGTCACGAATATTCCTGATTTTGATATATTTATCGCAAGATTGGTGCACAGTAATCCTATCGATCAACAGTTTTTCCATAGAGGGATCACACACAGCATCATCTTCAATGTCTGATTATCTCTCATTATATGATATTGTTTGTATAGATCAGATAAGACTATCCCCTACCGAAGATATGCCCTAGGATGTTTTGCATCCATACTGTTTGGTCATTTGTTTATCGATGGTATGACAAGCTATGGTATGAGATATTTCCTGCCATGGGACAAGACGGTGCACTCACGAGATAATATGTTTGTGGTAGATTTTGGTATGCGATTGATTACGATAAGCTGATTCGTGCGATACTTAGTCAGCAAAGCTAAAAACAAAGTCGCTTTGTGGATATTGGGAATAGCCTGATCCTACATCGCTGCCAGTGTTGCCATCCAATCATATACAGATAGTATCTTCAAATCACACTACCCAGCAGCCAGCAGTGGTGAGATCGTACAACAATCTATCACTAGTGTAGAACCACTGCAGATCATCTTGCGAAGACACGTCATCAAGACAGATAAGCACTTTTATGAATGATACTACTCAGTGCTGGATAAAGACAAAAACATACAACGACAAACATATGATATTGATACTCAAGCAAAGCAATACATCGACCAACTCGCACAGCAACCCACTACGCTCGGGAAACATCTACAACTAGCACTCAATCGGAGTAGGTGACTGTATCGTATCGTACCAAGTGAACAAGGATATCAAATACAAAGCTTCGCTATGGGATGACTCAATGGGCGAACAGGTGGATCACAAAGGATGTTTGGATTTACCGTAGTCGGTGAGCCAGGACAAGAAGAGCTCACAGGCACACGCTCTGGATGAAGAGCATCACGCCTAGATGCCAATACACGAAACATGTTCTGGACTAGAGTATTTGGCCAAAAATAATCATACGCAAGCACTATTTACCAACATTTTTATAGTACCTATGACCTACACGTCAGACGAAAGACAAGTCAGAATCCAAAAAAGACAAGAACTCAAAGATATGGGCATCGTGCCTTACGTACAAAAACGACACAAAGAAAGCAATATAGCAGAACTTATTGAAAAAGCAAATGCGGGTAATTTGAGAAGTATCGAAGAAATACTTCAAGCTCCTCAAAAAAACTCAGTAACAGCTGGAAGATTGATTCTCAAAAGAATTAGTGGCAAGCTTTCTTTCGCTCAAATCATTGATGAGACAGCGCAAATTCAACTCATGTTCGAGCACCAGTGAACCAAACTGCTGACGCAACCAACAATAGATCCCAGTACCATCATGGGAGAATCCACTAAATCTTTTGATTATTGGTTTTTAGACAAATATATAGACGCGGGAGATATTATCGGGGTAAAGTGAGAGCTATTTCATACTCACAAAGGAGAGCTCACGATATTTGTTTCAGAGTATCAATTATTATCCAAAGCTCTCAGACCTCTTGGAGATAAATTTCATGGCTTGGGAGAAAATACCGAAAATGCTTACAGACAAAGGTACTTGGATATGATTCACAACCGCGAAGCACTGGATAGGATGAAGCTCAGGTTTCAGTTTATGAAAGTCATCAGAGATTTTTATCATGAGAATGGTTTTCTAGAAATAGAGACGCCAGCACTGGGTAATTCTGCTTCTGGAGCTGCTGCTGCACCTTTCGTCACTCATCACAACGACTTCGATATCGATATGTATCTCAGGATTTCTCCTGAAACAAACTTGAAAAAAGCGACGGTAGGTATGCTGGAAAAGGTATTTGAGGTGGCGAAAGATTTCCGCAATGAGGGTTCGGATCCTAGTCATCATCAAGAGTTCACGATGATCGAGCACTACGCTGCATATCGAAATCATGAAGACAATATGGCTTTCACGGAGCAGATGTTTGACTACGTCTTCAGTAAACTACCCCAACTCAAGAAAGAGATTAATGTGCCAGACAAAGAAGGTAATATGAGGACGGTAAACTTCACTACCCCATGGCCAAGGATAGATTATGTCGAACAAATTTTGAAAGATAGTGGCATCGACGTATCTCAGTACGAAGCAAAAGATGAAGATACTCTGAGAGCAGACATCCTAGCCAAAGGTCACAAACGAGAAGGTATCGAAAAACAAGCAACAGCTACCATGATTGATTATCTCTACAAAAAAGTAACCAGACCAAAAATAGGTGGCCCAGCGTTTATCGTGAACTACCCCAAGACTATGCAACCGCTCGCACGTGTCAGTGATCGTGATCCCAAAATCGTGGAGCAACGACAACTTTTGATCAATGGACGAGAGGTGATCAAAGCATACTGCGAGCTCGTAGACCCTATCCAACAACAACTCAACTTTGACGAGCAAGCAAGCGCTGCTGCTGCGGGAGATGAAGAAACAACTTCAGGCGATCCAGATTTTGTCTTGGCTATGGAATACGGTATGCCACCACAATCTTGACGAGGTATGGGTATCGACCGTATCTTCGCCCTTTTGACCGAACAATCTAACATCCGCGACGTCATCTTATTCCCCATGATGAAACCTGAAAATAAGGAAATCCAAGAGTAAGCGCTTATACACTTTATGTGATGGGGAAATCATCAATCGACCTCGATGAAAAGTTGGTCAACACAAGACTTTACTTTTTAGAATTGTAGGCATCCAAAAACTCTTGATAAGTAAATCAAGCGTTCTTAAGCATACATACAAATGTTGGGATAATCATGCAATCTCTACCATGCACCTTCACAACAATAAATTCCTTTTCTTCTGCTTTGGGGCTATATCGAGTTTGGTGGGAACCCTCTATATGGTACAAAAAACGACACCCTAGTTTTTTGAGTGTCTTTTCTATATCTCTGAACTTAAACACTTGCATTTTAGGCATAGGCTACTTGACGGGTACCAATATTTACTAAGAATTTCAATGTCATTTCTTTAGATTTTCTTTCATTACGCTTTTTTATGAATATAGGCAGCACTTTAGAGACATTTTCTTTAACCTCTTCCTCACTTTTTCACTCTGTCATAAATCAGGGCACCTCTTCGCATGTCGCAATAAAGTACTCAATTTTTTTTTCTACAAATTTTTGTATTATTATACTGTATATCATTTTTATATATTTAGATAGTAAATAATGTTAATTATAAACACAACACTATCATAAATCAATTATTTTACAATATAGAGAAATATTTGTATTATGCAATGCAAACTAGCAATAAGTAGTACTATTGTACTACTTATATTAAGAATTACAATACCCTGGTTATTCAGTCCAAAACGTTATCTTATGAAACTATACAGTACTATCGGAACATATTCACAGTCTCCTCGCTCTAATGTTTTATCAAACGCACTGTGTGAATCCGTAAGTAAAGCATTGATAGCAATGGAAAACATAGGTTGGCGAGCTGGGTCCCGTCCGAAGGATGGGTGATCGCCAACTTCGTAAACTAAACAATGATGGGGTCGCAAAACATAACACTGCGTTTGATGGGTCTTTTTGGTTACTTTTTGGACTCGTGCAAAAAGTAACAAATAAGAATATATTGGATTGCTTCGCGGAGTTTACCTCGCAGTACTGCGAGGGCTCGCAATGACGATCGCTAAGCGTGCCAATTGCAAATAACTCTAATAACATTATAAAAGAACAAACATTTTAGCGCAACGCAGACTCATGTCCACTCCCAGCAGAGAACAAGCAGAACAACTCGCACAAAAATACCTCAAGGATACGCTCAGACACTGCCAACAAGTAGGCGGTATTATGGAGTATTTTGCCAAAGAATTGGGGCAAGATAGTAACTACTGGTACATCGCTGGGTTATTACACGATATTGATCGGGATTACGTTCAGAAAGATAGCGGCAAGCACCTCAAACAAGAGTTTGATACCATCATGGATGAGATCAACGCGCCAACAGAGCTTAGGGATGATATGAAATCACATGGCTATCGACTCAGTGGCGTACCTGTGGGAGATAGCCTTATCAGAAAGTATCTTATTTCGGTAGATGAATTGAGTGGATTTTTGCATGCCTACTCCCTTATGAGACCTACCAAATTCGAGGGTATGGAACGATCTGGTATCAAAAAAAGACTCAAAGACAAAACCTTCGCCGCAGGCGTAGACCGCGAACATGTCATGAATTGCGAGACCTACCTGGGCATACCAGTAGATACCTTTGCTATGCAAGTAGTCCAAGCAATGAAAACCCTCTAGAAAAACATCTTCAGATTATTATTCATGTACTCTTATTCTTCACAGACACACCGAGAACTATTATCTAGATATTGAATAATCTGACAAACAACATGAACTCTACACCACCAAGACTACATACCGCCACCTTCATGATGGGCGTCACAGGCGCAGGTAAAAACACTCAAATCAAAAAAATACTGGAAAAATATCCGCATCTGTTTGCCCAGTGTCTTTCCACCAAGACAAGAGGCTTTAGGCCTGGAGAAAAAGACGGCGTAGACTTCCATAAGCTATCTGTAGAGGAGTTTTTGCAAAAAATCAAAGAAGGTTATTTCTTGGAATGGATGCAGGATCCAGAAACATTGGAGTACTACGGCACATCTATGGCCAGCCTATACAATACGCTACAGCGTTTTCATGCGATAAAAGAGTTGGAGCCCATAGGATTCAAGGATCTGTTAGATCAATCGCCAAATTTCTTATACAAAGGTATTTTTATAGACGTGCCAGACGACGTCATTGCGCAAAGAGCGCATGAAAGGTGAGGTATGGATGAAGAAGAATTACCCAAAAGATTGGTCAAATCACAGACAGAAAGAAAGCTTATAGCAGAACTCTTGGTGCAGTGAGCTCCTATCACCGTACTCAATGGGAATCAGCCCATAGCATCAGTGACTAGGCGTATCGAGGATATATTGATGGCATTCCCCGATAATCGCAAAAGACACAATAGAGAGTAAATTTATATCTTCATGGGGATATCTTTCACTACGAAGTAGAGTGATCCAGGGTCAGATGTCTGTCGGTTTTCTTTGGCAATATAGTCTGAAAAAAATCTATTGTTGAGGCTGCCAACACAAACCACTTTGGAGGCACTGAGTCTAAAAATTCAAACACAATTTTGATGCGATATTTGCTGAGTCATGCCTTGACCATCCAAACTGTTGGGAGCATCGAAAGCATATTCACCTATAGCAAGATTTTCAATTCTTTGAAGATAGTTATGGTCGATACGAATTCAGGGTTTTGGATTATATAGTTTGATTATGCCCATCATTTCTTGAAGTTTGTTGGGCGAATGCACAAACAACTTCCACATATTTGTAAAATCACCAAGTTGTTGCTCTAGTCTTTTTTGTTCATTCACGAGTAATCCATATTCTCTCTTGAGATTCTCCTTGGACTGTTCTCGCCCTTGTTTGATGGCAACTAATTTCGCTTCCACTGTTTTCCGAGACAGATTAGCAGATCACACATCGCTTTCGCCACTATATGTAAACATAAATTTTATGGCATAAAGTAGCTCTGTCAGTTTATTACGTTCTTTGGATTGAGATAACAACTCACCAAATTCCAAAAAATCCAAATCCGCATTAAGTTCAGCGAAATCCTTTGCAACACCCTGCACAACATGCTCTCACCAATGTTCGTCAAAAATTGGTTTTAGGTCTCAAAAAGACTGCATCAACGCTTTGACTTTTTGTTTCATAAGATCTCTTTCTGGTCAAACAATCAAACCTTTTCTTACATGCAAAGCATCCAATAATCCAGTCAGACTATCAAAAAACAAAGACACTTGGTCAACCAGATTACCTTTACGTGACTCACTCAATATAGCCTGAATAGCCTTATTGATGATACCGTGTCTAAGCAAAGCTTTACGATCTAGAGGATTTATGGCGACATGTTTATTTATTTTACCATCGTCGGCTGATTTTGTCTCAAAACGGATCATGTCTTTATGTATAGCAAATACAATGAAACACGAGTATAAATAATGTATATCATTTGTCAATATATCTACGATATATATGCAGAAAAACCAGCATGCGCTGGTTTCTCAGGTTATTCATAATAGATAAGTGAATCTTTAGAAGCTTGGGTGATTGTCTGCTGATACCAATGAGACATCACGATGCATCTCAAACGGTGCGGGTATCGGGTCATGAGCAAGTGCCACATCATCGTGATCTCCACCTTCTTCCTCAGCTCTTGGGTCCAAAAAGATA
>JBAYVQ010000020.1:0-11653 GCA_041674565.1 Candidatus Absconditabacterales bacterium
AGGAGTTCGAATCTCCTAGAGTCCACCATTTTGAATTCCTGCTTGTCAGGTTTTTTTTGTAGAGCGAGCCGATGCCTCGGCTAGGTCAGGAGTTCGAATCTCCTAGAGTCCACCATTTTGAATCTTGGTTCAAATATCTAATATCATACTACTATGATATTTTTATATAGTCTATTGACATGTTTTATATAATTTATATATAGTGCCTTACTCGACACTTGAGCGATTTAAAACTTATTGAAATGTAACATGAAAAGCTGAACGAATCATAATCCTAAGGATTTCAGTGATATAAGAGTGAATGATCTCATGGAAAAATTTCAATTCAATAGGTCCCTACGAGATTTTTTCAAATCTTTAAGTGAGAACGAACTAAAAGAGTTTGCTGTGACGAGAGGAGAATATAAGGAGCGAGATAATTGTGCTGAACTTTTTACTTTTGTCTGAAGTGATGGAAATGAAGTTACTATTGCTTCTGGAGCGGACTATGTTTTTCTTGACCTCTACAATGGAGTTACTAAATCCACCGTGAGCCTAGCGGATCAGAACACTACATTAGATTTTGTATTTCCTAAGTTTGCCAATAACCCATTTTTATGACTTTTTTCATTGTGATTTTGTTTTAAAAAAATCTTACGTATGACTAAGGGGAATAGCAACTTTTCTATTGTGAGCAAGATGCATGATTTCAAAAAAGAATATATATTAGAGATGTTTTCCGACGAATGAAAACTCCTTAGTTGAAGAACGCTATCAACAGATGAAATGACTCCCTTATACAATGAGTTTGTCATACAACTAGAAAAGTTGTCTAATGAGGTGCTTAAGAAAAAAGAAACAATAGCAGCCGTTTTGCAACAGTATAGAGCTTATCATCTCTCAGGTACCATTCAATCAATTTTAAATAAGTAGACTGTACTGACTATTGTTGTACACATAAGATATAATATCTTGATTTTGACTCTGATTTTTTTATTTATTGCCAAACTTGGATTTGATCTTTGAACCCAAGAATGTGTTATTTTATGATGGGTAGATGGCGGAGTGGTCAATCGCAACAGACTGTAAATCTGTCGACGCAAGTCTACGTAGGTTCAAATCCTACTCTGCCCAAACTTTTGATTTCGCCATGGCAGCTGCTATGACGCAAATCTCACGAAAAATATCACTTGCAATAACATGCAAAATGATTATAGTGGTGAATGTATAAATTGTCTCGCCAAAGACTGTTGGGTCCATTGTGATAATTGTGATAGTGCTTTGTATAAGCAAATATCATAGCCCGCAAGAGGTAGTAGAACAAAGAAAGTTGTTGTATATAGTCTGATATGATTTGTTGCTTTTGTAACAATTCTATACTAATAATATATATACGTCATACGTTTTCATTGTCTCGAACTATCTCGGTATGAAGATAGTTTTATTATTTTATGTAAAAACAAACGATGGCAATTACTAGAAAAAAGAAAGAGCAGTTGGTGTGAGTTTATGGTGACCTTGTATGAGGAGCAGTAAATACTATCGTATTGTCTCAAGTTGGTTTGACTGTAAATGAAGTAAATAACCTGAGAAAGCAACTCAAGAAAATAGGAGGTCAACTGATGATTGTCAAAAAAAGACTACTTCTCAAGAGCTTGTCAGCTGGTCACGTGGAAAGTATCGAACACGCCCAATTGCCTGGTTCATTGATGTTGTTGATAAGTAAAGATGAGAGCTCACCATTTGCTCCTCTCAAAGCTATCAATGATTATGTGAAGATGGTCAAAAAAGAGGGACTGCCATATCAAGTAAAATATGTTGGTGGATGGATAGAAAAAACTTGGAAAGAAGATACATATGTGTCTGAGTTGGCTAATCTACCTAGCAAAGAGGAATTGATCAGCAAATTGTTATACTTGATGAAGTATCCTGTCACATCGTTCGCAAGAGTGATTAGCGAAGTTGCAAAGAAATAAACCCTGTTATATAACATACTTATATATATAAAATCATTACATTTACCTTATTTAGTGAAGTACTATGTCAAACATTACTAAAATCTTAGACCTTATTAAGGCATTATCTGTAGTAGAACTCAATGAACTTGTTAAAGCAGTAGAAGAAGAATTTGGTGTTTCTGCCGCTGCAGGTGTAGTAGTTGCTGGTCCTGCCGCTGCAGGAGCAGGAGATGACGCTGCTGCTAAAGACTCAGTGAAAGTAGAACTTGCTGAGGTTGGACAACAAAAGATTGCTGTGATCAAGGTAGTTAAAGAACTTCTTGGTTGTGATCTTAAGGCAGCAAAAGATGATTTTGTTGAAAAAGCTCCTATTGTGTTGAAAGAAAATGTAAAACTTGAGGAAGCTGAAGCAATGAAAGCTAAGCTTGAGGAGGCTGGTGCAAAGGTTAACTTTAAGTAGTTTTTCTTTTTTGTGCAGCTCGTTTGTTGTATCACTACAACATTCATTTATCTAACATGGTGGATTATGTCTAAACAATTAACAGAAGCAATGTTGCAAAACCACGTCCATTTGGGCAGTATTGTAAAACATGCTCATCCTAAAACAAGTCGTTATCGAAGCGGTACGGAAAATAACATGATTATTTTGGATGCTGAGAAGGTTGGTGAGCAGATTGAATCTGCGAAAAAACTTATCGAAGATTACCGCAAAGAAAATAAAACTATACTATTGGTTTGCGAAAAACATGTTGTTTTGAAAGATATTGAATATATTGTAGAGAATACAGGAATTCATTACTTTTACGTTGGGACGCCAAGTGGTATTTTGACTAATTTTCCTACTCTTATGAATAGGATCAAGTCTATGAATAAATTGGAACAGTTTATCGTTTCTGATGAGTTCCATACACTGACAAAAAAAGAACAGTTGATGAAAAAAAGACAATTGACTAAGGTACAAAGAGTATACAAGGGAGTGAAAGACCTCAAGAACAAACCAGATCTCGTAGTCTTAGTTGACGGTAAGATGCTTGGTAAATTTGTGGATGAAGTTGAAAAAGTTCGCGCAAAAAGCATAGTTCTCGCCAATGCCGATTTTGATAGATACTTTGATGACCAGCATCTGATTGTTATGAATACAAAAAGTCAGCAGTCATTGGCATTCGTAATGAGATATATTTTTGGTCTTAGTTAGGTCGAAGTACATTTATTTCGTGCTCATTCAGTACCTATGGATAAACAGGTAAATATTAGTGCTGTTGCGCAAGAAGTATATGTACCAAGTTCTTTGGAGAGAAAAAGAGCGGTCCTTATGTACTTCTTAGTATGAATTATTATTTCCATAGGTAGAAGTGGATTGACTGAATTTGAAATGTATCATCTAAGACAAGCTTTAGGTTACCGACTCATTGTAATTATACGAGTATTAGCAGTAAGTATCCTACTTGTCATCCCAAAGATTCGAATTGTATTTTTGCCACTTAGTGTGGTATTGTTGGTATACTTAGTTATATTTATTAGACAATGTATTGCTGGCCTTTGGAAGCAAAAGGACATGTTGAAAAAAAGAATGTTTTATGGTTTAGGCAGTCGAATTCTCGATTTGTTCCAGAATTAGTGCAATCAAAATTAATCAAAAATCATTGATATATTGTCCTTGTGACTGCATAATTATCCTCCCTCCCTGCGCCATGAAAGCTGTAAGAATCATACTCCTTGTTATGTTAGCACTACTTATGGTTTTGTCTGTGGTTCTACCACTTGTTATGTATGTTGGTGGCGAATAAGCCTAGGATCATTGTGATTTATTATACTATTTCAGATTATTATGAATATTTCAGTAGATCTTGTAAAACAATTGAGAGATATGACCTTGGCGTCACTCAAAGACTGTAAAGATTGTCTTGTGGAGGCTAATGGAGATATAGAGCAAGCTAAAGAGTTACTTAAGAAAAAGTGACTTGCTTCTGCTATGAAAAAATGAGACAGAGAAACCAATGAGGGTAAAGTATCTTATTTGGTTCAAGATGGCAAAATTGCTGTACTGAAACTAGGATGCGAGACGGATTTTGTTGCTAACAACGATCTATTCAACGACCTTATACAGCGTGTATTGACCAGTGCTATCGGTACTGAGTGCGTTAGCTTTGATGTGTTGGATGAAGTTAAAAAGGAAGAATTGACAACGATGGTTGCCGAAGTGGTCGGTAAACTTGGTGAAAATATGAAAATAATTGAACTATTTGTAAAGAAACTTCCTAGTTCAGATGTGTATGTGTATACGCATGCTGGTAGTAAATTGATAGCCGTAGTTTACTACAATGCTATTGTCGCAGATGCTACAGAATCAGTAAAAAAAGCTGCATTACAAATAGCAGCTATGGACCCGACATATTTGTCAGTAGATACTATACCGACTCAAGAAATTGAGACAATGAAAACGGAGTTTGAATCAGAAGTAAAAGCGAGTGGTAAACCAGAAGCAGTGATACCAAATATTGTTGCTTGAAAATTACAGAAAAGATATTCTGAAACAGTATTGTTAGAACAAGGATACGTGGGAGACGAGGCAATGAAAATTAAAGATATTATTGCAAATAATGCTACTATAGTTGCTTTTGAAAGAGTCGGTTTTTCTAGCTAGTTGTTGTGTACAAAATACTCTATTTAAAGATTAAATATCACACTTATGAAACTGTATGAATTGGTTATTGTTTTGCATCCTAGCTTGTCTACTGAAGACGCTCAGGATCTGATAGGCAAAGTAGAAGCTTTATTTCCTGGTGGCGTAAATCAAAAAGACGAAATTGGTTATCAGACTGTTTATAACGTTAAAGGAATCGTAAAAGGAGGCAAGGCATACTTTGTATCATATTTACTCCATATTGATCCTACGATATTGCCAGACGTAAGACAAAAACTAAGTTTGATGAAAGGATTAGTAAGAACTCTTTTCTTATCAACAACTGCTAAAGTTCCATTCCATACATTTGATGACTTAAATACCGCATTCGCTGAAAAGGTGGCTGCTGTGGCTGCAAAAGATAAAAAAGGTAGCAAGAGTCGCAAATCAGTAGTGGAAGTAGTGGCTAATACTGAAACAAAAGATCTTGAGGATGTGGAAGTAGTTATAGAAGATAACGACGAATCAGCAGAATAGTGCATATAAGCATAAGAATTTATATTACTATATAGGTTAGTACCATGAAAATTAAAAAATCACCAAAGTTAATTGTTCGCATGAACGATATTTGTTGGAAGAATGTGTCATTGTTGCATTTTTACAATAATAGATTTGGTTATATTAAACCCAGAAAATACACTGGTAACAGCGTCAAATTCCAGAAAAGAATCAGAAATGCCGTTATTGTCGCAAGACAGTTGTGATTATTACCATTCAGCAAATAGTTATTTACATAATTAAAAGTGACCACTAATGGCAAGTAAACTCAGAAGAATTAGAAAATATAAATGGTTGAAGAGACTCAAAACGCATGGTTTTAGAGATAGGATGTCTACTGTTGATGGTAGAAACGTATTGTCTAGAAGAAGAGCGAAAGGAAGACATCAACTCACACCACAACAAACTAAATAAATTTTCTAATTTACTACAATTTTTGTTGACATGGCGAAAATAACAACAAAAAAGACTGCTGTTGCTGCTTCGGACAACAGGATTTTTTTGAGACCTCTACATAGTATGGATGTTAGTAACTTTGAATTTCCTGACCTACTGTTAACACAAAAAGATGGTTTCAAGAGATTTGAGGGTTTCTACTTACCAAGGTTATTTGATGAAATTGCTCCTATAGAAGATATTGCCTGAGAAAGACTTGTGCTGAGTATTTCTGATTTGAAGATAATCAGAAACTTTTCTGCTCATAGCGACGAGATATCTGACGCTGAGTTAGATAGAATTGTGAATAATTGTAGAAAGAAGGAGCTTACGTTTGGTTGAGTGATCAACTGCAAGATAGAGTTGATAGATAGATCCACTGGTGAGATACTGTATGATGGCAGAGCAAACGTGGGAACAATGCCGCTTATGACCAAATCAGGTACCTATATTATTTCGGGTGTAGAAAATGTAATTGTGAACCAAATCATTAGATCGTATGGTATTTTCTATAAGTTTGATAAGAAAGATTATTCATTTAGTTTTCAAATTATCCCTCAGGAGTGATCTTGGTTTAGCGTAGCTGCAGAAAAAACAGGACAAATAACTATCAGAATTAACAAATCAAGAAAATTCCCTATCACTGCGTTATTGAGAGTATTTGGTTTTGAGTCTGATGAGCAAATCAAAGAACTTTTCACTGGCATTTTTGATGAGGATGACTTTGACTACATAAGTTATACCCTAAAAAAGGATAGTACTGCTAACATGCAAGATGCTGCATTGTTTATTTACAATAAGCTGAGACCTGGTGAATTGGTGGATGTGGATAACGCGATTAGATATATCAGAGACTTATTTGAATCTGAGAGAATCTTCCTGGGAAGCATTGCGAGAAGAAAAATTAATGCAAAAATTGGTATCACTGCCAAAAAAGATAGCAATGTAATTGATATAGAAGATGTAGTTCAGGCTATCAAATATCTTTGTCATTTTGCCAATGGTAAGAAATGATACTTTGCTGATGATGCCGACCACTTGAGTAACAAAAGAATAAGAACTATGGGTGAATTGCTCTATGCATACTTGCAGCCCACTATGAAGAGATTTCAAAAAAATACAAAAGGTAAACTTTCAGTATTGCCTTTGGAACAAAAAATAATGCTATGGGAAGAACAAACAGAAAAAAAGAAAGATGAAATAGATGAACTGGTAAGCGGTATAGATGATGGAGAAGAAGCTGTGGAATGAGTTGAACCAGAGGTAGAAGAAGAAGAGGAAGAAGTGAAACAAAAATCTGATGATGATAAGTTGGAATCTTTGATGGGCAGTGTATTGATGGAAAATGTTGAGTTTGATGAAAAAGTTCTTATCAAAAAAGGAACTAAAATTACTTCTAGTCATCTCAAATTGCTAAAAAAACATGCCATTGAATATGTGATGGTAAGACCTCAACTGAAGTTGGTTGATGTGGTAAACTTTAAAATGATTGACAGCGCCATCAAATCATTTTTTGCTACTTCGGAACTTAGTCAATTTGCAGCAAATACTAATCCTATTGCAGAGACAGAGCACAAAAGAAGAATTACTGCAGGTGGACCATGAGGACTCAAGAAGCAAACAGCCAAATTTGAAGTTCGTGATGTGCATTTGTCGCATTATGGGAGAATCTGTCCTATCGAAACCCCTGAAGGTCAGCAGATTGGTCTAGTGATACATCAAGCGTTGTATAGTAGAGTAAATGAAGATGGATTCTTAGAGACACCTGCTATCAAGATTTCAAGACAGGTTGAGATCGCAAAAGACTCATTATTGAATAAAATATTAGAGGAAGACGTTGTAGATGCAAAAGGTAAAGTACTTATTGCTGAAGGCAATTATATAACAGAGAAAAATGTAGATAGTATCTTAGATACCCTCAAAAAGATCAAGAAGACTGATTTGAGAGTGAGGCCTTACGTTAGTAAAGAGGTAGAATACATATCTCCAGAAAATGATCATCAATATACCATAGGAGAGTCTACTATCAAAGTAGATGTGCATGGAAATATCCTAGAAAAAAGAGTCCCAGCAAGAGGTTTTGATCAATTTGGACCAAAGATTGACGTGTACCATGTCAATGAACTAACTCATATTGATATGAGTCCCTTCCAATTGTTTTCTCCAGATGCTGCGAGTATACCTTTTATTGATCGTGATGATGCGGATCGTGCTTTGATGGCTGCTGCCATGCAAAAGCAAGCAGTATCATTGCTCAAACCTCAAGCGCCGCACGTTGGTACCTGAGTGGAATGTGATATTGTAAGGACTTCTACTTCTGTGGTTTCGGCCGAAGGAGAAGGAGAAGTGATCTATGTATGAGGAAAGAAATCAAACAATGAACAATATGGTGGTATAGACTATATCATCAAGATTCATTATGACAAATTGGAGAACAAGAAAAATGTTATCAAGGAGTACAACCTCCAAAAATATACCATGTCGAACCAAAAATCACTCATTCATTTGAGACCAAAAGTAACATTGGGTCAAACCGTGAAAGCGGGTGATATATTGGCGGAAGGTCAATCAGTGGTAGGAGGTGAATTGTCACTCGGTACTAACTTAAGGGTTGCCTTCATGCCTTGGGGATGATACAATTACGAAGATGCGATTATTATTTCTGATAGGTTGGTAAAAAATGATAATCTGACTTCTGTACATATTGAGAAGTTTGAAATTGAAGTAAGTGACACCAAACTGGGACCAGAGCAAACGACTCCAGATATACCAAATGTAAGTATGGCTAAATTGAAAAATTTGGATGAAAATGGTATTGTCCGTGTATGATCTATCGTGAAGTGATGAGATATTTTGGTGGGTAAGATTTCTCCAAAGTCTGAGGGAGAACTATCTGCAGAAGAAAAGTTGATCCAGGCGGTATTTGGTGAAAAATCCAAAAACGTAAAAGATAGTTCTTTGTACCTACCATCTGGCTCTGAGGGTAAGGTATTGGATGTTGTTGTGTTAGACTCCAAAAAATGAGATAATCTGATGGCTGGCGTGAAAAACAAGATTACTGTCTTTGTTGCTACCAACAGGAAAATAGAAGTGGGTGATAAATTGGTAGGTAGGCATGGTAATAAGGGTATTATTTCTGTCATTTTGCCTGAAGAAGATATGCCATATACTGCAGATGGTGAACCTGTTGATGTTATCTTGAATCCATTGTGAGTAATTTCTCGTATGAATATTGGGCAAGTACTAGAAAACCATATGTGACTGATAGCTAAATTGACTGGTTACAACTTTGCAATACCATTGTTCTCTGGATTTAGCGTTGATGATGTAAGACATTTTTTCTCTGGTGACCTTACTGACTCGGATATTGCATATTTGAGAAAATCGGGCATGTCTACGGATCAAATTGAACACCTCATCAATACCATTAAAACTGCTCATCTGCCTGATGATGGTAAATTTGAATTGTACGATGGAAGAAATGGTGACCAATTTGACCAAAAAGTTTCAGTAGGATACATGTACATCCTAAAACTTGAGCATATGGTTGAAGATAAGATCCATGCTAGAGCGGTAGGACCTTACTCACTGATTACACAACAACCACTTTCTGGTAAAGCAAGAGATGGAGGTCAGAGATTTGGAGAGATGGAAGTATGGGCACTTGAAGCTTATGGTGCAGTCCATACATTGCAAGAGATGCTAACTATCAAATCTGACGATATTGCTGGTAGAAATAAAACATATGAGTCCATCATCAAGGGTAAGAAAATACAGATGTATGGTATACCTGAATCGTACTACTACTTGGCAAATATGTTTAAGTGATTGTGCCAAAACATAGTACCACTGAGCAAAGATCAAATGGAGAGAATCCGTGAAGAGAGAAGAGCAAAAATACTCAAACTTGGACTAAAAAATTTGGCGAATGTGAGAGATGCAGTGAGTGATGAAATCCACGAAGACAAGGCAGTAGGACTGATCAAAAAAGTTGTGCCTGGTGCGGATGTAGATGATATCATGGGTGATATCACAACTTCGGATGACGAAAACGAACCAGAATAACATCTTGATACAATAAAAAAAACCGCATAGTGCGGTTTTTTTTATTGTATATTTACTGTATATCAATATATGGTATTGACATTTCGTACATAAATATTATTAGTGTAATATTTATGTACTATAAACTATATATGTCAAATATTATGCAAGGTTTCTTTGTCTGATTACTGATGATTATGTGATTATTGGGATCTAGCGCTTTTGGTGCTCAAATTTACGTTAGTACAGGTGAAATTGCTGCCAATGATCTTACTGGCCAAATGCAGTCTGACACATTGGATGACTACTGGAAATCTTGATTTGATAGTGTGGTGCATTCAGGTTATTTTGCTTATCAATCATTTTTGGTTACTGGAGCTACTACTGCGGTAGGAACTTCTTTTGTCACATATGCAAGTACGCAATGCTATACTGTTTCTGGTGTGACTGTGCAGGTTAGTCTCAGGAGTATGACAGGTGGGTTATTTGGCCAACTTGAACCACATACTGCTTCGTACCCAGAATGGAATAGTAACGCTGCCTTGCAAGATGCTGCTCCCAAGCCATTTTCTTTGCTTGGCACAAACTACTGGAATGAAGACATAGGATCTTCAGGGACAAAAAATGCTGTTTTGTTTGACTTTGGACAACCTGTGTATGGTTTTGGTGTACGGGTAGGCGACTTGGAAACAAGAAGTGATGGCAGCGGCGTATTGGCAACGGTGCAGTTGTTTGACGGCAGTGGTACATTGATCGTTTCTACGGGCATAGTGCCAAGCTCTGGTACTAATCAATCTTTATGCGGCTGATCGTCTACATGATGCGGAAACGGTACGACTAGATTTGTATGATTTACAGATAATCAGAAAACAGTCCAGTATATGTTGATTATCGTTGGTGATAATGATACTACGTGAGATGCGACTATGGAACATTTGAGCTTTATCGCTCCTACGCTTGCTTGTCCCCTATCTGACGTGGCGATCACCAAGTCAGTTAACAAATCTTACGTAATTTCCTGAGACTTGTTAACATATACCTTGTATATCAGCAATAGTGGCTATGGTGTAGGTTGGAATACGGTCATTTCAGATTATTTATGATCTTGATTATATTATTCTGGATATAGCACTACATTGAGCGGGTTAGTCGTAACAACTGGTATCAACTTCCTTTCTGGATTTATCAACTTGTCTCCGTTTCAAACAGGAACCATCACGTTGACTGCTTATGTAGGTAGCGGAGTACTCAGTGGAGATACTCTCATCAATGTTGCACAAATTATCAGCGCATTTGGAGACACCAATATTTCTAACAATACTGCTCAAGTTGTAACTACTGGTACTTGGACTGGCGGATTGGGATGAGGATGATCTTCTAGCAACAATACGACACCAGTAGTCTATCTTCCTGGCTGAAGCACCTATGTCCGTATACCTTTGCCTGGGGAGTATATACCAGGGGACTGAGCGTCCGATGTAGATGGGCTTGATTTTGATGACTTATTGAACAATGGAGAAACGCCACAAAAAATAATAGATAGAAAATTTCCTAATATAGATATTGATCTGCCAGATTGGTTTACCGCTGAACACCTGAAAGGTATCCCAGGCAGTGCACCCGATACAGGAGCGAACTAGTGCCATGTAGGCTATATAACTTATATGTGGCGCCTCTTATTTCTTACGAAAAGATCCGTTTTTTGAACGGATCTTTTCTGAAACAAGATGCTGGTTTAGTCGGTTATTGGTGTAACATACGTAGTAACTCTTGTTCATTCGCAAGTGATGCCGTATGCTGCTATTTTTGTGAAGATTGGTGTTTTCGTAGTTTTGTATATGGGGATCTTTTTTCATGAACCCGTAGTCTTGAAGCTTCCAGTTTCTGTCTTTTCGACTTTCGTAGTCTTTTGGATGACCGAGACTCTGAGTCAGGCTATCTGATTATCTCGTACCGTTTGGATAAATAAATTGTTTGGTAAGGTATCGCCGACTATCCCAGCAAGATGGTTGTTGATAAATAAACCAGCCTGATTGGCGATGCTTGGTATGGGTAA
>JBAYVQ010000021.1:0-11333 GCA_041674565.1 Candidatus Absconditabacterales bacterium
GATGGCTCTCTTGACCCCAAGCAAACTCTTGCGCAATACCAGGAGAAAGCATGACGCAATGAGCTTAACTCTTGGATTTCATACACACCAGAATATGTGACTAATCATTTTGACGACTTTTTGGCAAAACCATTGTGTGCAGCGCCAATTGGTATCAAAGATATTGTGATGACGAAGGGTGAGATAACGACTTGTGGTTCCAAGATATTGGAAAATTATATACCTGAGTATAGTGCTACCTGTTTTTTGAAATTGGAAGAAGCTGGCGGTCTGATGATAGGAAAAAATGCAATGGATGAGTTTGCTATGTGATGAAGTGGTGAAAACTGTGCATTTGGTCCTACTAAAAATCCACGAGATCATACAAGGATATCGGGTGGTAGTAGCTCTGGCTCTGCCGCTGCGGTTGCTCATGGAGAGTGTCTCGGTGCTCTTGGGACAGATACTGGTGGATCGGTTAGATTGCCCGCCGCATTCTGTGGAGTTGTGTGATTCAAACCTACGTATGGAGCTATTTCTAGATACGGAGTTCAAGCCATGGCTCATTCCTTGGACCAGGTGGGTGTATTTGGTGCAACGGTAGAAGACACGCAAATACTTTTTGATGCTATTGCTTGATATGATCCTATGGATATGAGTTCTTTGGTTTCGCGCCCAACAAAGACTAGTCAATGACCTCTGAGAGTCGCTGTGCTCAATAGTTTTTTTGGACAATGAATCGATTCAACTATCCAGGAAAAGACTTTGCATGCCGTGGAGATGCTAAAAGATAGCGATACTATAACTTGTGTGGATTTTGTGGATTTCGATCTGTTGCAACATTTGGTAGCGGTGTACTATGTTATCATGCCAGCTGAGGCAAGCACCAATCTCGCGAGATTTGATGGTTTGAGATATGGTTTGCAAAGTGATACACAGTTGTTTGACTCCCTGCAAGAGTACTACAAATATAGTAGATCCAATGGGTTTGGACCCGAGGTAAAAAGAAGATTGCTCTTGGGATCTTATGTGCTCAGTTCTGGTTATCAAGATCAATATTACAATAAAGCAGTACATATCAGAGATATGGTAAAAGATCAGTTTATGAAGCTATTTGAACGTTATGATGTTGTCGTTGGTCCAACAAGTCCTGTGCGACCTTGGAAAATAGGCGGACATGCAAATGATCCGCTATCTGATTATCTTACTGATCTTTATACAATACCTGCTAATCTCATTGGCGCACCAGCAATGTCTGTACCGATGGGATTTGCACAAGTAGACTGAAGCAAATTACCACTTGGTATGCATATTATGGCAAAACCAGGTGATGATGGCAAAGTATTTCAAATGGGCAACATAATAGAACAGCTAAATCTCTCCTAAGCTTTGGCTTATATTACATGTATCGTTACTATGACAAAAAAACAACCTCGTACTATCCAGACTTATATACATAGGGGTTTTGTTTTTCTTCAGGCTCTGGAGAAAGAGCAGTGGCTTATTATTGGATTTTTGAGTTTGTTTGTGATTGTTACTATGAGGTTGATGCGGTTGCAGATATTTAATTTTGATTATTACCAAAATAAGCTGATTACGCAGCACTTCCAGCATGTAAACATCCAAGCGAAAAGAGGTAATATTTTTGTAGAATCTCCTTCTGGCAAACCAGTACAGCTCACTGCGAATACAGAAGTATATGATATTTTTGTGGATCCAAAATTCGTGCTAGATAAGCCGCAATTCATCAAGGCAATTCTTCCTATCTTTATTGAGCACTTTTGTCCTTCTGGTACTGGTCAAACACTTAATGATCCCTATAGTTGTTTATTCAAATTAGAAAGATTTACTGATAAAACTCTCTTGCCTACCAAGCCTGTGTTGTATTACCTGGGCGGGGGCATAGCAAGCGCTACTGGTTTGGCACAAGCGCCAACAAGCTGAGAGGACCTGCAAGACCTTATTTTGAGTTCCAACAAACTGATTGCTGCATATCAATCAGGGCAAGAGCTGTATAACGTTGCTCTGACGAAGACACTGAGTGGTGTCTTGCGTGAAACTATTTCCACCTTGATCCAGGAACAACTGAATACCATGATCTATCAGGGTGTTAAGGAAAGAAATTTTTTGACCTTTATTGAAGATGAACGTCTCAGACAACAATTTACCAAAGTCAACCTACCTTATGTACAGATATTGTGAAACACCGTATATGTGCTCCCAGCACAAGTAACAGACGTTAGCAAGGCTGGCAGTGAACTGTATACGATCCTATCTCAGTATCAGATTATTTTTTCTTATAAACAACTTCAAGCGATCCTTAGTCCTCAGGATAATAGATACGTAAGATTGGCAACCAATATGGATCATCAACTAGTTACTAGACTCAAGGAGCTCAAAGATGAGTGGAGTAAAGTGCAACAAGATAATGTGTACAACAAAAGAAAGGCAAAAGAAAAAGTGACTGATGATGATCTTATCCCGCTATTACACGGTTTGGGGTTTGAGCAAAAAACAATGAGAGAGTATCCCTTCGGAACGTACCTGGCTCACGTGCTAGGTTTTCTCACCAAAAATGGGAAACCATTGTATGGGGTAGAGGAGTATCGAGATGAGTATCTCAAAGGAAAGGATGGGCAGATCATTTGATTTGGTACACCTTGGATTGGGCAGGTGGGTAGTAACGAATTGCAACTCAGTAATCCTGTGAATGGAGCTGATATCGTGCTTAGTATCGAACCAAATATCCAAAAGGAGATTGAACGTTTGACGAACAAATACCTCAAAGATCTGAGGGCCGATAGTGTCAGTATTGTAGTCATGAACCCTTATGATGGCAGCGTGGCTGGCTTGGCGAACGCTCCTACCTTTGACCCCAATAATCCTGATGCCATCTATCAGACAAAGCCTCTAGAGCCAGAATATGCTCAGTTGTTGGATGATGCCCAATACTTAGATATACCTGTGTACGAGCGTACTGGTGGCAAGATGTTGCCTGTTACCTTGGAGTGAAGATTTGATAAGAAAACCCCCAAATACATCAATGCCAATTACTATGGCCCCTTGGCTTTTCTAGATAAAAATACCACTCTTGCATATGAGCCTGGTAGTATTTTTAAACCCATTACTGTGGGTATCGGTTTGGATGTAGATGAGATAAGTCTGTATGATACCTATTACGATAAAGGCGAACTACAAGTAGGGGATTATTTCATCAAGAATGTTTCAAGAGCTTGCTTAGGTACCAATACTATCCTTCATGCTCTGCAGTTTTCTTGCAATATTGGCATGATCCGCATTATCGAAAAGATTGGCAAATACGTGTTTTATAACTACCTGGAAAAATTGTGATTCGGTAGACCTACGGGGATAGAGATCGCTGGTGAAGTGTCGGGTAGTATTCCTGATGCGCAGTTGAGACAAAAATCCAGATTTTTCAATAACTCTTTTGGACAAGGATTACTGGTCACGCCGATGCAGATGGCGGTGGCTTATAGCTCGTTGGTAAATGGTGGATATACCATTAGACCCACCATCATTAAGAAGATTGTCACGGCTGATGGGCAAGTAAAACATCTAGCAAAATCAGTCAAAAAAAGAATTTTCAGAGAAACCACTGCGGAATCGATAAAGATGGCTTTGTATGAGGTGGTAAATGGTGGTCAGATAAAAAGATTTGCGATAAGCTGAAAGACCCTAGCAGGTAAAACAGGCACTTCACAAATATCGTTTAAAGGCAAATATCAAAATGGTGTGGGCCGAACCAATGGTAGCTTTGCTGGTATAGTAACAAGAGATAATACCAAATACGTTATTGTGATCCAGGTACGTCGTCCACGTACTAGCCAGTGGTGAGAAACCACTGCTGGCCAGGTATATGGAGAGTTATCCAAATTTTTGGTAGAGTATGAAGATATAGATAGTTAGTAGAATACTACTGACATTATATTATACATCGATATAGAGAAGTATTTTATATTACTGTATATATTATGGATTATAATACTATGCTCAGCGCTACGAATGGCAACACTGAATCTGATACTTCCAATATTGCAAAAAGAAATGGCTTTCAAATCAAGATCACCACTATCAAACAAGGATTACATGACGATTTTTTGTGAACATGTTCCAAAGCCGTTACCTTGTGTAACGCGATATACTGCTCATGACTAGTGAGTTTTATCATGCTGAGTTTAGTACATCAGAACATACTACTTTCGTGAACAATATCATTGCTTTACAGCAAGCATATATCAAAAATGAAGGTGACAGAAATGATGAGTGATTTTTGGCTCTTATGTCGGAGATGTTCGGTGGTTGATACGAAGAAAACAAGCTCAAGCTGGCTGAACAATTGCAACTTCAGTTAGATTTGTTACTCAATGCCTATTTGAGAGCTCTAGGTTTCCAAGAAAATGATGTTGTTGTGCCAAAAAATGATCTCATGTCTCAGATTGCCGCTTTGTTTATAAAATAACTGATAGAGTATTACGTGAAAAACTTCTCTTAGAAGTTTTTTTGATTTCTTTTGGTGCACACGCAGTGTGTATTGTCCGTGCATGGACACATCAATACATGCAGGTTGTACCATAATATACTATTGACATAACTAGTATCTTAGTTATAAGAAAGTATTTTAACGTTGATTTTTTGGCTATGCTTATACGTCCTGTTTCTTCCCTGGGTGTGCGTGTCTATATGACAGGTTTTTTGTCTCACTCCAAGAAACTCGATAAACATAACTCTCTTTATCACAATATTATTGATACACAGACTATCGCACAAAATAATTTCAGAAATGTATTCGACAGCGTTTTGGAGGGATACCAGTGACTCCATGATGATGGTAGTAGTCAAGAAAACACTGATGAGATTGGCTGATACATTTTGGATATAGACTCTTTGAAAGATATGTATATGCAGGTTAATGGCACTGAGGAAGACGAATACTTTTTTGCCTTACTAAACGAAGTATTTGACCCTCGTACAAGCCGTTCCAGAAGTGTTATACTAGAAAAATTACGATATAAGCTGATGTATTATGTAATGGTGTTGTGAAACACATTGCACAACGAGAAAGCATCGGCTCGTAGTAAAAGTAAGGATTAATCTTGTTTGTACACCTGTAGATAGTATATCTTTCTTCACTGAGTAAGCCGCTGTGCCTCATAATATGTTTGTATCAAAAGCTCCTCTGGGAGCTTTTTTTGTGTTTGCTTATAGATGTCCTCGATATACATTCTGATTATCCATCATCAATCAACCAGTGACTTCATGCTATAATCCCAAAATGCTTTATCGTCAGTCTTAAGATGTATCACTCATCATGGCTTCATGAGCGCATGATAAATAGCCTGATACTTTGGTGAAGTGAGCTTTTGGCGGTCTCTGGTGGGTCGTGGGTCGGGAAAAGTGATCCATATTTCACTGATGGATTGTTCTGGGAAACAACTGCTTATATGATCTACGCTAGCACAAAGCCGTTTTGTATTAGTAATACCATGTGCTGCGCAGTACTTTGCTCCAAAGTGCAGCCTATCGGATTTCATATCAATGCCTATATATTGGTATTGTGGGTGAATAGTAGCAAGCTCTCTGGTATATATGCCAGATCCACAACCCAATTCTGCTATGATTGGTCTATCGAGGTCCAGTCACATGTCCAATGCAGGATCTTTGTAGCTATAGGTATAGGTATTGGGCAGGGTAGTAAACTCTGCATATCTATGTGTTTTTGGCATGGGTATCTTGTTGTATAATGCGTTGTCGTCATTCCAATTCTTGTATCCTTTTGTGCAATGGTTCGGCAAATTTTTGTTGTGCCCGCTGAGTCCTAAAAGTCAGAGATTTCAAAAATGGCAACTGCGATGCGAATCCGTCCTTATATGTTTTGCCTCGTTCTTGTTGGAGACCAAATATAATATCCTTGATCCATATCGGAGACAGGCACTGTGTCATATCCGCATCACGCATGATATCAACAAGCAGTTTTGGGGCCAAGAGGTTATCTGGATGTTTGTGTGGCCACTCTGTGGCTGTGATGAGTGCGCCGATCTGCTTTTCGTATTCTTTGTCTTGCCTCAAGAGTGCCTTATGTAAACCCTGCAGGGCCATTGCTATATTCTCGCTATCGGATAGTTTTCCTCAGGAGTGATTGTAATCATGAAATAATCAGGCAATAAGAAGATTTCTAGCAGTTCTTCATGATATCTTATAAAATCCAATAGCATCGTAGAGTTGTCCAGTCACGTGGAACATATGATCAATATTGTGGTATCCAAACATGACGTTTTTGGCTTGCAGCACTATATTTACATAATACACAAGATCTCATTCATATGTTTTGTCGTGGTTTTCTATTACTGACGGTGTCAGCATATGATCTATTCGAAAATATTATAAATATAATCAGAATAGGACTTATTGACAAAAATACAATATATTATTTTATCATGGCTTTCATGACCTCTTTGGCTTTCTCAAGCTGATTATCTATTTGTTTAGACTCAAACAATTTTGCATCAAATTTTACTTCTATGTTGGGTTTCACACCTTTTTTATCTACGTTGAGACTATCAGGCGTAAACCATTTCCCGATAGTGAATTTGATGCTAGAGTTATCAGTAAGAGTGTACAGCGTTTGGATGGTTCCCTTACCAAATGTGGTAGTACCTACGATCTTTGCTCCTGCATGATAGTAGAGCGCATAAGCCAAGATCTCACTTGCCGATGCTGATAGTTCATCCACTAGTACTACGATAGGATATTGTTTTTTGCCATATCCTTTGGAGTAGTATATTTCTTCTGGAAGTGATTTGTATTTGGTGATGGTTATGATTTTGTCTCTGGGTATAAAGAAACTTGCTATGTCCGCAGCAACAGGAAGTATACCTCAGCCATTGCCTCTCAAGTCAATAATGAATCCAGCGACTCCAGTACTTACGAGCTCGTTGTAAGAGGTCCTAAATTTTTCTGCAGTGTCTTCTCCTATTGTTGCTATATTGATGTATCCCATTTTCTTGTTATCTGCGTTGATGACGTTGGAGTATACTGATGGTATGACTATTTTATCTCTCTTGATAGGGAGTTTGTTTACTTTCTTTTCCTTTTCGGAAAATATAGTGAGCTCTACGGAAGTTCATTTGGGTCCACGCACAAGGTTGACCACATCACGTACACTCATAGCCTCCACGCTTTTGCCATCTACCTGCAAGATAATATCAAGGGGTTTGAGTCATGCTCCATGCGCTGGACCTCCTTTGATGATCTCCATGACAGTGATTTGGTCGCTTGTTTGTCCGATGACTGCTCCTATCCCCTCGAAGTCGTAGCTTCCCTTGAGATCTTTGGCGAAGTCATCATTTTCTTGCTTGTCAAAATACACAGTATGAGGATCCTTCAATCATCCTACGAATCAGTGTAGTCCTCATTCCAATAGCTTATCCAGCTTTACTCCACTGCCGTCGCTATAATAGTTTTCAGCCAATACCTTGTATACGTCTTCATATTTTTTGTATCTCTCGGCACATGTCAGCTTATCCAATTCTTTTACCTTTCTTCTCAATGAGGCAACCAACTCAGTATCTGAGCCAATACTTGGTATAGCAGGATCTTGTATAGCGTTGTTGGCTACAAAATTGATGATACCACTACCGCTCACTCCCACGATAATACCAAGCGCAAGTAAGAATGATGATTTCCAAAAATTCATATGATGAATAATCTGAATAAGTAAAATACTAAGCTTATAGTAAGAAAATAATACGGGAAAAAAAGAGCAAAACACAAAGGATGGATTATTGATAAAATAATAATCCAAAGGTTTTGCAATATTGCCCAAGTTTCTTAACAAGTGAGCATAAGCTCATTTTTTTTATTGTTGTCGTGTTGTTATGGGATCTTTGTTTACTTCCGTGTCCAAGTTTTCTCCGATTCTGATTATGTTGTTATCTTCATTGTTTGCTTTTTTGTGAGACTATTTTGCTAAAACATATAGTGTAGATCGCCAGCTTATGATGCTGGTTGTTTGTTTAGTAAGTTTTTTGATTTGAGATATCTTGTTTGTTGTGACTCTTTTCCAAAGGGAGTTTGTCCTTATGAATGTGATCTGGAATACACTCAATATATCACTTGGTTTAATTATCTGATTTGTATTGTTTCATGAACAGGTTACCACGCTGCAGTGAGTGGGTATTATCATATCTATTGTAGGGCTTATCCTGATGAGTATTGAATAACCTTATCTTGCCTTGTCTCGATCTTGTTGAAACTGTTTTTTGAATTGTTCGATAGATTGCTTATCGGTCAGTACGATTCCGATTTCCCTGTTGTTGTCCAAGCTATTGCTGGAAAAATTGATAGATGAGATAAGCAGATGGCTATCATCAATCAGCAGAGTTTTGGCGTGGATATAGGGAGAGGACAGTAGTCTTATGTGACCAGAAAGCTGTGCAGCTGTGACTTCATTTTCTTTGTTTTTGGGAAGAGTTATGTTGATATCAAGATGCTGTTGTGTTTGGAGTACGTCCATTATTTCAGGATCAGATATATACTGATTTTGTATCACGATAGATTGTTTGGCTCAGCGTAGGAGTCAGATTATCTTTTCTCTACAATCGATAGGGCACAAGAGTAGATTGGGGTGGATATCTCCTGTTGTCATAGCGAGCCCATCTCGATCCTTGTTGAAAAGTTGCTTCAGATTGTATTGGATCTGCGGGTCTGTCCCGATAACATAATACTCTCTTTGTTTCTCAAATGCACCAAAAGTAAGATTGGCAGTCTGTATGATGTAAAACCCGCTTGATATAAGTGTCTTGGCGTGCATGAAGTTTGTTTTGAGTTTGCTATCGTTTTGTGTCTGGATACCTCGTCCTCGCACATAGTCCTTATTGGTCGATCCATATTGTTTGTCCTCCAGTATCATACGTACGGATACTCACGACTTCGCTAGTGATTTGATAAGGGTCCTACTCTCTTTGTGTGTGATGTTGTACATTCGCACATACAAAAAATCTTGAGAAGATTGGATAATCTGAGATCGTCTAGGTCGAGACATTTTTGGTGATATGAGTAATTCTCCAGAAATATGTTGTAATCCTGATAGCTGGAAATATCCTCTTGGGCGAACTTGTTTGGGGCTGTTTGCTGTAGGTAATGCGGAGCTTTGAACATCCAAAGACTGTTGGATGCTTATAGTATCGGTAAGTACCGCAACTATTCATGCTACTACCAAGAGAAATGGTACGATATATTGTTTCATATAGTCTCTACCCAATGCGATATAAAGCCTTTGTTACTTACCATAGTTTTTTGGGTAACGAAAAAAAGTGAAGAAGTTGTGAAGAAATACCTACCTATGTGAATTATCCATCATCATATATTCTATTGACAATCATTTATTTCAGTTTATAATTATATTAAATCTTATTTAGCCTGTTATTCTTATTATGAATAAAAAATTTATAGAAGCTTGTATGGCGGTTGCTCTTTTCTCGCTGGTATGATATGCGGTGTGGGCTCAAAATGACACAACTACAGTAGTGCCTATTGATATCTCTGCACAATCTCCTATGGAAGATGATATTCAATCTCGTTTGAAAGCCTTGAGAGCTAGATTGGAGCTCATCAAACAAAGGGCAAGAAAATGTGGTAACGATGTAGTGGACCCGTGAGAACAATGTGACGATGGTAATAGGTTAAATGGAGATGGCTGCAGTAGGACATGCACAATGGGGGTTGTTGTGAACGCAGAGCCTCCGCTGGAAGTAGCCAGTAGCCAGGTAGCTCTCAATATCAAAGTATTTTTGCAGTGAGCATACAATGCAAGTCAGTGACTTATGAATGATGGTTTGCGTGCAGGTGGTTATCTGTCTTTTACTGGTCCAGTGCTAGCAGGGCAGAAAGCTCCCGTATTGCCAGCATCTAGACTTCAAGTGGTCTGATCGTCTGCTATTGTAGATTGGGTAATTGTCGATTTGAGGATGCTCGCCATACCTACCACTTCTATTGATACGATAGGTGTTCCTATTAGTAGTATTGTGAAGTCTGTCCCTGCTTTAGTATTGAGAAATGGACAGGTAGTGTGAGTAGATGGGCAGTCGTTAAAAATACAAGCCGAACAGGGTGCGTATTTTGTCTCTGTGCGCCATAGGAATCATCTAGGGGTGATGACGGCTCAGTCCGAGTATTTGTCTTCAAATGCTACCTCCCTTGATTTCACAAATGGTACTACTGTCGCATATGGTAACAATGCGCAAAAAAACCTCAATGGTGTGCATATGATGCGAGCATGAGATGCCAATGGTGACAATAAAGTAGCGTACCAGGGCGCAGGCGGTGACGCAGAGGCAGTGCTGACGACGGTATGAGTATCTACACCCAATGCTATCGTGGAAGGCTATCTAACTACTGATCTCAACCTGGACGGCAAAGTAAAATACAACTGATCAGCAAACGATAAGAATGTCGTACTTGGAGTTGTAGGTCTTGCTACGCAAGCAAATGTTGTTCAAGGTCAACTCCCATAACAATTCATTTTATATGATATATAAGCTGAATCACATCCGTGGTTCAGTTTTTTCATGAATAGAAAAAATGCTCTAGCCAATTGAGCTACATCCGCATATAAGTTTTTAACTGCTAACTTTGATGAATGTTGGATGCTGTATTCGATATTCCATATGTCAGTTTTTCTTTATTTTTCTTTCCAGGTCGTAAGCTTGAGATCTCGTTTGTTTCTCGAAGTACCCAATAAGATACAAATTTTGGTAGTGCTTTGTAGTTGGATTTTGTCCTCTTGTGTGTTCTTCTCGTCTTCTAGTGATGTTTTCGGTACTTCAGATGTAATGTTTATTATTCGAACCTAATATATAAACGTAGTACATATTAATGTATCTTTGATAAAGCTATTTCTAATTCGCAACCTTCCCGCAGTCCTGCGGGATACTCTAGCCAATTGAGCTATGATTTTTGAATAATAAAAAAAGCGGATGACGAGATTCGAACTCGCAACCTCCTCCATGGCAAGGAGGTGCTCTAGCCAATTGAGCTACATCCGCATATTATTATTGCCTGTTGATTTCAATGAACATCAGATGATTAAAACTATTTTGAACTCGCAACCTTCCCGCAGTCCTGCGGGATACTCTAGCCAATTGAGCTACATCCGCATATTATTATTGCCTGTTGATTTCAATGAACATCAGATGATTAAAACTATTTTGAACTCGCAACCTTCCCGCAGTCCTGCGGGATGCTCTAGCCAATTGAGCTACATCCGCATATTATTATTGCCTGTTGATTTCAATGAACACTAGACGATTAAAACTATTTTGAACTCGCAACCTTCC
>JBAYVQ010000022.1:0-11177 GCA_041674565.1 Candidatus Absconditabacterales bacterium
ATTAGTTTGAGATTGTTGTTATCTCAAAGCAGCACATCAGGATACATACCATAAATAAGTCTTGATTCTAATAGCGTTTTGCGCTCTATAGGAGTATAGGAAGGCTTTAGTTCTTCTCGTGAAAAGGGATATAAATGAAAAAGATATTTTCTTCCTGTTAAAGGTTCAGAAATTTTGTTTGCCAATTCAAAAGAAGAGGATCATGTGGCAATAATCTGAAGCTCAGGCATTTCATCTATACACATTTTGAGCGTTAACCCGATATTCTCGATTCTTTGCGCCTCATCAATCACTATAAGCTTGTATCAAGCAAATAATTCTTTCAATTTTTGTAGGCTCGGATTTGTTAGTTCTGACCTCACTATAGGATCATCACAATTGATATATTGAGTATTGTCATATAATTTCATGATTTCTTTGACCAACGTAGTTTTACCTACTTGCCTAGGACCATATATTATTACAATCTTCTTTTTGAATAATGATTCTATAATCTGATCTTTAATAATCCTTTTTATCATATTACTTTTTATGAGTTAAATCATAAAAAGTATATATATTTTTATGATAGATGCAAGAATTTTCTTCCTCGTTCACTTTACAGCCAAAAGAATTATAAAAAAGTAATAAAGCTATCTTAAGACTTTAATTACTCATCGGTTTCCATGCAAGGAGTAGAAAATATTTGAGTTACACCGATAACTTCCGACCCGCTCACTTCATATTCAGACCTGCTTACCAGTAGGTAAGTTATCAAAAATATAACCAAGAAACATCTCGCGAAGGGTGTTTTTTATACTATATATTGACATGGTACATCATATATTTATTGTAGGATCCATGAAACAAGAGGTCAAAATAGACACCAAACAGCGATTAGCGATAGGGGGACTCGTCGTATTATCTTTTTTGGCGTTTGGAAAAGATATAGTGGAGTTATTCCAGAGACAAGGACACAAAGATGAACACGAGCTGATTTTGATATTATCACATGACAACTCTAGGGTGCAGATATTGTGAGATTCTATGGCAATAGCAAATGGATACATCAAGCTGGGGATTAATCCTCATTTTCGTCACATTGCATCATGAAATGAGTTACTACAGGTACTACAACAAGAAAAGTACTTCTATCATGGACTATCTCTTTATGGTCATGGGTCTCCCTATCTTATAGAATCAGACAAAGACGATTCATCATTTAGATATGACGCCGAAACCAACTCACTCAAAGAAGAAAGGCATAATAATGACATAACCTGAGGATTTTTGGAAAGGAATCAGGCTATTTTTAGAGCATTTGCCGAGCAACATCTAGATCCCAATGCACAAATCACGCTCTTTAGTTGTCTAACAGGGAGTGACACTACTCATTACAAAAAACATAAGGTACCTGTGGTTCCCATAGCACAATCTATAGCAAATACTTTTGATAGAAACACATTAGCACCTGTACATAGCATAGCTATATCAGGCAGTTACAGCAAATGAGACACTATATATCCTGTGTTTTACGCTGATTTTTTGGAAATATGATCAGCCGATCATGTCACATTTGATCCAGATGGGTTCGAGACTATCGTAATAGACTGATCTATAGAGGGCTGTTCAGCAAAAGGACCAATATATGGTAACGACGATATGTACGTCGTAGACAACCATGGTAAGCAAAAAAGCAACTTAGGAAAACACCAGGCGCGTGAGGGTAAAGCCACAAAAACTACCCCAGGATCATTCAGGTTGTTTAAACCTAAACACCAAAAAACAATATTGCAATAATCAGATAAGTTTCTATGATTAGCTATACCAATGAAGACAACACAGACCAATAAATTCATATTGTCAGACGATTACAGAGCACCAGAACTCGATCATAGTCGCGAACTAAAAACACAAGTAGATAATTTGCGTATTCATCCTACTGTACTCAGGATAGCAATCTTTTTTCACAAGCTTAAAAAAGGTGGTGAAAAAGTACTAAAAGAGTTATTGATACGTGGACTAGCGGTGCAAATATACTATGTATTCTACGACCTAGGACAGGGATACGGACTATCTGACAGAGTACAAGACACAAGAGCAAGAGAAAATATCAGATTATTACTTCTTCACAATTTGCCAAAACACCTTGTTGTAACTGCTGTGGTGGGGCGAATACCTTTCCCAGGAACTACAGAAGCGCTGCGATCAGTTTTGTATAATGACCCAAAACTCTGGAAATATTGGAATATGAAATTCCAGACCAGAGAAGACATACCCGTAGATATTGCTGTAGGGAAACTCAAGCAATATGGATATCAACTAATGATCATACTCAATGCCGTAGCTTAACTTAAGCTACAAACTTGTATAATGCAGCAGGTCTGTGAGCAACGTACTGCTCCTTATGTTTGGTTTTTTGTATCTTGAAACGAGATGTGATATATTTGATAAAGTTTCTTTTTTCAAACGTGCGACCATAAACCACCTCGCAGTACTGCTTCAAAAGGTCCAAGGTAAATAGCTTGGGGAGAAAATACTTCACGATATCAGATCACTCTATGTCTTTTTGGAGTTGTTTATATGCTTGTTTCCGTACTATATCGTGATCGAAAGCCAATGCTGGTATGTCTGTCAATGGCACAAACATAGCATTGAGCTGGGTTTGCCCAGACTGAGGGATGAGGTCATTATCACAAATAATGGTATAATATCCTATACCTACCACTCTAGCCCTTGGGTCTCTATGTATATCAGCAAACACGGCAAACTGCTTCATATATTTGGGCACTAGACCCGTTTCTTTATAGAGCACCTTGTAAGCGGTCCCTTCCACAGTCATATCAGGATATACAATGCCTCAGGGCAAACACCAAGACCCAGTAAATGGCTCTGTTTTCCTCTGCACTAGTAGGATATGAAGTTGAAAATTCCTAATATTGAAAATAACCATGTCCGTTGCTAGAGACATCAGTGGAAGGTCTTTGGGCATATAATTGGAATATATAAAATAATCAGATTATCTTTTATTTTCAGTATATCTGTGAATACTTAGTGTACTAATATACAGTAATAATTGCAAATATGATTGCAAGATGTACGTATGGAGTGTATTTATCTTTTATTACACTTCATGAAAACACAGATCGAACAATTTCAAACATTGGAACACCAATTAGCACTTACCGATGACGCAGTTATCCATAAGGCCATGCAAGAGACCCTGGAATTCGTGGAAGCAGTCCACAAACAAGATAAATGACAGATAATCTGAGAAGCAAAGGATGCTATCACTAACGTACTATCGGCTCATTATAGACTGAGTAATGAAACCTTGCAAGTAACATGAGCACACAAACAAAGTACTGCACTACAACTTGCTATCAGTATAGGAAAACGAAACGACACTGTGCAAAAATACAGGAATATTTATTCAAGAAGCCCTGCTAGCAAACAGTCACTTACACAAGCTACCAACACAGTAGTAACAACTATTCTTGGTCTTACCAAAGATAACACGGGAACAACGCTAGACATAAAAACAGCGCTACAAGATCTCACGGACAAGTTTGGACAGCGTATCGATTCATACAGCAGCAAAATAGATATCAAGCAGTACATTAGGGACGTACCAAACTTCCCCAAACCTGGTATCACCTTCAAGGATATAGCACCACTTCTACAAAATCCCAAAGCACTCCATCACACTATTCACCAACTCAGTACAAAAGTAAAAGATGCCGATGTGATTGTAGGCTTGGATGCGAGAGGGTTTATATTTGGCGCAGCGGTAGCACACTATTTGGGCAAACCGTTTATTATGGTAAGAAAAAAGGGTAAGCTGCCTGGTAAGACAATAGAGGAGGGGTATGATCTAGAATATGGAAGCAGTACACAAGCTATCCAGCAAGACAGCATCCAAACAGGGCAACGCGTGGCGATTATTGATGATGTATTGGCCACTGGAGGAACAGCCGCAGCGGCATGCAAACTCATACAAAAAGTATGAGGCATACTACAGGGTTGTTACTTCGTGATAGAACTAGATCAACTTGGCGGCAGAGACTTGTTAGGTAAAGTAACTGCAAGCAGTATCGTACATTACTAGCTATTGACTTTATCAATAAATAGTCTATACAGGATAGATATTTATTACTCATCATGATACTATGATCCAAACAAGCAATAGTCCTGTGGAAACAGAAAACATCACTCCAGAAATAAATCTCAATCAAACAGTATGATTTACTGAATTTGAGAACATATTCACCCCAAGAGAAATGCAAAACTGTCACTCAAATGCTGGCTCTAGCTCATGTAGTTGCACTGGTAATGGCTGGTAATTTGGTTTAAAGTAAGCTATGACAAGGAAACATATCTACGCTATACTACAAGATTTTTTGCTGAAAACGTATCACTACGATCGATTACCCAAACACCTAAATTTCATTATCAAAGATATCCTCAAGAAAACAAGCCACGTTATCGTATCAGATTACTATAGATCCTGATATGAGGGCGGGTTTTTTGATTTTATTTGTGATTCATTAGCAACTCAAACAAACCCTTTTGTGTCATGAACGATTATCACTATTCTTGATACTTTTATAGAGATGATCAATTATTATGAAGGGAAGCTGGGGTATAAGGTAATACAAATTATAGGAGATCTGCACGACATCAAACATACTAAACTCCTGTGTATCAAAAATAACCAGAAAATATTAGTGTATAATGGTGAGTACAACAGTGAATCCACCATAACATCCATCCTCACCAAACACGACTCATCGCTACAGCACTACTTTCCTACGTTCCATGTACAATGATCGATAGTAGAAAGGGAATTTATAGAGTACGAACTCAATACCACCAACAAGAATCACATCAAACAGTACTACAGCAACTTAGGTTATATATTGAGTTATTTTGTATTTTTACGCGGGGTAGATATGCACTATGACAACGTGTGCTGTAATATTCCCTATCCTTGTTTTTTTGATATCGAGACACTATTTTCACAAACCCTGACATACGAAGACATGTACCAGTGATCATTTTCTATCAATTTCACCTCCATTTTGTATGACGATACCGTGGGAGAGTGAAACCACAGTGTGCTTTTCGGGCCATTATTTAAGTGAGTAACTCTCTATTATCCTTTCATTGTATTTCGCAATAGTAAGCCAGCAATCAAGCGAAAAAAATATTTCAACAAAGAAAACCATTCGTTACCACTACTAGACAACAAGCCAGTCAACTTATTTGATTATAGTGATGATATCATAACCTGATATGAAAAGGGATGTAAGAAACTATTCGCGATAGGACCAAGCATTATTCAGGATTTCCAGCAAAGTAAACATATATACAAGAGAACCTTGCTTCATAAGACAAGTTTTTATGAAGGTCTACAAAGATATTTGGGATACAAGTCACATGAACCAAGTAGTCACCAAGAGATAAACTCATCAAGGATGCACCCACATATATCGTATGCGAGACAAACGAGAAAGCAATATGATACATCTTACATGAATTACAGCGCTGATCTGTGCCTATTTTCTACAGTAACATAAACAATAGCACAGTTATAGATAAAGATGGGGTGGTGGTTGGACATACACCTATAAGCAGTCTAGAGAAAACATTTGTATCGGAAAATCGACAACAAAGATTAATGGATAATAAACCCAGGATAGTCTGAGAAATAGAGAATATGAGACGCAAAAAAATACCAAAATATATTAGAAACACATTATAGTCTACCTTTCTTCTTTTTCTTTTGTTCCTCTAAACTCTATCCTTATTGGCACGCCCTCAAAACCAAAGTTTTTCCTTAAGACATTTTCCAACCATCTCGTAAGAGAAAAATTGAGTTTTGTAACATTGTTAACGAAACACACAAAAGTAGGACAATGAGCTTCTACTTGGGTGAGATATCTGATCTTGCATATCTTGTTTTTGGGAAATTTGGCAGGGGATATAGTCTGGGCTTGAAGCACAGCTGTATTCAGGTTATTGGTGCTTATTTTTTGATTTCTTAATGTATGAAGTTTTTTGACAGCCCTCATGAGGCCATCAAGGTTTTTGCCATCTTGAGCGGAGATAAACACCACTGGAATCCAACGAGCAAACTCCATAATTTCTGGGATTCACTTTTTGAGTCTCTCGATAGCAGCTACAGTCAGTTCATCTATTTTGTTTACCGCAATAACAATAGGCAAACCCATACTAATAAGCTCACCAACCAGATGCATATCTTGTTTTGCAATATCTTCGGTCCCATCTCGCATCAATACGGTAATAGGCTTGTAGTACTCTAGCATTTTCAATGTCTTACTTAGAGCTATTTTTTCAAGCCCATGGATCTTAGATTGTCTCCTGATACCAGCTGTATCTACTAGTTTGAATACTGTCTGACCATAGGATACCTGTGAAGTGATATAGTCCAAGGTTGTCCCTGGAGTCTCAGATACTTTACTGACCGTCTCTTTTACAAAGGTATTGAGTAGTGTGGACTTACCAACATTTGGTCTACCCACAAAAGACACAATCAATTCGTGCTTAGATTGTACTTTCTTGTAAGAATGAGTAGTCACAATCATATACAACATCTCCTCCAATTCTTCAAGATTAGAGCCGTTTTTGGCAGAAACCATAACAATAGAACTAAGTCCCAATGACCAATATTCCGCTTTTGCTACCTCTTGCTCCTCATCTCTCATCCACTTATCCGCTTTGTTGACAACCAAAGTAGTAACATCTTCCTTGCCGTATTTTCTTACCAATCTAACGATTTCTTGTTCTTTGGGACTAATGCCAGTCTTGTGGTCTATTACAAACAACAAATGATCACAAGTCTCAACCAATTTTTGGATATAGGTCAGTTCTTCATTGAAATTATCCAAACCAGGAGAGTCACTAACAGATATCATAATACCTCCTAAGTCCACTGGCTCTGTGACAAAATCTCTGGTAGTACCAGCTATATCAGTAACAATAGACCTTTGAGATCTAATTAGTCTATTAAACAAGGTGGATTTACCAACATTGGTAGCACCTATCAGTCATACCTTCATACACAATAATTTATAATCTGAAATAATTGACAAAATCCAATATACATTTATTGATACTATAGTTATTATAGCAATGACATCAATATCTTATTTGACTCATCTACCCGTGGCAAGTCTATCAGCCATCTCATTGTACTTATTACCGTTATGTCACTTCACTCGGTGTCGATGGATAGTAAACAATCAGACCAATATGTCTAACTCTTGTCGTAGTTCGATATTTTTGACCAATTGTCTGCCAGTTGTTTTCCGCCCATTACGTTTCCGTGTATGGATTCGTTCTTGAATACCGTGTTTTACATACGTAGAGTCGAGGTAGATATCAATAAATATCTGATTATTCGTATTATTTTGGGAAGAAATATCTCCAAAAAGCCCACCATAGTCCTGTAATAAGCCAATCACAATATCATTTTTTTGACAGATCCACTCCAAGGCCCTGATAACTGCCGTAAGTTCCATCTGATTATTGGTGCTAGGGTTTGCTTTGCCACTCAAATGGATCACATCTTTTGAAACTCATCACGATAGCACAACAGCACCTCGACCTCAAGGTCAGGGGTTTCATGAGCAAGCTCCATCGGTATAGATACTATAATCTGACATATATTATTATTCCACAGTAAACAAAATATCTTCAAATGTTTTTAGCTTTTTATTTCTTACCATATCGTGTACATAATCCTTTAGGGGATCATTTGCAAATACACCCTGCAGAGCCATCTCCACAAACACCTCAAAATCCAGATAAAATAACTTAATGGATTCTCCACTGGATTCAATCGGATCTTGTATCTTAGTACATCATTTTGCGACATAATAATACAATTTCCAATTAATAACAGGGGTTTTCTTATCAAACAACAAACTCCAATGATTAGCTTGCATACCTGTCTCTTCGAGCATCTCTCTTTTTGCTCACGCTAAAGGTTCTTCATCACCATCCAACCTTCCTCCAATAAGCGACCAATAGGGCTCAGTTCTACCAGGTTGTTTTTGATAAGAGACAACAATTTTGCGGTCGACAATGGGTAAGGCGAATACACTAGAAGGTCTTTTTATCTCTTCAAAGGTCCTGATACTACCATCAAACATAGTCTGATCTCGCTGATATACTTGATAGATCAGTCCATCGTATACTATTTTTGCGTGCGCTGGTATTTTAGTCATGACAAACTTGATTATTTACATAAAAAGACATTATAAGAATATCTCAGATTATAGCAAAATCGAAATACAACTCTATTGATTTACATATATAAAAGTATAATTATAATTGACATTTAGAAATATATAATATGTATCATGAATATACTATCAACAAGCACCGCACATATCGGACATAAAATTTCTGACGAAGATCTCATTAACCAGTATGTAACAACTAGTGACGAGCAACACCGGAATACCCTCCAGAAACGTTACCAAACAAAAGTATTTGCAAAGTGCATAAGCATGTTATCCAACGAAGAATGAGCGAAGGACGCTGTTCAAGATATATTTATCAAAGTATTTCTAAACATAAATAAATTTGGTAGCCAATCATCATTTAGTACGCGATTATATAGTATCACTTATAATTATTGTATAGATATACTACGCAAAAGGACTAAAACACTGCAAATTATTAATAACATCGCAACTACGTGGGAACCACGGGAGGAACCAGGAGAGGTATGCGATGCGGAAAGACTCGATCAGAAGGTGGAGAAGATGCGAATAGCGCTAGATAAACTTAATAATGGTGAAAAAAGTACTTTGCTATTAAAATATCAAGAAGCTAAAAGCATAAAAGAAATAGCATGACTACTTGGAGAAAGCGATTCTGCGATAAAGATGAGAATCATGAGAGCAAAACAAAAAGCAAACATGATAGCCAAATGACTTCAGGAAGAAAAATTATACTTGTAACTTCTCCATTTCTCAGCTTATCTGTTCATCCGTAATTTTGACAAAGAGATAAGCTGGCTTTTCAATAATAGTCTTGTATTGCCAAGCGCCAAATACGTCTCATACAGTCGTGATATTCATAGTCTGATTATCCTCAATCAATAATCATAATATAGTCTGAGAGGTCTGGGGTAGATAAGGCTCCATAATAACAGCCAATGTAACCAGATACCATCCAAGGATAGAAAGTATCTTTTTTGCCACTTCGGGTTGATCTTTGCCAATTTCCCAGGGCTTCGTATCATTCACAAATTTGTTACCAATACTACATAACTCCATAACACTTGCTAATCCGTCTCTAAACTGGAAGTTTTGCAGGTGGTTTATGATCTTGTCGCGAAAACTAGGGCACTGTCCTACAAAATCCAGGATATATTGCTGTAATTGCGGATCAAGTCACACAATATACTCTGTCAGACTATCAAATTGTTCAAACTTACCATCGCAATACTTCATACTCAAGTTGGTTACTCTCGAGAAAAGATTCCCCAAATTGTCGCACAGATTATTACATCTTTCTTGAAACTCTTTCCGTTTAAAGTCACTATCTGCTGTTTCTGGGATCACACTAGTAAGGTAATATCTAATATAATCTGAATGATAGTTGTTCACGATATCATCTACCCAAACAGCCCATCCACGCGAGGTACTAAACTTCTTACCCTCTAGATTGAGAAACTCATTGGCTGGGATATCAGTAGGCAAGACATATGGTTTGCTTGTACTGTGTTGGAGTTCAAGACCTTTATTGTAAGCCATCAACAAAGCTGGCCAAATGATAGAATGAAATACCACATTGTCTTTACCAATAAATTCTACCAACTCCGTATCATCACTTTTTCGATACTGTTCGAATAACTCTGGTGTACCAAGATCATCAAAATATTTCTTGGTAATACTAATATACCCCAAAGGCGCTTCAAACCATACATAAATAGTCTTATTTTCAAATCATTCCAAAGGCACACTGATGCCACATTTGATATCTCTCGTATAACATCTAGGCTGAAGACTGTCTTTTATCCATTTATTGAGACTCGTACTAATCACATTGGGTTTTCGGTCCTTTTTGGTCTCGAGCCAGTTCGCAAGCTGATCTTGGAAAAGATCAAGTTTGAAAAACAAATGCTCAGATTGTTTGAGTTCCAAGTTATTACCTTTACAGGTCTTACAAGTAGGATCGATAAGTGTCTCTGGATCTAGCATATTACCACAGGCCTCACACTGATCACCATTTGCTCCTGGGGTTTTACATTTTGGGCAAGTACCAACAATATATCTATCTGGTAAAAATTTTTGACAAGTATTACAGTACATCTGGTTGATAGTCCTACGTTCTAGTAGCTCCTGATCGTACAGTTTCCAGAAAAAGTCATGAGCAACTTGTTCATGCTGAGCGGTATCCGTACCATGAAATATGGTAAAATTGATGCCCATTTTCGCCATGCCAGCCTTATAGGATTCACGATATTCTGAAACAAGCTCTGAGACGGTCTTACCGTACTTTTCTGAAGCGATCTCCAGTGCCACTCCATGATCATCCGTCCCACATACATGAATCACATCTTGACCCATAAGTTTACAGTATCTAAAATAGATATCTGCTGGCAAATACACTCATGCAATATGCCCCAAATGCAATGGCCCATTGGGATAGGGCAACGCTGATGTTATGATTTTTCTTTTTGACATACTATAGATGATATGAAATAATCTGAGCCAGCATTGTAACAAAGTGAAAATCTATTTCCAATGGGAAATCATTCAACATTTGTCGCAACTTTTTCTTTTGTTATCGACAGTTTTTTATTATAGATGTGGATTTTATGAGTAATTGACAACATGTCTCAGTATGATAAAGGTTTTTTGTATTCGCTACTTCCCGATACAACACGAAGTGATTTACATAAAGAGGATTTCATACCTCAATATATCGTTCAAGATGCTCTCAAATTAGAAAAATATACCAAAAAAAACCAGATCCAATGGTTTACGAGAGATGATGCGCAATATCACTTCAAGTTTACTACGGTCCCTACAAAGCCTCAGATTATCTATTATATGGGTAATTTGGATATACTTAATCAGACATTATTGGGTATTGTATGACCGCGTTTACCTAGTATATATGGAGAACAAGTGGTTACGGAGCTACTGGATTATGCA
>JBAYVQ010000023.1:0-11107 GCA_041674565.1 Candidatus Absconditabacterales bacterium
CAAAGTACTTATCTGCTCTGTCTCACCCGAGTTTGATAACACAAAAAGAGGATGACACCTCGTAGTGATCAAATGATACAATCGAAATGGATATCAAGAAGAACTCATCATCAATGATCCCACTGATCCCAAGGCAGCGGAATGATTCCCCTCTGCTCCTGTTAGCATACCACTCACTCACTTTATGCAATGTCGAAGTGGCAGGTATATGGCGATGTTTCAGTAAAACTCACACATAAAAATATGATTTATGATATTATGTCAACATGATGTTGACATCTTTGTGGTAATTGTTATATGGTATATTGTCATCATAGTGACTAGGAGGAAACTGAAAATCCGAAAAAAAGAGTAAGAAACAAAAAAACATTATCACCATGCGCAAGATCACCAGCAAACAGAGAGACATTCTGTTTCTCTTATGCAAATCCCCCATCACCATTGATAAGTCGGCAGAGTGGGGTCCGGGGAATAGCCAACTCGCTCCCGATGGAGCCTTCCTTAAAATCAACGAAGGCGAAGGGGGAAAGATGGATATCTCCCACCTCGTCCAGCCAAACCCTGAAAAAACGGCGCCCATCGGCTGGGTCAGCAACGGACAACCCAACCGCTTCGACAAGGCGCCGATCTGGGTTGACCAGAAGATTCTGAACGCTGGGGAAACGGTAGCTCTCCAAACGGCCGACGGCCCCATAAACTACCAGGTTACCGAAGCGTCCTACCTCTGCTACAACGACAAGGAAGGTATGCCGAACCTCCAAGATTCCTGGGTACAAACCCGGAAAAACCTGGAAAAAAATTACGAATTTTAACGGCCCGCCGCAGGCAATGCGGCAAAAAATTTAATCCGATTAGAAATATTACCTTTTCTCGTGGGTCATCCGCGGGAAATACAAAAAAGTCCAATGCCTGGCGGGTCGTCCCGCTGGGTTTTTTCATACAAAAAATACCGCACGAATGCGGTAGTAGTCAGATTATTGTATATATTTCTTATACCTCTACTTGATATCTTTTGGGATTTACGAATGCAGCGCCATCTCCATATTTTTCCATCGCTGGGTCCTTGAAATCTACACCATGTACATTATCTGGACCCACCGAACACGTCCTGTACATCAACCACTCATATGACACATGGCCACTGTTATCCAGCTCAGCTTGCGGTGAGGGCTTAGCATCTAGCTCTACCAACATCTCGTATGCCGCTTTGGCTATCCGTTCAGCATATCTATACTTTGGGGAAACAATCTGCGTGAGTTGAGCATCCATCTTATCATAAAAACCATGTTGCAACTTATTCCTTACGTACGAAAGGGTGGATATGCCATTATCCAAGGTATCTACCACATCCATATATCCCGTTTTGTCATCCACCGCAGGCACTTCAAATGGCACTGGTCAGCCTTCCATCAACTGGATATAATCACAAATTACGTCTTTCAAGAAAGGACGCGCATCCTCATGGACTATTTCAAACAGGATAATTTTCTTGAGCTTTTTGATCTCCCTTTGTTCTTCGTTATCTGTTTTCTTGATTTTTATTTTCTCTAGATACTCATCAATAAAAGCACAAGACTCAGCGGTCAGTTCTTCTCTTGTTTTTCAGTGCTTTTGCATATATGCTTCATCCTCCTGAACCATCCTATAAGAGTGATTGATATCATGCATGAGGAACTCCTCAGGAGACTGTTCAAATTCATCAACATACAAAAAATCATTAGATAATCAGACAAAGCGAATGGGGACGCCTCTCACTCTCATAAGATCAGTCGCTCACAGTCACTCATAGGTAGGAAGAACAATCTCATGCGGAAGCTTATTCATGAGCATGTTTTTACGATACTCGTATCTGTACATGTGATATGAGGCAAACTCTTGTTTTCTAGGATTATGTTCTATAATATCATCTGACGCCACCTTACTATAAAATCACCTCTTGAGTCTAGCAGCAAGATCAAAGCACGCAATAGCCTTTGCTATAGCATCCAGTGTGGATCTATAAGGACAAAAGGTCCTATTTTGCAAACAACAATGCCTCAATGAGATAGTGCACTTATCTCTAATCCCCACAAGAGCAGGGTTTGATTTGCACAGCTGATTCATATCTTCGCTGTACATATCCTGTAATATTTTATCTACAATAGGAAACAGTTCAGGGAAAGACGTTTCTTGATCGTTATGATTTTGTTCAAATCTTTGTTTCAGCGTAGCATGAGAAGCACGAGGATTTTTGATGATACCCCTAATTCGCTCATAGTGTGAAACATCTCTTTTTTTCTCAATAGACGTACGTGCGCTCAGATGCGCTATGATCTCTCTGTGATGATTAAATACCAATCATCATTTGGGGACATCGGGATTCATGATATCACCCTTATGTTGCCACAAGAGATCTTTGCCTTCTACTTCTCCCTCGACTTCAACTAAAAATCCGACAGTATCAACCAAATGCCTTGGATCGGATGGCAGCGTAATATTTTTCAATTGATCTTTGTAATGATATCCACGTACATTATCGATACGCATTTTGAGTTTCTTGGTCCCATCGGCATCAGTCACGAAATAATAGTCGCTCTCTGCACCATCAACATAAGCACCATACACAGCTTGTGCTGGGTCCAATCATAAAATCTTTTTTCATCACACTCTCAATGCGGCAAATACCGAAGCCTCCAAACCCAATGGATTATCCTCGTCTTCATCCAAAATAAATCATCAAGGCAACGCTAGTCACTCAGGAAATCGACTTCTGCGGTTGCACAGTATCTGCTTGTCCTTTTCATCATGAGATCCGACCACAACCAAATCCACTGTACGCTTGGGCAATAATATCTGCTCCACGTAGTTTCTAGCCTTTTGGAGAAGCTCTTTGTCCTGCAACCAAGCATCGACAATCGCCATACTGGTTGGGTTTGTTGGTTCGCCGATATATTCCAGAAGATTATTCTGGATCTCGCGCTGTCTATCAGGATATCTCATCAATCTCTGATACCAGTAGAGCATATACAATACCGAAGATGCATAATATGATTCTATAGCCTGATTCGGTTTACTTTTTGGCCCACTTGTTGCTCAACCTTCCCACAATAAAGCAGCCAATTCTCATTTAGTTTTGGATATATCCACAGTTATATTGCTCGGGAAAATCACTTTCAAAATACTTTTGACGCAATCACTCAAATGAAAATCATCAGACGGCAAAAGCACCGTTACAGACTCTCAGTTATCTACCTGTTCTTGAATGATTTTGATCTGCTGTGCAGAAATAACTCAAGCGTTAATCACCAGTAATTTCGACTTTGTATGCATCAATACCTGCAAACGTGTAAATAATATACACTATTATACACATAATATAGTCTGAGTCAATTTATGGTATGAAAATACAAAAAAATACCGCACGAGTGCGGTATTGTAAAATTGTTAACACTTACTTCCTCAGAGGGATTTCCAACAGCATTATTCCCAGCCAAGACCCTCAAACGACATTGTTGTTTTCATGGGCATATATAAAAGAAATAAATGAACAATTTTGTTACAATGTATCTCTTTTTTCTTGTAGGCGTTTACTGATCAAGATCGTATAGCTACCACCCTGCTTTGCACGAACCCATAGTGTTTTCCATGTCTGATACCAAGATTTGAGCAACGACATATACCACGAGTTACGAAATAAAGTGACTAAGTACTATGTGGTAAGCGTTTTGCACTAAGATAATCAAGAGAAAAACAAAAGAAAAGATTGACAAATAATCTGACAAATATATATGGTATTGTAATTATCTATTCTTACGTCCGTATGAAAATAGGAAGTTCCTTTGACACAAAACTCAAGAGAACACTTATCAAACAGTACACACAACAATATGGCACCAAAGATACCATAATCATTTCTAGAGCTACACGATACCTTGTGTTCTATTGCATAGCACCAACCATAGCACTTCTTACCTGGATTATTATTCTCATTTTTCTAGGCGGTTTTGATATAAACACTTCATCCATTGACTGAATAAGGGATTTTTTAGTACGTTTTGCGGCGATAGCAAGTATCCTTGTATGATGATACTATATCATAGGACAATTTATCAATTATTATATGGATTTTTGTATTACAACACCAAATGAAATAGTCTTTTATACACAGTATGGGTTGTTTCACAGAAAAAGTAAAATCGCAAAAACCGAAGACATCAAGGTGGTTACCGTAGATGGATCTGGGTTTCGGAGATCTCTGCTAGACTATGGAGATATTAGTATATTTTTTGAATGAACATATACACAAGCGCAAGCGTCCAATCCATGAAGCATCAATATGTCGTTTGTTTCAGACGTAGAAAGAGTCAAAAACAGAATCAAAAAACTCCTGGATCTCACTACAGCAGTGGAACATCGCAAACATGATTAAGATTACGCTAAGACAGTTTTTTGACGATGCCAAACTTCACTTTACCAGGAGATAGTCTGATGCTGAAGCTGGATAGACTACCAGAACAGGTAAACATAAGGTCTTTATTGCAGTATTTTTCTACAAGTTTTTTGAGTGGTATGATAATTTTAGCAGTCATATCATTTTTGTTTTTGGCATAAGCACCTACTGGGAGTTTCGTATTGGGTATGTCAGTATCTAGATGCTGTAATGCTATTTCTAGTATTTCACTGGTGGATGTTTGTGTATGAAGATCTTTGGAAGTAAGTTTATGTCAAGGAAGGTAGATCTTGTGGTGGATAGTATCTACAATAATATCATCATATGTTTGTAGTGCTATTTGTGAGTGTTCGATAAGTTGGGTAGAACCGTCATAATGTTGGATCATGCAGTTACCTCTTTCTATAAAGTCCGAAAAGATACCAGATCTAATATCTTGTTCTACTTTTAGTCATTCGTACTCATATCAGTCTTTTCGACTTTCGTAAATAATACTCATCTGAGAATCCATATATATTTTATGATGTTCTTCTATCATTTGCTGGACTCTTTTCCTGCCAGATTCTAAAGAACTGATTACAGATACAGCTCATCAAGCACTGGTCATATCAAAAGGGAATACTCATATATTGTTATATCATAAAAATTTATTCATCCGCTCAATAGTCTCAATATAGTTTTCTGCGTATCAATCCAGTAACTTCAATAACGGAAGTGTCTTATGGATCGTATTACAAAGCATATCCAGAGCATTGACATGAAATTTATTTGTAGATAAATCCATCAAACTATGTCGTACCTTTAAGTTGATAATTTCTACCGTCCTGGTAAATATTTCATCCATATTGGGTATTTCAGACAGCAAAAAAGGCTTAAAGCCATCTACAGTGAAATCGGTCAAAAAGTTTGATGTAGCAAATTTATCATACACTTCCTTTTTGACGGCCGACATGCGTCTGGAAACATCACTCGTAGAATAATGTTTATTTGGCTGTATAGGTATGCCACTATAAATCATTGCCAAATCAAAAGAAGCTCACCAATCAGCAAGAGCAAGAGAATTTGACTCTTCGGCGATACACAAGCTATCACATTTCACTCAAAAGAACTGTATTCTGTCCTCTGGTTTCCTAGATACAACAGGAGGTCTATATCAAACAAAAGGATAGCTGCCAAAGAAAAATCAAGTTATTAAAGACAGGTACGGAAGAGATCAGCATACAGCTCTATAAAACAAAAGTGTATCCTTAAAAATACCGCTAATAGTACTTTGATAATAGACCTTATTGATATCTTCTTTACAATATGAGGTGATTTCAGCTAAAAATTCTGGACTCTTATGACTCAATATCGCACATAAACTCAAGAAAAGTGTAAGCGGTCCGATTCCTAGATCTATTTTTGGGGATAATTCTGCAAGGACATTGATACAATATCAATGATCAGTTGCAGTGACTTTCTGGCTCAAAAACGTAGCAAGTTTTGCAAAAAAAGTATGTTGTTCTCCAATATCTCAGTTAATTTTCTCTTTTACGAAGTCTGCTGATTCTATATTATACATATAATAATGTCCAAACTCAACACTCAATCATTCTTTATACCTAGAGATTCATACATACACTCTCAATGGAACTTTTTGCCTTAAGTACGCTCATTGATAATCTCCAGATAAAAAACCCGATAAAGTCCAGTCCATACTCAAGGGCATAGACAAAACGAGCTCATTTTCAGTGAAAAACTTCTTGTAGACTTCTGGATGTAGTTCTTTGAGCCTTTTTGAGTTCATACCAATAAGATACAACAATAAAATACCTAACAAAAAACAGCATAGTATGTAATTTTCTGTCTAAAGAAAAAAACTGACAAACTCAAGACAAAACTTCTAGTAGACTGTCTCTTCTTCAGATTATATTTCATTTTGCAATTGTATCACAAATATATACATGACTTGTCACTACTTTATATAGACAAGATATATGATAGCAGCGGTACAGGAGCATATAGCAGAATATGGAGGGAAGAACGGTGTATTAAAGTATCTACACGACTACCACCCCGAGATGAGAGAACATTTGGTACCCACGCGGATACTCAAAAACAAAGAGTCAGTTTCACCAGAACTTTTTCGTACACTCAAAGACGTCATCAACCAGTATAACACTTACAATATCCTTAATCGCAGGAGTCATCCAGACGATCGATACGGCATGGTAGACCACCTGCCTACCGACAGCATACCACTGCATTTCATCGATGAGTTAGCTTGCCTAAATAAAAAAATTAAAAATGACGATATACGAAAACACAAAGTATGAAACACGGTACGCAAAGAAATGACATTCAACCTTACGCCGCTCATTGGGCATACGCTCTACACCGTTACGGAAAACCCCAACAGGACAGATAGTATGTACATTGATACAGGGGTCATAGATAGCGTCTTTGAAGATCCTTGTAAGTTGATTGGTAACACCGTTATTGAAAATTCTACCTCTAATAATATCCAAAACGAACCAACTGTGGCATCAATCGTAGCATTGGTTAATAAGATCAGGGGTCTTGGTCTGTTTGATCTGGAAGAAAGGCTACAATACGAAATAGGAATAACCAGAAATGATAAGAGATATTTGTTTCAAATTAGACAGTTTTGCGAACTCTTTCCACCATTCCCCAAAGATATCCAAAATGCACTTGATCAGCAAGACATGATAAGACTCATGGGTCAACTTCCACCCAGTGGTATCAAAATACCCCATATACAATGAAAATCACTTATAGATATCAATGATTTGGCGCAGTCTCAAACCAAGGATTTCATATTTACCGCGGAACACGTAGGAGCCTGACACAGTAACACTCGAAATCCTCAGACTCCTTATTTTAAGTGATTCTTGAGCGGATACCACAGGGGTCTCTATCACAACCTCACTATGCCATCACAATTAGCGCTCAAAAATAGATGATTTGTTGGTCTAGCGGCGGCAAAGCTGGGTTGGGATGATGGCGATACACTGAGTATTGATCACAAAACACTAGCCAAAGATATCGCAAAGATAAAAGAATTTTTTAAAAGTTTTAGATAATATATTATGAACCAACTCAAACCCATCAATGACCATGAACTAGCAGCGCTCAAGTGAGCTATTGTAGAGAGCTATGTAGGATACGTTATATCAGCTACACACGGGATCGTACGTATTGGCACCATCAAAAATCGTATCGCCGAGTTACAAAGAAAGATTACAGAACTTAGAGCTAGGCCATTTGCAGATTTTGTAAGCGTTCTAGTGATACAGCAGCAAGAGGAGCTAGATACCTATACCAAAATATTGGAAGATATCTATGCAGAGGTCAATGCATCGGATGATCCTAGATCCATGCTCAATTTCAAAACGCTGGAAAAAGATATAGCAAACATCATAGCAGCACAAAAGGCACTCTCCCTCAAGCAGGAAAATGAAACATCAAAAACTATTGCCGATATTAGAGGTATATCTGTTGATGCCTTAGGCATGCAAATCAGGGGTATAGAACTCATGATTGCTCTTATAAACAAAGACTAATTTGCAGTATCTACTTTTTGGTCATACACGCTGGTCCACGTTTTGGTAATACCATTTCGCGTACGCACAATCTGTGCAGAAAGTTCCGAGAGGGATTTTTTTTGAATAGTAAGCAGTACACTGCTGGAATGGTCGCTCACCAGTATGACAAAAGGTTTTTGGCCAATCCATACAGATCTCATGATAATCTGATAGGGTGAAGTATTTTGTATTTCAAATTGTTTGATATCTTCGTAGATAGCAGCGTCGTCGCCTCTGACTATCTCACCATAATACCTGGTATATCGGTTGGTATGACCGTATCTTTTGGTAACATACAGCGTAGGCTCTAGCATACTGGCACGAAAGATCATACTCGTCACACCACAGATACCTTGGTAAAATTTGTATACTTGATCGCTTGCTCCAGTACAATAACCAGGCAAATTACTGAAGTGCTGATTAGCATTTCGCACAGCGCCGCTCCTGAGCACTACTCATCCACTCAACACACTCATACCGATAGTAAAATTTGTCTTGGCACAGTTGCCGTACTGGCTTACATCTCTATCTGCCGCTACTACCCTATAGTCGTCCAGCTCTCTTGCTGCAATAGTTGACCGAGGCACGAAAAACTTTCTGTTTCAGATTATCGAATATGTATCCAAAGATCTCGTACGCTTAGCACGCTGTTTGTACACGTCATATGACACAATATCCTGAAATACCAAAGTACTACCAGTAAAAACAAACTCCGTATCAGCGCTATTGTAGGGATTGTGTATGCCAGTAATATGAGGCCATAAGATGTCCATCGTGCGTTTCATACCCAATATGGGTAACATGTCTTGCTGAAGACAGGTCGCACTCAGTCGCACACCTCAGGTTTGTGCAGTAGCCATACAATGGATACGCTCTGGTACTTGGATTTCACGTCATCGCACCAAACTTACTCATCACACTACAAGCAAACCTCACAATAGAGTTATCATGAGATATTGTTTTGCAAATGATGCCATAGCCTGAAACAACATGTAACTATGGGAAAGATAAAACTTAGTGATTGCAACCACATCCGCCGCCGCAACATCATTTTTTGGGTTGAGCTTCTTCTCACTCAGGAAGCGAATGAAAGTGTCCTTCTTCCTCGCAACCACAGCCATCTTCGCATTCATCACAATCTTCTTCCATATCCACAAAGGTAACGTTTTCGGCATCTATAATGGGCTGATCTCCACTTGCTACCGCAGTCACGTATTGATACAAATCTGTGATATGATCTACCAATTCGTCTACCGATTCGTAAAAAACTCCATTGACGGGAGCTTGACCCATCACTACTACTTGTTCATCATCACTAACCTCATCAGAAGCAGTTTCATAAAGGCCATACAATACTCCATTTTCTCCATCTTCGTGTTTTACAACTTTGTAGGTAAACATAATAATATGATTCATATGATAAAATACTTATTTATTTGATAGTGTCAGCAAGTTGGTGGCCATAGACTCCATATTCCATCATCCTCATAGCGGTCTCAAGTTCAGCAACAGTCAGATTTTTGGATCAAGCCCTACTTTCCAAAGATGCTTTGAGGAACAATAGCGCGATATCTACCTGCAATGCATCACAAATAGCTATGATTGTATCCATGTGAGCCTGCTTGTTGCCCAGTTCTATTTGGCACATATAGGTCTGCGTAATACCAGCTTTTGCAGCCAAAGCAAATTGTCTCAATCCTTTCTCTTTTCTAATGCTCTCTATGGCATTACCCAAGTGTTTCACAAATGCATTCATTTTCTATCTCCTTTTCGATGTAAAAACTATATCATCTTATCGCTGGTTACCACGACCCCGCAGTACTGAATTCCGCGAAGGATGCCATCAATACATCCGTCATTGCGAGCCGAAGGCGAAGCAATCCACAGTAACATAATATGGATTGCCGCGTCATGACCACAAAATGATTCCCATCACGCCTGGGGCAATGACGGACGTATAAAAATACGTCCCTACAGAGCACAATCTCCCTCCCTGTGGATGGAGATTCACACAGTGCGTTTGATAAACAACGTCTCACAACTTATAACTTATAACTAAGAACTCACAACTCAGCTTTTCGCCTTCAGCTTTAAGCTTATATTATCTATTTCCCTGTCGAATGCAATGCTCCTGTCCCTCTTATAGTAGGATACAGGGCGTCAAGGTTATCATATCTATAGGGGTCGCATTCTATCTCAAGAGTAGGGATATCAGCAGTGCCATGCTGTAGTAACTCAGGCATATAGGTAGGGCAAAACTCAATTTGTACTACTCTCGTGCCTCTGGCAACCTGTACTTCTTTATTGGTAATATTCCACAACTGCAACCAGTACTCACCCCTGTAGTCCGCATCAAATACAGCCACTGCATTGGCAAGCGTAAGACCTTGCTTGGTAGGAAGTCATGACCTTGCATAGACTTTGGCATGTCGACCTTGCGGGATCACCGTCTTGATGCCCGCAGACACCACTGCTATTTGACCAGATTGAATAGTCACATCTTCAGCTACCATAAGATCCAAACAAGCAGATCCCACCGTTTTTCTTTCGGGTAATAATTCAGCATATTTTGAAATAATCAGGATCGAGTTCATATACACAAACACATATAAATTAGCTTATTATAGGTTCACAACCCAAAACAACTCCATCGTCATCGCAGTCCATGCGGTATGACACATATTTACCAGACAAAAGCTCTGGAAGCCAGTTCTTATCACTATCTCGCATGCGTTCATAAGGTATATCACTTATATTAAACCGCTCAGGCTTCATTTCTTCAGTTTCTTCAAATCATCCAACATAATCCTTTACAACAAAAATATGAACATCCTTATCCCAATCAGATTTGTTCACAAAACGAAATTGCAAATATCACGCTGATTCTAGCAAAGCTTCGGAAATCTCTATCTTTGTCTCTTCTCAGATTTCTCTTATCATTCCCTGCTTTATTGTTTCTCCCGCCTCTACAGCGCCGCCTGGGCCATTCCATTTGCCCAACGAAGCTATGAAACCAGAGTTAGTTTTTTTCTTTGCGCAAAGCAATACCTGGTTTTTATCATTGAAAATAAAAGCAAGAGTAAAAGGTTTCATA
>JBAYVQ010000024.1:0-10604 GCA_041674565.1 Candidatus Absconditabacterales bacterium
AGGAGCAGATTTTGACCAGAGAATTATCAGATGGTTGGTAGATCAGTTTAAGGCAAAAGAAGGTATCGATCTGAGTGCAAACCCTATGGCAATGCAAAGACTCAAGGATGAGGCTGAAAACGCCAAAAAACAATTATCTTCTGCTGATTCTGTAGACATCAATATACCTTTTATCACTACGGCTGAGGGTACGCCAAAACATATCCAAGAGACCCTCACAAGAGCTGGTTTCGAGAGGCTTATTACTGACCTGTTGGACAGATGTGTCAAGCCCGTCAAGGATTGTATTAGAGACAGTGGACTAAGTCCTTCTGAGATTGATGATATTATTTTGGTAGGAGGAAGTACGAGGGTGCCAGCTGTTATCAAATTGGTACAAGACAATTTTGGTAAAACGCCTAAAGCTACGGTAAATCCTGATGAGGCGGTAGCACTTGGTGCTGCTATCCAGGGTGGTATCTTATCTGGCAATAGCGCAGTAAGCGATATCTTGTTGATGGATGTGACTCCATTGAGTTTGGGCGTAGAAGTAGAAGGATGATTGACTCATGTCATGATAGCCAGAAACACTACGATACCTGTAAAAAAGAGCAATATCTATACAACAGCAGTGGACAATCAGCCTGCTGTGACGATCCATGTCACTCAGGGTGAAAGACCTATGGCATGAGACAATAAATCGCTCGGTATGTTTAATTTGGAGGGAATACCTCCCATGAGAAGAGGACAGGCTCAGATTGAAGTAACATTTGATATTGATGCAAGTGGTATTTTGCATGTGACGGCACTGGAAAAAACAACTGGAAAGGAACAAAAAATCACTGTCCAAGGAGCCACAGGATTGAGCGATGAAGATATCAGCAAGGCTCAAGCAGATGCAGAGAGATTTGCTGAAGAGGATAAAAGAAGATTGGAGCTTGCGGAAAGTAAAAATAAGTTTGATCAAGTGCTGTATCAACTAGAATCTATGCTCGAGGAAAACAAGGACAAAATTCCTGATGAAGAAAAAACAAAGATCGCAAGTATGATATCAGCCGGTCAAGACTTGAAAAAGGACGGAGCAACAACCAAAGAACAATTTGACGCTAAGGCACAAGAATACCAAAATGAAATCATGGAAATGTACAAAAAGTTCCAAGCAACAAATACTGCTCCTGGTACTGGCGCAAATCCAGATGATATTATTGACCCAAATGTTGGGTCTGGACCGACTGATGGTAAAGTGATAGATGCATAATCATTATGCCTATGCATATAGTTCAAAAAATCTCCGTAAAGGAGATTTTTTTATTGACATCTATTGACACCTTATTACTAGTAAGTCCCATATTTATATGATAATGATGTTTACTATGTCTAAGAAAAATCCTAATCAATGTCACATTGTACTTCGCCCAAATATGAAACCAGAGGATGTCACTGCTTTGATGCCTGCACAGATTGAAATCGCAGATGTGTTGAAGTACACCGACAGGTCTTCAAAATTTCTTTTTCCAGGTGGTTGTTTGCCCACCAAGCTAGAAACAATTAGAAGCCTATCATACGCAATTATGCAAGCAGTAAAAGACTTGGGTATTACGTGAATACAAAAAAAAGAACATCTTGAGGATAGTTCTATTGTAATAACATACGAGATGCCAATCAAGTAGCAGTAACTAAAAGTTAGATGTTCATGGCATTATATCCTGATCGCTTGATCCATCGGCTTTGCGTGTATATTTGGGTTGTATCGTAGGCTCAGGTAATCCTAGTTTTTGAAAACAATAGGAGAGCGCTTGAGTCGTTTTTGGATATCTGTAAGAGGCATGGATGGTTTTAATGAAGGTGGTTATATTTCCATTGAGACGCTGTAATGCACTCGTGTTCAGTTGTGTCTGTGAAAGCAGAAAGCAAATCTCTCCCCTAAGTCTGATGACCTGTATCAAACTATCAGTATCCAACTTGTTAGCGTAATCTGTTCTGATTATTTCTCATAAATACTTAAGTTCATGTGATTGTCGCATGGGGAAAATAGAGCTTCATAAAATTGTTGTACACGTGTTTTTTCAGTGTATCTATAGATATTCCGAAATGTTGTGCAATATAATCATAGGTATAAATAATCTGAGCAGGGGTATTGGTGGTTCATCTGATGGCTTGAGCAGCCAGATAAGGACTATCTGTTTCAAGTAGTATGTGCACATCGTGATCCAAGCAGTATTGAAAACTATCCCTGAGTTCTTGCGCTTTGGGATAGGTAATATTTCCACAAAAACCAATCCGTAAGTGGTCATGGGGAATCGTATTTTGTAGTACTTGAAGTTCCTGTGGTCCATATCACCAACAGTGGTAGTATATCTTGAGATCTACAAAATCTTTGACTACGTCCAAGGTACCAGCGAAATCATCTCTTGAGTGGATGATGATGGGCAAATCGAGCTTTCTAGCTAGCTCACATTGTGCACGAAACAGTGTTTTTTGTGTGGTATGATGAGGCACATACTGTTCTCGATGAAGATCGGTACCAATTTCTCCTATTCAGATTATGTGTTGTTTGTGATGGGCATAGAGTTCTTCTAGATCGCATATTGCTTGCTCTAGATTTGTCGTGTCTTGGTGTTGTTCGGCGTATTCTGGGTGTATACCGATAGTTGCTCAAACAAATAATGAAGGATAATCTGATATGATTTGTGTCATCAAAGCAACGGCATGTTTGCTATCTTCCTGCTCGGTGCCAATGATACTCAGGCCCTTACCTTCTTGTCCCACAAAATCTCTGATGTGATTATGCCAATTATCAGAGAGTTGTGCTGCGTTGAGATGACAGTGTGCATCGATAATCATGAGAGTATTGTGCTATGATTTTGGTTTGATTTCAAGTTTAGAGTACTCTTTTCCTTCTTTACTAAGTTTGGTCGCGTTGTCTCCCACGACCTTGTCAAATGTAGTAGTGCTGGGGCCGGCTCAATCCTTGAACGATTCTTGTGTTTTGGGATCCAGTGCCCGAGTAACGAATCATCCAACTGCCTTACTGTTAGTAAAGAGCTTGTCTATATCAAGTTCTTCCTTGTCATCTGCGCCTTTGGTGTAGTAGTCATCGTGTTTGATTATGTCCTTGAACTCTAAATATGCCGCTCATCCGTTCGTTAACCAGTTCGTCATCATAGATTTAAATCTCCGATTGTCTGCGGTAACGATACCTCACGCTTTTCCAGTATCATTAATATCAGCACGAACTTTTTTGAAGAACTCTTCTGAGTATCGAGAGAAATTATTGATATCGGTCTTTGCCGCTGTCTTTGCACTCTCTTTGAATGTGCTGAGCTCAAATTTGGTATTTCTTGTATCGAAACTTACAGAGCCATCATATGTTTTTTTGAATCACAATTTTTGTCATCGGTCTGACTGCGCTACCTTGCTTTTGAGCTCACGTAGGTTCTTGGTTTTAATGGGATCTACGTAGTTGTCCTTAAAGTATCATCCTAGTTTATCCAAGTTAAATGCTTGTTTATCGAGTGCATCGAGTGACACCATCTTGCCATCGACTCCGATAGGGAGTTTGATAAACTGCGTGATGGCGCTTTTACCTGAATCCATAACCCTTTTGCCAAGTCAGCTCAATAGTTTGCTCGTAGACAAACCTACCCTAAACACAGCTCGCAATAATCATACTGTCATAATACAAATAATCAGATATCCTATTGCTCCTCCTATGTACTGAGAAGTATCTTTTACAAAGTTGCCCTCGAGCTGAAAAGATGATCATCATGCTTGTATCGTATGTCCGTCTGTAGATATACTGAAGTCCTCACTAAATTTTTGTTGTAGCGCTTGGCTCGAGGCAGCTATCTCTGCGGCATTATAGCTTGTATCGCTTCACACTCCGCCAGATAGGGCGCTAAAGATACTTGCGATAGCAATGATGGCAAAAAACATAGTACCTACAACAGTGACTGGAGTAAAGATGGCCCCAACGATGTTTTTGCCATCAAAATGATCTTCGCCGTTATACTGTTTGCTGAACATGGGTTTACTATTCCCAAAATCCATGATTTTTTTGAGCCAGGGTACGTCTTTATCTAAACCTCCAAGCTTGAGTGCGATAATTGGTCCAGTAGCAAATCGGACCCGTATCAACAGCATCCTCACGAAATTGACTACCAGTAGCGCTACCAACGGTGTGTAAAACATAACCATCAAGAATATTTTTAGCAGAAAGCTGATAGTGATAGATCCCGCATCGTAGGTCCCATTGGTACTGCTTGTGGAGTTGGTAGTATTCACGTCTAGATATTCATATGTTTTGAATACTCCCATACCAAAGTACATCAATGGCCCAGACATATCTTGTCGGGTGGGTACGATCTTTTGTATGTAATCGCTCGTAGTTCATGCATTTGTAATGCAGTTTGGTATCGTGCTTGTGTCTAGTTTGTTGTCTCGATCATACTTTATTTTGTTGGGCATACAGACCATCTGTCTATCTATGGCTCATTGCAACATAGGAGAAGATTGGATAATCTGAAGTCACATATTGCTCACTCATACCACCGCTAAGTTACTAAGATCAATCACCGCAGTCAGCAAAAACCAACTGGAATTTACCAGTAGCGAAGTAATAACTAGTCTGACTATTTTTCATCCCAATTCTGATGGAGCTGCTCCTTTCCCTGAGCTTGCTATGTTGTACACGATACTGAGTACCGCACCAACGATAATGAAATTAGCAATAACTCTACATATGCTTCGGATCTGAAACAAAAATCAGGTTATCTTGAATGCCTCTCATGTCACTAGGGCATTGGTCATCATTTTGCCTGCCAAGTTAGCAATAGGTATCCATAGTCGTGATAAGAGCTTGGCTATGATGGTTAGGTTTTCAGATCGCTCTTTTAGAGATTCGTTGGTAGTTCCATCTTGTGCAAATCCCCATCAGGGGACAAGAAAAACAATGCCTATAAGGAGTAATAAGATGATATGGTTGCGTCGCTTATACATCGTTACAAAAAGACTATGATTTGAATTCAAACCTATTGGTATTGTTGGATGTGTTCAGGAATACCTCATTTGCTTTTGCATTCTTTGGGTCGTCGTACTGCTGGATTCCGAAGTCACGTGCTATCTTGGAGTAGAGATCGGCTTTGCCATTGAGGGTGCTATTGATGTTATCTAGGTTGGACTTGTCAGTAGGGCCAAATGAGTAGTTGGCGATAGCCTTGATCATGGCTTGTTTTTGTGGATCTGCTTGTGTTTGCAATAGTGATACCATGTCAGCATTCTTTTTGTATCCAGTAAATGCTCCATCGGCTCCGACAGTGGTATATGATGTTACGACTTTTTTGCTACCATCTTGGACGCCCGCCCTCAGTTGAGCAATCTTGGATTTATTATTACCAACCAGATTTGCCGCCGTCTTATCGTCTGTGAGCGCCATATTGAGTGCGTCAAATACTCCACTTGCATCTTTTGATAACGCTACCTTTTCCCAGAATTCGGCCTTTGCTACCATGTCTTCAAGGTTGCCACCGAGTTTCAATTGTGTTGATATAGGCTTCAGTGCTGGAGTATCTTTTGTATTCACGTAATGAAAGTTTTTATTTTCCGGAGCTGTCTTAATAATGCCATTTGCTAACGCATCTGCCGCAGATACATCGGTGACCGGTCATTTGATAGCAAAGTTGCTGTTGTGATCGGAGTATGCCTTAGAGCCAGGTATGCGTGCTTTCCAGAAATTAGAAAGCTCTTTGGCATTATCAGTCGTGGTATCTTCAGTGAGTTTTTTGACTGCCGCATCAGTAACTTCTCCTGCCACCTCATTGATACTGTTCCGACTATACCCTCCAAATATAGGTCTTGTAGAAAGGTAATCCTCTCCAATACTTTGGACTTTGTTTGCAATTCCTTTGGTGAGACTTGCGGATTTGAGCGCCATAAACATCATATTTCGCATAATAAGAATACCAAAGATGTTGGCGATAATCCAAGTGAAGTAGTCAAAAAATATACTAGTAGCATACTCTCCGTCAAATTTTTTGATGGCGATGTCAGTAGTGTGTTCGCCATTATTATGTACTTTAAATGTTTGATATTCTGAATCAGTATTGTCTACTTCTATGCCAATAGCCTGTAGTAACCCGTCTTTTTCTGCCGCTGGCCCAAGGATCTTATTGGTTGCGCTCAGGAAAATAAGCGATATACCTAGTGCAAGTACCACCAATACGGGTTGGAAGATGAGCTCTATAATTCAGGAAAGATCTGGTTTGTACTCCATCATTCACTTTCACCAGTTGAAGGAAAGGTTTTTCCCAAGATCACTAATGACACTATTTCATCCGCTTCCTCCCAAAAACTTATATAGTACAATAAATGGACTAAAGGCTATGACGATCCAAAGTATCCCTATCCTTGCGATACTTGTTGCTGCCAATGCGATCAGTGGTATAATAAGCAATAATCAGACTATTCCTTTTAACAAAAATAAAATCACTTCTGCTTCGGTAGATTTACCACTGACTGTCACATTGAGACTGGTGAAGTTTAGTAAGGACCCGTAGATAGTATACAGTGGTCAAACCATAGATTTGGAGCTGTCGATAAGGCTGTTGATACTTGCACATAGGCTTGTTTCCATATATCCTGTACCAGCGGCGATGGCAGCAGCAAGTTGCGACTTGTCTGTGAGATCTATATTGCCTCCATTGGTTGCCATAAGCATGGTAGGTGATAAGACGCAGTACTCTTTGGATATATCACGTCCAGGATATTTTGTTTTTGTATCTTCAATATATTTATCTCGATTAGTTGGTGTTATCTTATCTTGTTCAAATTTACATACGGTAAATGATTCACCGCCACACGAGTACAGGGTACTAAATCTGTATCATCACTCTTGATCCGAGTCCGATAGTAACGAGTCGGTGAGGTTGATGACACTGTGGTTATTTAGTATCTTGACGTTGAGGCTATCATCGTTCTTGAGTACACTAAGAGGGATGCCTCATACTTGATAAATCAATATAGTACTCAGATCCACTAGTGCAGACACAAGAAATCGCGACATAGGTATAAATATACCAGCCAATATCCAGCTTTTGAGTTTTTTGGCCATAATGCTCCCCAGGTCTTTTTTTTCTCGCAATCCCGAGGCAATATCCCATAGTATAGCTAGTGTCATAAGCAAGAAGGAAATCTGCATCATGACACTCCAAAACCTCCTGAGTATGGTGGTCATGCCAAACACCTCTCCGTACACCAAACTATTGTCCAGTGCTAGACCCGTAATGGCCAACAATGGTCGTATGATAATATACAAAAAGTTTAAAAATAGGTCCAAAAATGCCGCTAGATCAAGCAATGACTGATTGTCTGTGGATGCTACTCATTGCGTTGTAGCTGCTGGGTTTGCTGTGCTATTTGCATATACTACATTCCCGCCTGTCTGATTATTAAATATCTCGATATGACCCAAAAACCCAAATCATACAATTATTGCTCATATGGTCAATATTCCTTTTTTTAGCTGTTGCATCATGTGAAGAGGCTCGTAAGAGAATAGTGGTGGTATGTATTGTGGTCAATATAGAGATTATAGCCGAAGCGTGTATATTTGTCAAAGATAGGCTGGGTTTTTGCGCCTTGGCATTGATAAAATACCAAAAATAGATATGGTAGGCATAAAGCGTGGTATATGCCACAATAAGTTCACGAACTACATATTTAGTTGTGTTTTATTTTTTGTTTTTGATATGTCATTCACTATTCGCAAACCACAAGAGATTACTGCTAGTTACGAGATAGCTGGAAAGCAACTAACATTTAAAACAGGTATATTAGCACCGAGCTGTGATGGCGCGGTCAGGGTCAAACTTGGTCAAACTGAAGTACTTGTGACAACAGTCATGAAAAAAGAACCCAATCCAGATAAGGACTTCTTGCCATTGACTATAGATTTTCGTGATAGTAACCATGCAGTGGGTAAGATCGGTGGTGGCCCATACAGAAGAAGAGAGGGCAGGCCTACTGAAATGATGACATTGTACTCTCGTATTGTAGACCGCACACTCAGACCTATGTTTCCCAAGGGTATGGTGAATGATATCGTTATTTCCATTACTCCATTGAGTTTTGATCGTGAAGATGATCTAGCAATATTGGGAATAATCTGAGGCTCGTTGGCTACTATCATCGCGTGAATCCCCTTTGATGGCCCAGTGAGTGGTGTAAGAGTAGGATATAGCGCTGATAAGAGCACACTGCTTGTCAATCCTACCATCTCAGAGTTTGAGGATAATGGTCTGAATTTGTTGGTAAGTGGTAAAGCTGGAAGTATCAATATGATCGAGATGGATGGCACTGAGATTAGCGAAGATAGTATCGAAAAAGCGTTTGTCCTTGGACAAGAGATGATAGACAAACTGTGCCAAGTACAGCAGGATTTCTTAAGTAAATGTGAAAAAAAAGATCTTACGTCATTTGCAACATACAACTATCCGCCAGAAGAGCTCAAAGCGCAGGTTGCTCAGATCATTACTCATCAAGAATTGGAAAAATTATACGAATCATCCAAGACAGAGTGGGAAGCTGCTTTTAGCGGATGGAGAAATCAATTGAGGGATTTTTTGAAAACAAAGCTTGCGGACGAATCTATCACAGATAAGGGCATCTATACACGAGAAAAGGCGTACATGAGTATGGAGTTACTGGTGAGAGAGTATTTCAAAGAATTGATTCTCGACAAGAATGTGAGAGTAGATGGTAGAAAACTAGATGAAATAAGACAATTGTATGCTGAAACAGGGCTATTGGAGCAAGTACACGGTAGCGCATTATTTTGGAGAGGTGATACGCAGATCTTGAATATTTGTACACTTGGTGCGCCAGGAGATGTCCAGTTGGTAGATGATATGGTCAACGATGCTACAGAAAAGCGCTACATGCATCACTACAACTTCCCACCATTTTCGGTAAACGAAGCAATGAAAATCAGAGGGACAGGAAACAGAGAGATAGGCCATGGTAAACTTGCTGAAAAGGCCGTAGAATTTGTCATCCCGCCAAAGGCAGAGTTTCCTTATACGATAAGGTTGGTATCAGACTGTTTGAGTTCTGGTGGATCTACGTCAATGGGTTCGGTATGTGCGAGCACGCTTGCTTTGATGGACGCGTGAGTACCTATCCGCAAACCAGTATCTGGCATTGCTATGGGCTTGGCATCGAGAGTAGACGACAATGGCTTACCAAAACAATATCAAGTACTGACTGATATACAAGGAGCTGAGGATCATCACTGTGATATGGATTTCAAAGTAGCTGGTACCCCAGATGGTATTACTGCTATCCAGTTGGACATGAAAGTGAGAGGTATCTCTGTAGCGATTGCTATGGAAGTGGTAAAGAGAGCAAATGTAGGAAGACTGGAGATCATGCAATATATGTTAACAATATTGGATAAGCCGAGAGCGCAGCTTGCTGCCACAGCACCAAAGATCACTGTAATCCATGTAGATCCAGACAAGATCAAGGTCGTTATCGGTAAAGGATGAGAGCAGATTGATAAGATCATTGCAGAGACTGGCGTAAAGATTGATTTTGATGATGACGGTACTTGCTGCATCACCAGTAAGGATGCCGCTGCTATCGCAAGGACGATTGAGATTATTGAAGGTCTCGTATATGCACCCAAAATAGGTGATACCTTTGATGGTGTTATCACGAGAATTGAAAACTATGGCATCTTCGTCAATTTCCATGGCAAGATGGTAGGCCTTGCTGGTACGAGAAATCTTGGTCTCAAATTTGGAGAAAATCCAGCTGCTACCTACAAACTTGATCAAAGACTGAAAGTCAAAATCGTCAATATCACTGCTGAGGGCAAAGTTGATTTGGCTCCTGCGTAGGAAGAGGATTTTATTTCAGAAGTTTTAAATTTAGTTTTCATGGATTGTTTAAAATGCAGGAAGCCGAAAAAGTGACTCTAAATGATCAAGAAGTAGCGGCTAATAATAAAGAAATACACCATATGTGTTTTGAAAGGATGCTCGATATACAGAAGTCGTTCGTATCTTTGAACACTCAATACATTGGGCATGTGCTGACTTTGTCGCTTGGAATACTTTCTTTGGCAATCCCACTGTTGCTTAAAAATGAAGTGCTAATCTGAAGCAAAACCTTAATCTTACTTACTCAAATAGGATTCTTGGTTTCGATCATTCTCTCAGTGTTTGTTTATCTAATTGGTATTTTCCTACAAAAAAAAGAATTGGAGTATCATAAAAACTGTGTGGATATTTGCGATAAGTATTTGTACAGCGACCTAAGGAGCGATTTTCGTAAAAAAATAGAAGAAAATAAACAAATATACCTCAACGATTGTTTTAGGAGAGCTGCTTTATGGTTTGATGGATTTTGCTATAGTGCTTTAAATCTTGTTTTTGTTGCGTCTCTGATTCTATTTTTTATTTGATTAATTTGATCTAGGTAATTTAAAACACAAATGTTTATGCCCCTTCCAAAACGTACATCACCTAGATGGAAAGAATATGATTATTCCTCAGCAGGAGGGTATTTTGTAACAATCTGTACAAAAGATAGGGCATGTTATTTTGGTGAAATTGTTGATGGAAAAA
>JBAYVQ010000025.1:0-10568 GCA_041674565.1 Candidatus Absconditabacterales bacterium
AAATAATCTGACTATTGAGTTCATCAAAAACATATTGTTCTGGAAACAATGTATTTGCCTTACGAAAGGGCGGTATCGTGAAATCTCTCTTTACGATATGCGTCTCGGTAGATTTATTACTTAAGATACTGGGTAGTTGTTCTAAGAGATTTTTGATGGTCTGTGCTGAAGGTGTTTGCATCCTGATTGGTCTATATAAAGTACCAAAATACTGTATAAATAAAGCAAGTTTTCAATCTTTGTTTCATATTGGTCTAGAACAACATTATTTGTCATGATTCTGTCGGTTTTTTTCGTGTTTGGGATATGTAGTATGCGGATTGTCATGATCTGCTATGTCCGTCCTAGGAAACAGCATAGCGGGGTAGTGGTAGTTCCTGGCAACAGCATATCTACTTCAGTTACTTGACTTGACTGATCAACACAAGTCAGCTTATTGTTCATTATTCAACACTAACATCGTGAAACACATTATTGTATTATTCGCTTTATCGGTAGTGTTTGCTACCGTCGGCTGCCAAAAAGAATCTACTGATCCGCATGCGCAGCCCTACATTGATCCTGTTGATACTACCGTGACCGAACGGACCAATGGCACCTGGAATGTGCCTTTGACGAACTTTCGGTATGTGTGGCAAAACCGCCGACCTACTGGCTGGGCCAATAGTGCCAATTATAATGCTAATGGCCCTTGTGGATACCCCATGTACGCTGGCAACTATGTCTTTACCGAAGGAGGCAACACTAATTTGTGTGGCATTGCATCCTACATGATGGGCGCACACTTGGTATCGCATCCTGCGCAGATGGATGTACCGTATGCCAACAGTGACCGCGCCATTCGTTTGGTAGAGGCAGCTTGCCGTTACAAGGCATTTGATCCCTACTATACATTTGGTGGATATACCTATCTAAACAAGATCGGTATCATGGGCTGCGGCACTACCAATCCTAACAAGAAAGGGGACTTTACGAATTGGTCAAACTGCTCGCAGTACTATTTCCCTGGTACTACTTGGGGCGGCACGACCAATCGAGACGTAGCCAAAAATTTTATCTTGTCCTACATCGCTGCGGGCAAGCCATGTGAGGCATTGATAAAGGTCAACACGAGCTATGGTGATGCCAACAATCCAAATTATATTGTTACAGGATCTGGTGGTGCTGGGCATATGGTACTGATTACGGGTCTCACTATCAATGATAATCAAGGCATTTACAAGATCCGTTTTAAGGATCCTTGGCCAAACAACTCTCAGACCTACGAGGTGAGCTACACGAAGTTTTTGGATTCCATGCTTGCTGCAAGTAGTGGCGGAGTTTACAATGTCCTTGGTATCAATGGTCTATAAGGCTTATTGAAAGTTGAAAGTGATTGTGGTTTGATTACCTTCTTTGGGAGGGTTTCCCCTCCCAAAGTTTTTATCTTGTGATAAGTAGTATGCGTTTAATAAAATTTATATTGTTTTTTGTAGTGCCACTGTTTGTTGCATTAGTGCGATATTGGTATGATGCTAAACCCTCTTGCACTAGACGAGACCAAGTGAAGTATTGTCTTGTGAAAAACACGGTGCACACTGGCTGATTGAGGGCGCAAACTGGTACGGATGTTGGTATTTATGATATTACCGATATAGTTTCATGAATTCGTTTCCGTTACCGCCTATATTACACTGAGCAGCCGTACACACAAATCCAAGACCAAGTATACCATGTGTATCCAGATATTTATTCAGGTGTGGCTTTGTATGCGGCAGAGGGCTGACGGTTTATGACCACGATACATTATACTGGCGGTATAGATAACGAGTGATTACAGGATTTTTTGAGGGCACTGCATAGCGGCAATAATACAACAGGCTGTGTACTGACGGGTAATATGTATTTTGATCAACAATATGCTCGTTTTGCTCAATCACGTTACAAGGTGCGTGCACGAGATATTGCCATAGGCGACCAAGCTCTTTTGTCTTGTCCATTCGTGGTCAGTCCTGTGCGTATGCCAGTGTTTATTGTAGATAGTAACCGTCCTGGCACTATTCTTGTGGTGATGCTGCCTGCGGATATAGCAGGAGTAATGGATATGGACCGAGTAGACAGTTTGGTGCGATAGTTTATTTTTGATTTTATGTTATTGTTCTGATATGGGCAGTGTGTTTTTCTGATTATTTATTATCTTTTTATTACTTATGAATATGATACCTCGTACATATGATGCTGAGGCATTTGGAAATTTTTTGAAACAGACAGTTATTGTTACCATGTTGATGAGTGTGCTGTGATGTGGTAAGCGAATGTCTGATGGGGCGCAACCAGAAATCATGAGATCTATGGAGTACCGAGAGGATGATCAAGATGGTTTGTATGACATTGAATACGAAAATGATATTCCGTATGATCGAGATGATGAGTGCATTATGCTTTCTAGACAAGAGAGCGATCGTGTGCTTTCTAATGCCAAAAAAATAGCGTTCGACACACTATCTCCCAAGAAAAAATAATCTGCGTATTATTCCAAGACGATAGATTGACCTGGTTTGAGTACTTTGGGTACTGCATATCTGTTTGTCATTACCTCTCTTGCAAATCCCATGTCGTCTGCTTTTATCTTTGGTCGAGTATTGTAATGTATAGGTACGACAATTTTTGGCTTAATCATATGAGTAGCAATGAGAGCATCGCTTGTGTCCATGGTATATGTGCCTCCGATAGGCAAAAAAGCGACGTCTATATGATAAGGTTCTAGTAGTTCCATTTCTTTGCTCAGGGCGGTATCGCCAGCATGGTAAATGACTTTTCCTGCTATGCTCAGGATAACTCCTGCTGGTACCGTACTCAGACCTGTATCCAAGATACCTCCATCATGGATTGCTGGCACGAATTTTACCGTAAAGCCATTATCATGGTGGGTCCCACCTATGCCATATCACTCTGCATTAGTTGCTCATAGTTCTTGTAAGTGCTTAGCTAAGCCATAGACGGTGATGATTGGTGTATCTGGATGCTCGTTAGCGATAGCAATGACGTCTCCTACATGGTCGGCATGTCAGTGTGTTATGACTACTCATACTATGTGTAGTTGGTTAATCTGCTCTAGGCTGAGTTCGCATTTGGGGTTATGGCTGACGAAAGGATCAATCAATATAGACCCCTCCTGAGAACGTAGTTCCACAAAACTGTGACCATGGTATATACACTCGATCATATTTGTTTAGGATAAAAAATAATCTGAAATATCAGAGAAATGTAGTCTGTAACAAGAAGAAGTTAAGCGGCAGCTTTTGATTTTGTTGTTTTTTTGGCCGCTGGAGCGGTAGATTTTTTCGCTGTTGAGCTAGTAGCTGTTTTGTTGCCTGGTTTTGTTGTCTTTTTTGGAGTATTTGTAGTAGTGAATTCTTGTTCGGTTGTTTCTTGTTTTTTGCTTACGATGTTGCTGATACTATCTTTTGCTTGCATTACGGCTTCTCACGCTCATTTTGCAATATCTTGAACGTGTCATCAAATCTTTGCCAAATCATCCATACCCAGTCAATCTTGGGTGACATCTTGATATGCCGCTTTTGTCTTATCCAATAAGTCTTTTCATTGTGTACCAAGATCACTAACCGTGTCTTTGACGCCTTTGACTTTTTGTACGATGCTGTTGATTCGCGCAAACATGAAATAACTGACTATAGATGGTAAATAAGTATACTATAATGATAGGGAAAGATTTTTGGAATACAATATATTATATATCCTTAAACTTATATACCTCTATACCGTTGATAATGTTCGCCGTATCAGGTGTTGCGCTACTTGCATGCAAGACCAAGATCCTATCTTCCAATGTGATATTGCCCTTGAATAGTATTCTGATTATCTCTTTTCCTATTTGTTTGATGTTGTTGTAATCAAATCCTGGTGCAATTTTATATCCTTTTACAGACCATAATAGATTGAGGTATCTGTATGCGTAGTCGTTTTTGGTAAAAGCAATAACTGGTATGTTGGGTTTGTAGCTTGCTAGTCTTGCTGCCGTATATCCATTTTCGGTATAACAAATGATGGCTTTTATACCTATCTCTTGCAATGTCCTGTATGCATTGTAGATAATATAGTCATGGATGACATAGTCTGCATGTATTTTTGCTTTTTCGAATGGGACTGGGGGACGTTCAATAATTTGATTTGCCAGTACTGAGTCGTAAAAGTTGATGATAAAGTCAGTTGGTTCATCCATCTGGACGATATCATCTGAAAACATGAAACAACTTACTCATTTCTCGATGTAGTGTTTGACACTTTCATCTATGATTTTTTTGGAAGTAAGCCTTTTGCAGTTTACTCATACCAGTACTGGTTTACCATCCATATTGCTAATGTCTATGAGATTGTCGATTAGATCAAATCATTTTTTCTCTCCAACAAGTTCAACCATGTCCGTTTCGTATACCAAGAATGCATCAATATGAGGCAGGAAGTCTTCTAGTTGATTGACTACTTCTTCCATCTGTACTTTCATGATGAGCTTGACGTGCTCTCCTTTGTTCTTATTGAGATATGATCTGATAGACATGATGTCGTCCACTGATTTTACGTATGGTACCACGATCATGTTGAGGTTGTTCTGCGTGGCTCGCGTAAGATCTCTTTGATCTCTTGGCGTCAAGAATTCAATAACAGCAGTATAATCAGCAAAAGTTATAAGCGTATCTGATGCGATTTCCTTGGTAACGAGGCATTCGGTGATAAGTTTACCGTCTTGATTTTCTTTTACTTTCAATATTTCTTGTCAGTCTATTACTAATTTAGCATTTTTCGTGACATCTGCCATCATGGAGTAATCAATGAGTAGTTGTGTTTGGGTGTCTTCAAAAAAATCTCCATACAATACTTCTACCGTTTCTCCTTTTTTGATCTTGATGCTGTTGAGATTTTTTACTCTTACTTCTGGTCACTTGAGTTCGAGCATGACTGACTTTCCACTATCGAGCTTGCTGATCATCTGCACGTACTTGGTTTTGCTATCATCATACGCTGAAGCAAGTTTGATTTTGAATACATCAATGTTGTTGATGGCTTTACTGAGCACAGTTTCTTTGCCCAAAGCATTACCGATAGGGCATCCTATTTTTCCGAAATGATGAATCATGAGTGTTTGAAATGTAAAATAAACAGATATAAGAAGCTTGATATCTTGAGCGTTAGATTTTATAGGTTGATAGGTTTGCACACATAAGTGAAACCTGGATCATCAAGATCCTTAATGATGACGGGCTTATCGTTGGCAATGAGATTTATTTGTAATTTGTCGGATTCGACCACTCTGATGATATCCAAAATATGTTTTCCATTGAGAGCTATTTTTTGCCCTGGACCAGTGATGTCTGCTGCCAAAGTGGATTGAGCCTCTCCCATATCCATTTGCGTTCCAGTGTCACATACCATCTTACCATCTGCTATATCAAATATCACGAAGTAGTTGGTGTCTCTAGTTAGGATGTTTACCTTTCTGATTGCTTTTTCTATGTCGTTTTTGTTTACGATAACGGATGTTTCAAATTTGCTAGGCATGACATTTTCGTTTTCGTACTCAGGAAAATTTCAGCTTATCAATAATGATACTACTTTCATATACAGTCAGGTAGTTTTCATTTCTAGACCAATAAGGTTGTTGCTCATCATCAATTGACAATCTACTCATCACAAACTCAGATATCGCTCTAGACCTCTTTTGAGCTCTGCGATGTTATTTTTTGGTACGATGACTTGAAGGTCATCTAGGTTGCCATCATATGATATTTTGTAATCTGCCAATCTCAGACTATCTGATCATGCAAAAACAAGTTTCTTGAGTCCATCGTATTCTTTGGATTTGACGAGTACTCACTGGAGCACTGGTACGAATGTTTTTTCTTGTACAGCAAAATCTACCTTGTTGAGTCACTTAAGCAATCACAACGCAGATACTGTGTGTGCTGGGGCGTTGAGCTCTGGTATACCTACATATTCGGAACCATTGAGTCATTTGATTTTGATCGTATCACTTGCGGTCTTAAGTGTGAGGGTATTTTTTGTCATATCCATAATGAGAGTGACGTTTTCATCATCTAGTGACCTGATATACTCGGTCAGCATCCTTGCATCTACCGATAAGGCTCCTTGTGTATCTACGGTAGCGGGGACCTCTATATCAATATATTTTTCCATATCTGTAGCACGAAACAATATCGTATCTACATTGGTTTTCATGTATACGTGCTGTAGTACAGGCAGAGTACTATTTTTGGCGACGTATCTACTTGCTAGATCCAATACATTCTTGAGTACTGCGGTTTGAAGGGTAATTTGCATGACGTCGGATGAAGTTAGATGCTAAATGGTCAATGATATCGTTAGGTTTGTGCAAGATATTGTGTTCTGATCTCCATTCGTAGTGTACCGAGATGATTTGCGCCTGTGGCCTCAGGACCTACTCACCAGAAAGTATCTTTTGGAGAGTCTTCCGCTATGGGCCTGTTTCCTGTCTTTGCTAATGCTATCCTTATGTCTTCGTGCTGTTCAAACTTTGCTATCAATATGCGCTTCATAAGTGGTATGAGATGCGGGCTATGTGTGACATACTGTGGATCAATCTTGTCGTAGTATTGTTTTTTGAGCTTCTTTGCTTCGTGTGGTGAAGCCGCGTTCATAATAAGATCTGCTATGTCTGGACTAGTATTGCGAAATCTTAATGATTGGTAGGCGTGTTCTGCTGTCCGATATGTGTGATTGTCAAGTGTGATACGATAGCACTGGAAGTTATCAAAGTAGTATCGTGGGTGCACATAAAACAATACCGTATCTTGCATGGCAGTAATGAGACTAAAGGAGTATTTCTGAGGTGATAGTTAGACCAATGTCATAGTGTATTGTACAACTCCATTTTCAAAATGCTGTACTTGCTGTACTTGGAAGTTGTGCTGTTGGTGAATCCGTGGTATACCTTGTCACAGCACCGTTGGCACTACTGTGATAATATACGTCTCTATCTGTTTGTTTTGTGTCATGTCATTGTATAGTTTACCTCATCCCAATACTCGCACTGTTTTATCTTGTTGTGTTCATAGTATATGATCTATATCAGAACTGAAGTAGATACGCTGTTGTGGATTGTCTTGAAAGTTAGCGTTGCTAGTGAGCACGTAACTTATCTTGTCTGCAAATTCTCGTTTGCCCTTTCCCATCTCTAGGGCTGCTTCATATGTTTTGCGTCACATGATCACCGTATCAATATCCGCATAAAATGATTTGTAACCATAATCTTGCGTACTTTGATTGTAGGTATCAAGCCAAGAGACTCACCCTTGCGGGTCGGCTATAAATCCATCCAGACTTGTTGCGAAGTATGCTATTACTTTTCACATATATGGTATTGGTATCTTAGTAAAGTGGTGGGAAGATGTTGTTTGGTCCAAATATATATAAGATAACCAGAGTCAATAAGATACCAATGATGATTCATCCTATCAACTCTTCAAAAGTATGCCCAAGCCTTTCTTTAAGTAGTTTAAAATTTTTTTTGACGTGCGTGATCTCTCCTAATTCTATTCTCAATTCGCCGATTTCTTTTCTCATCTCGTTGAGTACCATGGCGTGTTTGCCAGCTTCTTGTCTTATATTTACTGCATCATATCGTATAAGTATCCCTATCCCTATGCAAATAGCAAACTCTATGCTATCAAAACCGCTTACTGCTGCTGTTAGCGCACACAAACTACCAATCACGGCCCCATGTACAGAGGGAAATCATCAGGATCTCCAAAGGTAGTCCAGTTTGATTGTTTTCTCTAATACAAAATCGATAATGATTTTTAATCACTGCACGAACAAGCCAACTCACAATGGCACCAGGAAGTAAGGGAATTTCTCTACCATACTGAATGGTACATCAATACCTATAGTATTGACAAATTCAAGATTATTTATAGTTATATATTTGTATTGTCAAAGGAAAATTGAGCTTGATATGAATACTGATATAACCAACAATGTACTCGCATAGAGCCTATTTACTAGTTGTACGCTGCATGTCCTATAAAAAAATACTTTCTCGTGATCCTATATTAGCTTGAGTTATCAATCAACTTGATCCGCTCACCGATATCGTAGCTTCTCAAGATATCTATAAAGACCTGCTTGAGACTATCGTTTCCCAGCAGCTTAGTGTCAAAGTCGCTGATGTAATACGGAAGAGATTCCTACAGTTGTTTCAGGATGGGTATCCGCATGCTACTCAGATTATCAATTATCCTTTAGAGCAACTAAGGGCAGTGTGATTGAGCAACTCCAAAGCTCAATATCTCAAGAATATAGCACTCTATTGGCAGGAACACAAGCTCACTCAATCGGGTTTGCTCAAGCTCAGTGATGATACTTTATGATCGCTACTACTGGCTATCAAGGGAGTCGGTCCTTGGACAGTGGAGATGATGTTGATGTTTTCGGTATGACGTGAAGACATTTTTTCCGTATGAGATCTTGGTATACAGACCGCCATGATTAATTTGTATAATCTGGACCCATCTCAACCCAAGCAACTAAAGCAGGATATGATACGTATTAGTGATAATCGGAAACCATATAGAAGTTATGCCTGTAGGTATCTACGGAAATGGAAGGATCGTAAAAAATCCTAACTATTTTATCATATTATAACTACCCATGTGAATGGAAGTTTATCAAAAAAATATATTGCCTTTTGTGCAACAAGCCAATGCCAAACAAATACCTGCGCCTTGGCGCCATGCTTATGAGAGGTTGATTTTCCTTATACTTGCCAAAGAGTACCGCTACACCCCAAAACGTTTTGTCGAATCTCGTTTGTTCGCTAGCTTGTGATTAAAGCCCTATGCTAGAGAAAAAATAATTGATCTGAAAATAAGACTCAGTCAAATCGATTTACAATATGCTGACAATGCAAATCTATTTTCTATAGCGCACACTATACATCAAACACACTGGCACGATATTGGTGATTTGGATACTGTTGTGTCTTCTCAACACGCTAGGACAAAGCTGTATAACCAAGGAGCAATGATAGGTGTATATGGCGAAAAAGGTACCTTGTGAGACTTTTTACAAAAATGCGTGTCAGCCAGAAACTCAAAATTATCATGTTTGCATTGGCAAGATGGCTTTGCAACGTTTAGGGGGGTGGGTCCGTTGTTGATTGAACAAATGGAGTTAGTCTTGAAGCACTATGGGATTGACCCCAAAATCACTGCTGTGGAGCTAGACTACCTTGCTACTTTGCGTTAGTCTTATTGCTTAGTAAGGAATGCGATCCGCAACAATCCCAAGAAATGAAGTATATATATTCGTACTGCATAATCGCTGCACCATAGTATCAGCTTATTCCATATACCGTATATGCGTATGGCCGTATTGTGCTTGCTCATGTATAATACAGCCACTATGCTGCATATTCGTGCGGTATATACCAATACCCATTGATAAGTGTCCAGAGGGAAAGCTTGATTGATAATGATCCATCATCAAAAACATAGGGCAATGGGCAGGAGTAGCAAACGCCACTGCTCATGATAATCTCTGAGTAACTTTCCTGCGATGGCTGTAGACAGCACAACGCTGCCATAATCGACTCGAGTGTGTGTATAAGGTACCAAGAGTAAACAAGCTATCATCACGATAGATCGACCGATCACGGAGACGGTTTCTTGTGGTATGCTAGATGGTATCATGGTGCGGTCAAGTCCAATGAACTGCGCTATATGCTTGGTCAAAATGGGTATGTACTGTAGTACTAGTTTGGTGATGATAGCGGCTGGTAGAATATTGAGTTGTCGAAAATCATATCATTGTGTAGCACTGAAAAATCGCAATGTGCCTTGCACTAGTACTGCCGCAATGATTAGTGACACCGCTATTTTGGATGATTTATTTCGGCCAATGAGTAAGAAAAATAAGGGGAACGCTATCCTTCCTATGGTCCTGTACCACAGCTCTTCAGGATATAAAAAATATCCCATATGATCAATGATCATAGTGATGATAGCAATGACTTTGAGATAGTCGTAGATATTTGGGCGTTCCAATGTGGCGCGAGACATAGATACAAAATAGATAAATTAATCCTGAACTTGCATGCCCATAGATCGCAAATGGATAGCTTTGCCGTCATAGTGTGATTTTATGTGTTTGGGGCAGTAGAGCTTGTCCCCGAGTATGTGATGTCCGATGCTTGCTGTATGTACTCTGATCTGATGGCGAATGCCCTTAGCGATAGTGATCTGACACGTAGTATAGTTTTTTTCTTGATCATAAAAAAGAGGAATAATCTGAGTCTGTACCTGATGAGCCTTTCACCTTGCTATATCGGATTGTACTGTCATCCTTGCATTATCGGAGTAGTGGTGGTAGATAGGCGTTGTTACTTCAGTAGTTTGTGTGAACTCTCCCCATAGATCAGCATAGTATATTTTTTGTGTTTTTCCTTGTTCTTGCAGTATTTTGTACTCCGCGTAGATGCTTGGATTTTTGGCAAAAAAAAGCAAACCAGCTGTTACAATATCAAGACGATTTAC
>JBAYVQ010000026.1:0-10446 GCA_041674565.1 Candidatus Absconditabacterales bacterium
CCTTTTTCTGATATAGGAATGCATACCTATCGCCACAGTATACAAGCATTGTGGGAACGCAATGTCATTTCAGGTTATGGAAATCATACCTTCGGACCGGACAATAAGATTACCCGTGCAGAACTACTCAAGATCGTATTGGAAGCGAGCAGCGCGCCAGTAGGCAATCAGACAGGTTGTTTCGTTGACATCAAAGATGAATGGTTTGCCAAATACGTTTGCTACGCTCACACTAAATGAATTATCAATGGATACGCCGACAATACTTTCAAGCCAAATCAACATATCACTATATCTGAGAGCTTCAAGATAGGACTCAAATGATTTGGCATCTATGTAAGTGATTCATCCAACAAAGAGCGATATACACCGTACTTTGATTTTGTGCATAACAATAACATTATCTCCAAGTACGCTATTACCCACGACATGCATATGAAGCGTGGCATGATGTCACATCTCATCTATCAGCTCCTTCTCAATAAAGAACGAAAACTCACCTTCAATAATCAACGCAGTGTTATCTCTTCTGGATGCGGCGAAGACGCCCCGACCATCACGCCAAGTTTTTCTTATGTAGATGGTGTCAAACGTAGTTACATCACCGCCATAGGCAAACATTATGATAAAAATAATCCGACACCATTGATTATCGCTTTTCATGGGCGCACCAACTCTAACGAAATGGTCCGTAGCTACTATGGCATAGAAAAAGCTGCAGAAGGAAACGCCATCATCGTATACCCTAGCGGATTACCACAAGAGTGACCGAGCCGCAACCGAAGTAACCCTGGAGACAAATCCAATCAGCTCAGAGATTTTGCATTATTTGATCAGCTCGTACAAGAGTTTAGTCAAAAGTACTGCATCAACAAAGATAAGATTTTTGTGGTCTGACATTCACTAGGCGCTTGGTTTACCAATAGTTTGGCATGCGCACGCTGAGATGTCATTCGTGCTATCGGAAGCGTAGGATGAGGTACCACTATCAATACCTGCAACGGTCCTGTTGCTGCCATGATCATGCACAACCCAGAAGACAATTTGGCAAGTTATCAATCGGCGCTTACAGCTCGCAACCAACTATTGAAACAAAATTCTTGCGGACCAGAAACCGTAGAGTTTGGACCAGCGTGAAGCAATTGTGTGCAATACACCAACTGTCAGACAGATGCACCAGTCATACGATGCCCACATTCTCAATCTACCGATCATCGCGGCAACTACTACCCTCACGTACGACCAAGTTTTGCATGACAAGAGATCCGAAATTTCTTCATGGCCCAAAAATAAGACTACATTTTCTTTACTTTTGTCAGCACAAAACTATAGTAGCAGTCCACTATCGTGTCTGATGACAGACATATCGTATCTAGGGAACCAACAAAACGATACAGAACTTCTGTATTTTTTTGTCCCACGAACACCATCAGATTATTTTTTATTTTTAATGAGTATGAAAACACATCATGAGAGACACAGCGGAAGTATTTTTCAAAAAACACTATTATGATTTTATGCAACAAGTAAAAGGCACAGAGACACAAGAGCAAGCCACAGAGTACACTATGCAGTTGGCAACTGCGTTGTATGCAGTAAGAGATGCTTATAGTCACGACATACGTGCATCGAGATGTATTACCGAATCCATACTGAGTTTACGAAGTGTGACCGAACAACATCTACACGCGCACGAACTATTCGCAACGCTCAAAGATAACGAAGAGACCCAAACGCAACTCACACAACAACTCCAACAAGCGGTCCATAAACACAAAAAAAGCTAAGAGGTCTAAACCCCAAGCTTATATCCAAATCACTTTACTGTGGTAATAAATTCCTTAGCGAGCTTTTTTCTTATTCAGCTTATCAATACATCAATCTTATTGTCGGACTCTCGCATGCCCATATCACCTCGCAGGTAGTCTGCTACCACAGTCCTCGCTACTGCCTCTCATGGTGACTCCAGGAGTAGTTTGAGCACGACTCGCTCATTTGCTGTCATATGAACCTCTTCTCCATTTTTATGGACACTCATGCGCTCTTTGTCCAACACAAACTCATGTCGCGTGATAGTGTATTGTTCTTGGCTTGTGTGATATCTTTCTACCAGTTTCAGGATTCTTGCCTCTAGCTCCCTTAGGTCAAATGGTTTAGCCAAATAATCATCTGCACCCGCATCAAATCAAGTCAGCTTATCTTCTATCTGATACTTAGCAGTTTCCATAATAATGGGTGTTTGGGAAAATGATTTGATATGCTGACACAGCTCGATCCCAGATCCATCTGGCAGCATCCAATCCAATACAATACAATCAAACTTCTTATTTTGCAGCTGCTGAAGGCAATCTTGCTTGGTCAACACTCGAGTTACCAGAAAATCACTAGACTCCAAATAGAGCTTGATGGATTCACCAATATCACGAGTATCTTCCACCAATAAGATCGAATTCATCATCTACGATAAAGAAATAATCAGAGTCGTACCTCTGCCAGGCTCGCTTTGCAATTGGGTATGTCGACCATGTTTTTCTATAAGCATTTTTACTAAGTATAGCCCCAGCCCATATCATTCTCACTCAGCGCCATGGGTTTTTTTCCAAAATCTATCAAACACATGAGGCAAATCCTGTGCAGCAATACCTTCTCCTGTATCGGCAATCGTTAAAACATTATCACTGAGTTTCAGTGTCACCTTTCCGTCTTCGGGAGTAAATTTGAATGCGTTAGACAGTACATTGTCTACAATCATACGAAATACTGTAGGTTCGGTGGCAAGCACACAACGATCGGGCAAGGTAGCAGTAGCGCTGATATGCTTGTGACTATAGTGATGTTGTATGGACTCAATAGATTGATTGATCAGAGGAACAATATCAATAGGACTGAGTTTGAGTGCATGAAATTCTCGTTTGGTGATAAGCAACAAGGTCTCAAATAACTGGTTGAGATGGGTTACCTGTTTCTTGAGTTTGGGTAAGGCATGTTCGTAATGCTTTGTTTTTTCCGCCACATCGATTAGAGCACTCAAGGACATGAGAGGTGTTTTCAATTCATGAGAAGCGTAGGAAACAAAATCACTCAGACTGTCTGTCTGTTGTTTGATAACATCCAACGATTCTTGCAATTTATCAGCAATAATCTGAATCTCATCATCTACTGGACCCAATGTAGGCACCTGCTTATCCAGAGTATGGATATCCAAACCCTGTACAAAGTCCATCAAAGCTCTCACTCTATACAAAGACGATCTCACAAATCGATGCGAAGCCACATAGGTCAATCATACACACAACGATAGGATAATCAGAGTAACGAAAAGTAACTTATGCTGTGCATCCACCAGGTGAGAAACCACCACCAATTTCAGATTATTCTTATCTTTGAGATAAATCACGTACTCATCATCCACTTTACTCAATCTGCGTAGGATATCATGATTGCGCAACTCCAACTCCAGATCGTCACTATGCGGCATAGTGTACATATTGGTTATCAAGGGTAAACGAGCTGGCAAACGGCGTTCTACCTGAGTAAGGCCCTTCACTGCGCGCGGAGGCAATCAGAGTTTAGCAACCTCAGCACGATACCACTGAGCAAAAAATACAGCATTGATAAACAGCCCCACTATACAAAGAAGGGCTGCTACATATAAGGTAAATTTGAGACTGATTTGGGTCGATGTTTTGAGTTGCATCATAGATTCAATAGGTAACAATATTACGATTGAACAGGCTTCAATTTTTTAATCATTCTTTTGATCATACCGCCTTTTTTAGGCATATTGGTATGTTTTTCTACTATTTTTGCAAACTCTTCCTTTGTGGGAACGGTTGGCTGATTTGCAGTCCAAGCAGCCACAAAGGCATTGTAGTTATTTGAAGTCACTGCGGCACGTACTGCGGCACGTTTTTTGCTCAGCTCCACCATTTTAGCGAACTCTTCTTGAGTAGGCACAACAGGCGTCTTATTGCCTCTACCTCGTTTTTCTACTTTTGGCAAATCAGCGATAGCAGCAGTAAATGCACTATAGTTGTTGTTTTGGATAGCTAACTCGAGAGCATTATGAGATTTTTTTACTTCCACCATCTTAACAAACTGTTCTTGTGTAGGTATAGAACGGTTTTTGAGCATATTGGTACCCGTAGTTGTTGGTTTTGGCATATTTGCCAAAGCAGTTTTAAATCCTTCGTAATTATTCGCCATAATGGCTGCCTCTAGGGCATTGTGAGCATTTTCATGCGTTACCATGATAGTAAATTCCTCTTGCGTAGGGACCGTCTTTTTGTTGGCAGTCCAGGCTTTTACGAAAGCATCATAGTCTTTTGCCTTGATAGCATCCATAATAGCCACGTCCATCATATGATTCATCTTTTCTCCTCCGTGTTTTGATTTTTTGCCTTGACCCATACCTCATCCTAGACCAAGTCAAGCACCCATAGACATTGCTCCTCATTTACCTCATCTCGATACAAGATGATCGGATTCGGAGCCCTGTCACCCAAAAGCATAACTTTGTGCCCCAATCCCAAGAGCTAAGACACTAACAATCGCTACAGAAAGCGTTTTTTTCATGTGAACATACATCAGATTATAAATAATCAATCACGAAAAGATTGACGCTGGAATGTATAAGGAAGATACCTTAAAATAACCTGTACTAGGTATAGCAAAAATGTCAATATAAGGCTTTCATTAGCTCTCCATAATAGTGGGCAATATTTGACTAATGAGTAAGCGGGCAGTATAATGAAGGTGCATTATTTTCTGAAGAAAATCGGCATGCACATGACTTTAGATGAGTTACTATCGCCCACAGACAAACAAGAACACCGTCAGCACAAAAGAAAGCCCAAGAGCAAGGTATTTTTTTCGTTACAAGAAGCGGGAAAGTTGGTGGTGGTGGTATTTGCAAGTTTTTTGGTTGGCACCATACTTACCAACGCGGGGCTTTACACCGAGAAAATCAATGAACTAATACACGGAGTCAGCTCTATAACAATGATCAAAAGCACCTCAGATCGCATCAATTTTGCTGCCGATAGCAAACAGCAGCAACTGGACGACTTATTCAAAAAACAACAGGACCAACAAAAACACAATAGCAAGGATGATATATACGCATACTACAATAATAGAGCCAATTCACTAGATCGGCAATTCAATACGCTTCCGCCAGACAAAAGGATCGTAATACCAGATCTTGGTATACAAGCGCCCATAGTCATGGTAGAAGGGGATACGAAAGGGAAAATGCAAGAGGGCGAGTTTGCAGAAGAGCTTAAGCAAGGCGTAGTACACTATCCTACCACACCAAAACCAGGAGAAAAAGGAACTATGATGCTATTTGGACATACAAGCAATTATTTTTGGGTCAAAAGTGCATACAATACGGTATTTTCCAAGATACCACAGCTCAAAGCAGGAAGCGTTATCAAAGTATATCGAGACGGGAAAGAGCATGAATATATAGTAACTGAGCAGGAAGTAGTAAAACCAAATGATGTACCTTGATTGTATGAAAAAAAGTACGATAGTAGCGAAAGCAAGCTTGCTATCATGGGTTGTTACCCAATCGGCACCAGAGATAAGAGGATGATTATCTTCGCTAAACCAAAGAATGACAGCAACACAGCAAGCAAAAACCTAGCATACAACGCAGCCATCAAAAAACAATAAGATATTTACCTATTTAGTTTGCATTATGAGTACAACACAAATCAGTCAAACAGCCAGCGCTCTTCACCCAGCAAGCACGCAAGAAGTGGTTGTCCAGAAAACGCTCAAAGAGCACTTCAACAGCATTATGGCAAAATGCAATAGACTCAAGGAAATCGCTCTCCTTTGTGACTCCAAGGGTATGCTGAAAAAAAAGCCCCAGCAGCCAGGACGAAATATCAACACACATCCTCAAGTGTCTTGGAATGACAACAGTTTTGAATATATGGATTTTATTATTACACCAGTAAAATCACAACTTCCTAGAGATCAAGAAAAGCAAAACATAACCATGAGACTTTCGTTTGGAGAGAAAGAGCTTACCGATCACAATCAAGAACAGGTATACAACATAGCGATAACCTTCAGATGGCTCACACAAGAAGAGGAATGATGCACTACTCAAGTCTGTGAGTATATGGTCTACTCTCACCCTGAGGTAGGATCAGAAAACCTCAGCGTAGCAGGATGCTTTGATAATGAAGGAAATCTGTATAAGTATGGTGCTACTATTGTGGAAGATATACTGGAAGAGTGACGTCCTATACAAGATGACCTAGAACTCATACAGCAGTCCATAAGAGAATTTGCTACCTATATTGCAGAATTAAAAAGACAGCATGTGCAACAACAAGCAAGCAAATCATAAACAATTTATATAAGCTAATACTCAAAAACGCTGAAACGAGATCACCACTATTCTGTACAAGCTAGTCAGCTTATCTCTCATTATCATGTGCGATACAATGCCATAAAGAGATATGTGGTTTTCTCGCTTGGAGGATTGATAGGGATCGGTATATTGCTATACTCCATACTGGTCTCACGCGAAACCAGTGTAGCCAATAACGAGATGTTTCGCGACATCGGTTTCAGCAAGACGGGTTCAACTGCCATAGCACACAGCATATACTACGCCCCAGCATGATTCAAATTGGGTGATTTTGATGCTTCGCTACTGGGAGGTCGATATACGTACGCTAACGGCAAGCATATCAGTAAAAACAATCTCTTGCACTATGCTGGTTATGTATTACCTATCAATATCACTACAGCAAGCTCTACAAATTACCTAGGTACTACCCCAGAGGAAAAAGTTGCCCAGTACATTGAGCAGTTTATCATCCTTGACCCAACGGTACTACAGGAAAACCAACAGGAGCAAAAAAAGATAGAACCGTTGTCAGAAAACCTCGTGGAAGCTTTTAGTTTGGATTGTATGGTATCCAGCCTGAGGATTATCTCTGATTTTTGTGATCATAATATCGAAGTCTTTTCTCAAAACTTCTGGAAATATGATATCACAGCTCAATTTGAAGTCGTATCCAGTATATTCAAACAGTCAAATGATCCGATAATCAGAAACAATATATGTCAGAGTATCGTACATTTTGAATTTTTGAACAACAATCCAGATAACAGATTTAGGGAGATACTAAACTCTTGTGATGCACAATTCCTGACTACTCACGATACTCTCGTACAACGAAATAGCGTTATCAAGCAGCTAGGCACCAAACTCAATCCTAGCCCTGACAAAGATAGCAAGCGGAATCAGCTCAAGCTTGTGAGTAGCATGCAACTCATACAGTCTCAGATTATTCAAAATAAGATAGATACCAGCTTCCTGGAGTCATATCGTGAATTCGTCAACCAACTCCTCAAACTATCCGATATAGATCAGTTTAGCGTCGATCTCATCTATAGATATCACAATCAGTACCTTATGAAGTGATTGATGGAACTCCAAAAAGTAGTAAATCTCGATACCGTGCAAGATCTTCAAAATATTCTCGATAAATTTGATACTATAAATAATGGAGATAATCTGAATCTCATTGGACTAAGATACAGAGTAAGTCCCAATCTCGTACTAGCTACTGACTATGCACAAGAACACCCACCACTTACCTGAGGACCTATCACCGTGATCACAGGTAACACAAGCGGGTTTGATGCATCTGTCATCAACGCAGTGATTGGACAAGTAGATAACGCTATACAATGGAATATGGCAAACTCATGATCCACTCCGACTCCACCGCCCGTAGAGCAGGTTGCGAACGAAACCCCTGTGGCACAAACCCCACCACAGGATACTTCGCCACCACCCAGTACAAATCCACCTAGCGACAGCATTCCCGACAAAGAGGAAGATCTCAATACCTACCAACCACAAAAACAAGCCACCATGTACCAACCAGAAAATAGCGAATCCAAGGCAAGGACAACGATATCTGATAGGATGTACAACAACCTGGGGATCAAGCCATCCACCATAGTCAACAAAGGTAATAGGTATCTCATCATGCGATCATATAGCAATTATGAGTTTGCAGCACTATTGGATAGAGAAAATGATCGAAAATTATCACCTGTATATGTCAAAATCGATGGCCATCTTACCCCCATCCCAGATCTAGAAATGTATCTGATGGACTACGATAGATATACACAGATCAAATTCCTCAAAAGTCCAGATCAGTACGTAAGACAAGCCACACAATAAGAGGCCAACATCACAAGTCATCCATCGGGTCATTTTTCTAATTGAAAACATAATCATTTTAAGTATTTTCATATCCAAATGATAGCTTTTCATTTGGTCTTTTTAGTTCCTAATAGTTCAAGATTTATGTCTGTCGTTCAAGAACTCCTCACAAAAATTCAATCTCACATCGAACAAACTAATCTCAACGACACTTTTGACGAAAAAGGTGAAGTAATAGAAGTAAAAGATGGTGTAGCAACCATATCAGGTATGTGACACGTCAAATTCTCTGAAATAATTGAGTTTGAGTCAGGACTCAAGGGACTCGTGTTGGATCTGGATACCAACAGCGTAGGTGCTTTGATCCTTGGGCCCGTTGACCAAGTAAAAGTTGGTATGATAACCACCTCCACAGGAAAAGTATTTTCTATAGGTGTCGGTGACGGATATCTGGGAAGGGTTGTAGACTCTCTTGGCGAACCTGTTGATGGTTTGGGTCCTATCATATCCAAAGAAACCTACCCAGTGGAAAGGATTGCTCCAGGTGTCATGACTCGTAAGTCTGTACATCAACCACTGCAAACTGGTATCAAGGCTATCGACGCTATGATCCCTATTGGAAAGTGACAAAGAGAGTTGATAATCTGAGACAGACAAACTGGTAAAACAACAATTGCCATTGATACTATTATCAACCAGAAAAGCGAAAACGTAAAATGTATTTACGTGGCTATTGGCCAAAAAGAAAATAAAATAAGAAGAATTGTAGAAGAACTCAAAGAAAAGTGAGCGATGGATTATACCGTAGTAGTCAATGCTCCAGCAAGCACACCTGCAGTTATGCAATACCTTGCTCCTTATATCGGTATCACTATCGCAGAGTACTTTTTGTACAACAAGCAAGATGCCCTAATCATCTATGACGATCTCACGAAACACGCAAACGCTTACAGAGAAATATCATTGCTTTTGAGAAGACCACCAGGAAGAGAGGCATATCCAGGAGACGTATTTTATTTGCACTCTAGGCTTCTAGAGAGATCAGCTAAACTCAATGAAGACTACGGACTCGGATCTTGCACCGCTTTACCGATTATCGAAACACAAGCAAACGACGTATCAGCATATATTGCAACCAATGTGATCTCTATTACTGACGGACAGATATTTTTGGAAACAGATTTATTTAATGCATGAATCAGACCAGCGGTAAATGTCTGATTATCTGTATCTAGAGTATGATGATCTGCTCAAACCAAACTCATCAAGAAAGTAGCTTCCAAGCTCAAGCTAGAGTTGGCTTACTTCCGTGAGTTGCAAGCATTTGCTCAATTTGCTTCTGATCTTGACGAGAGCACTAGAAAAAGGATCGACAGAGGTAGAATTATGGTAGAATTACTCAAACAACCCAATGGACAGCCACTCAATTTTTACAAGCAAGCTACCGTCATATACGCAGGTATAAACGGCTATCTAGATAAACTACCCATAGACAAAGTAAAGACATTTGAGACCTACGTGTATGAAAAACTCGACACCTCTCATGCGAGTTTTGCACAACAAATGCAAGAAAAAAAAGAACTTACCAGTGACATAGAACAAGGTATCAAAGAGCTCATTGAGGAAGTACTAGGTCAATTGCTGTAAACTAATATATTTAGTACCTTTGCGATATGCAACTCAAGCTTGTGTCTATCCAGCAGACACCTACCAAGCATCTGTCTCGACAACCATCATCACCATCACAGTAGTGTTAGTGCTATTTTGTATTGCTCTAGACGTATTCAGGAAAAAGCCAACATAGTCTGCCCAGCATAGCGCCGCAGCAATCAATCATACTAAACGACATTCTCCTTATACATCACGCAAGACAAGAATTACCAAAACATATCATACCAGAAGCATGTATTGCGTCTCTATCGCTTCTCATCAAATGCCGCGGCCACACACAACTTGTAAGTTTCTACAGGTCCTAATTTATTACGGAATGATACTATGTTCGCCAAACTCAACTATATCATTATCTGTACACTTATAGCATTCGTAGTGACTATGGTTATTTATCCAATCGTCATACAAATACTGAGAAAAATGAAACTCGGTATTACCAATCGTGAGGAAGCAACAACAGGAGAAAAAGCAGTTATCTTCAATGAGTTACACAAAAAGAAAAATGGAACTCCTACTATGTGAGGCATCGTATTCTTTATTGTTATGGCTTGTATGATAGGATGATC
>JBAYVQ010000027.1:0-10308 GCA_041674565.1 Candidatus Absconditabacterales bacterium
ACGCTTGAGGATTTTGGGGAATATAGGACAGATTACTCTTGGAGAATGATCACTCCACCCACAGTTGCTGAAGTACTAAAGCGTACATTTGGTATACCATATTTGCAGCCATACACTATCGATAAGAAAACATGAGTTACCGCTACCTTGTATCCCGCAGGTCATATTTTGGGATCGTCTCAAGTTCTGATCTCTTCACCTCAACACAATATATTGTTTTCGGGTGATTTAGGTAGGATAGCTGGTACACCCTTTTTGAAAGGACCAGTTTTCCCCAAATGAGTCAATATAGATACCTTAGTATTGGAGTCAACATATGGCGAAAGGCTCCATAAACAGTCTTACACAGATGCTCTCAACCAAATACTAGAGCTTCAAAAGGGTGCTAAGTGAGATTGCCTAGTGATGACCATAGCTTATCAAAAATGACCAGAAAATTTGGTAACTATGTTGAAAGAAGGCACTAGAAATATCAGTTATTTTGGTAGGACGCTTGATGATTTCCGTCACTTATTCTTGAAATATGGAGGCGATGTATTTCGTGAGCTTGGCAGTACAAGGTTGCAGCACTGATATGCGCTACCGTCGCACTTGGGTACCCCTGGGTCTCGTGAGTTGATTTGTGCTCCGTCGGGGATGTGATACGGATGGTCCAACGATGCTGCTAGACAGATGGCTGGAAACAAAGATTCCAGAGTCATTATCACAAACTTCTTGCCCGAACACTGTCCTGGGCATAAGCTGGTCCATGAAAAAAAATTGAGGACTGAATTGGGTGAGATAGTGCCCTTTAAGTGAGAAGTATTCCATGTAGCGGGTACGTCTGGTCACGGTGATCAGCGTGATCTTGTGGAAGCCGCAGTACGTAGCGTTAGGCTGTGAGTGAAAACCATTGTACTCAACCATGGCGGCGAGCAAAGAGAGGTCTTAGATCTTGCTATAAGAGCTAGATTGCAAAAAGAGTGACTGTCGCAACCAAAGATCCTTATACCACAAAACGGTGACCAGATCGACCTGCTCACGGGTAAAATTGGTCACAATCTTCTCCACAAATAACATTGACAATATATTGACTAGTATACATAAATATGTATAAGCTCATACAATTACATTGTATGACATACATAGCATGAACAGAAGACAGTTATTAGGGAATGCAGGGATTATTGGTTTTGGTACCATGCTGATGAGTTTTTTGCCGAAAAGTGCTGTTGCAATGGCACTGAGGGCCTCGGATATTCCAGAAAATAGAGAGAAAGAAGCAGCAAGGACTAGAATCAATCTAGCTTTGTCGAATCCAGACCTTAAGGATAAAATTAGTGTTAGCTATGCCAACTCTTTGTTGGATAGTGTTAATTTTGAAACCTATGTACAGTTTATCGTATCACACCAGGTAGTTGCCAAAAGTATCGAAAGCCTTTATGCAATACCTGCGTGTGTGTCTATGGCTCAAGCTCTCAATGAATCTAATGCATGACTGAGCGAGCTAGCTAAAAATCAAAATAATTACTTTGGTCTGACTTGTAAAGAGGAGCATGAGCATAGTAAGTTTTGATGTAAGTTCAAAAACGACCAGGGTACCAAACAGTATTTTAAAACTTTTGCTTGAAAGGATATTGATATATCTTGGCATTCGTACGCAGATAGGCTGAAGAATAAATCCTGGAAAAAGAAAGGAGGGGGAAAACACATGGTATATGGCAAGTGTTTTACACAGACTTGTTTGCGAGGCCGATGCAAAGCTTTGGACGAAATATATGCACACAGTACGACATATGCTACAAGCTTATTTACTCTGATCGTATTGTTCAATTTGCAAGAATTCTTGGGCGTGACTATGCCACTAACTGATAGGGTAACTGTACAAGATAATAGTGATCAAACAATACAAGATCCTGCTTCTGACGTAGCACAAGAAGAGGAGTGAGGTGATATGCAAACGCAATGAGAAGATCCACAAGGCGATGGAGTAGAAACGGTAGTATATATGCAGCACATCAAATGACCTAATTTGTTTAGGGCAGTGCAAAATGCTTATGCTGAAGATATTGTCACGTACAATATAAGAGCAAAGCTCCAAGGAGATAAAATACTTACTGTAAAGAAAGTGTGTGACTATATTACCAAAAATTTTCCAGCTAGTGCTGGCTATGGCAAAGATGCTACGGGATGGTTGTTGCCTCTAGATTTTACGATACTGTGAATACCTTTGGGATCCTTCTAGATGCTTGTATAGGCTCGCGTATTGATAGTATTGTCGTTTGGATTGAGAGTGGTAGTGCTATTGTAGCCTACCATTTTTCATTGTTTGTTGAAAACGACTTCTTGCGCTTGCACGTTGTTGTGCAATATAGTTGCTAGTTCGTCTGTGTGCGATTCACGAAACTTGATGTGAAAATTACCCGCGCTACTGACGCTGACCAAACCTGAGCCCATATACTGTAATGGCCCTTGTGCGTAGTTACGTTTATTTTCTCTATGTTGATGTTCATCTTGTTCTGAGTGAGTATTTGCGTGGTGAAGGTCTTGGATGTGGTTATGAAAGATCACACCTTTTTGATGTGTTGTATCGCTATCTGCTAGTGTTTGGAAAATATCGTGTGTTGAGAAAGATACGCTGGATGCGGTGGATTGTGCTCCTTTTACCTCTTTTGCCGTAGATGATGTATTGGCATCATCAAACAACATCACGCTTGCTATCTCTTTTTTGGTTCCATTTTTTTGATATGGTTTGATAATCTGACGCACTGTGTCGTTGGTGAGTGTGTATGCTTGTGTATTCATACGATTTCAGATTATAAATAAGTATTATACTAGTAAAAAGTTTATACAAAATGTCAAGTACGCAATATTAAAATGGTCTTGTGTATATTTGATCAAAGCTATCAATTCCTAGTTTGCTTTGATGCAGCCTAAATCCTTCGCCATGTGCTCTGCCTATGCTTCGTCCCAGCTGCATAGACTTGCCTTTGATATAGTGGTCAGCTCGCTGGTTTGTGGCTACTTGACTCTGGAATGCATAAAATGCCTGCAGCTTTGTTTCAAGCTCTTGTTCAGATAGTCAGATAATCAGATCTGGCTCGAAATTGTCCCAGATCATATATTCTAAACTCATCCTGGGTCTATGTGGTGCAAGTTCCTGGATATCGTATTTCGCTAGACCTGCTACAAATATACTACTTTTGATGAGTTGTGCGGTAGCCTCATGATCTGGATGTCTGTCTGTCGTATTGGGGAACATGACGATTTCTGGTTTCCACTTCCTGATATGATAAGCGATAATCTGACGGTGTATATTATTATCTTGCAGCTGTAAATCCTCCAAACCAAGATTCTCTCTGTGGTATACTTGCAGGATTTTAGCTGCTTGCTGAGCTTCTTGCTGCCTTAGCTCTGGTGTGCCTCTGGTAGATAACTGAGATGGTGTCAGATCAATAATCACATTGTGTTTGCCCTGCAGGGCAGTTTTGTACAAGGTGCCTCCGCATCCCATGTCTACGTCGTCAGGATGTGGTCAAAAGGCGAGAATGTGGATGGGCGATTGCATTGCAAGTTATGAGTTATGAGTTAAAAGTTACTTGTAGGGACACGTGGCAACGTGTCCTGTACGGCAATGTATTCAATCATATTATTGTATATGGATTGCTGGGTAAAAAAATCTCTCGGCCGAGGCTAGAGAGATTTGATTATTGTGGAGTCGGATTGTTTATTTCCTTTTACCAAAAATCTCTAGCACATGATGATGCCTTACAACAAACAGAGATGATGGTTGATATATGATACATGATCTGATTATAACAAATATACCAAAAAATGCAAACGATCTATCTAGGTAAATAAAAACTACTCATCTTTATCTTTCTTATACCCGCCCAGATGTTCTAAATTTCCATCTGGGAGATAAAGAATAATAACTCCAATGATGATTGATGCAATATCTGACAAGATGGGATGCTGAGGTCGTAAAAACGTGTCTGCAAGATGCCAAACACCTCTTCGTACCAACACCACTTAGATAACGATAATAACATTGCGGATGAAGTGTTTATCTCGTCTAAGCGAGATGCCAGAGAGTTTTTCTTTCATAGTATTTGTATGATGTATATACGGTCATACAGTAGACCAATAAGTTACAATAACATTTGATTCATATTCCACCTTGGAGCTTTTTCTAAGATTTCGAACACTCAGATGATATGTTTGTCATACAAGGTCTGAATCCCAGGGATTTCCATTTTCGCGATGACTCACAACACTTCATCAAATATTCCAGCAAGCATAGGATATTTTTTTACTAATAAGGCGCCACGACCGACCCTAAGGATAGTGGTTCAAGTCTTTTTATAATCAATACAGTCTACTCGGTGCTTGTTTTGAAAGGTCCATCTATAACCATAACCTATGTCTTTTTTCTCGTGATGTAACGAAGAAATAAGCTGATCTATTTCGTGGACTATAGACTCGAACTGAGGTGAGTAGCTCATGAGGTATGATTATTTCATAGAGTGAAATCCAATTGTATTGCCTTCTGTGTCAATCGCTATGGCGATAAATCCATATTCTCCTATAGACATTTTTTCTTGAGCTACGGTGCCTCATGCAGCTGCTACTCTTGCAATCTCTACACTACAATCGTCACATGTAAAATATGCAATCGTTCCTCAGGTTCCAGGACTGACTTCTTTCGCTTTGACTAAAGCACCTGAACATCACCACCCACCCATGTTTGATGGGAAAGTTAGCATTTGCATCCCGCTATCTATTCCCTCTGGCATTGCCATATTTTCGAGTTTTACTTGAAATACAGTTTCATAAAAGGATTGCGCGCGGTTCATATCGCCAACATAAATTTCTATCCAACCAAAAGGATTATGCATGATAATAATATAAGAAGATAAAAGCTACTTTGAATAACGCTCTTTGAGGTCGTGGATACACTTATTACTCCCTTTCTGTGTGATGTGGTATTTGATCTCACATATCATCTCAAGAACAATTGAATGATGCTTTTTGTATGTTATTTCTCAAGTAAAAAATGTAAGTAGTACTTTACTCCATTTTACTGAGCAGCAGTTTGATACCGAATAAACCAAGCAGGCCTCAAAATATCTTATCTATATATTTGGATACTTTGTAATATCTGGACTGTATAGTATTGCTGGTGAGTAAAGTAGAAACAAGACTAAACCGCACAATTGCATTGATAGTCATTAGTGTTCCTAGGACAAGTAATATCTGTATACTTGTATCGGGTTTGATGACTAGACTAAACAAACTCACGAAAAAGATTGTTGCTTTGGGATTGAGTACTCCAGTCAGGAATCACTGTACCAGACCTTGTTTTGGTTTGAGTGCCTGAGCGGTATTAATATCAGCTGCTTGTGATCATTTGGATTGGAGTAGTTTGTAGGCGAGGTAAAGTAGATACAATCATCCTGCATACTTGATAGCGTTGAGGGCTAGGATGGATTTACTAATGATAAAACCCAATCCTAAGATACTATACAATACGTGGATAGATTCTCCAATGCCAATACCAAGTGCTGTGGCAAGTCCTGCTTTGCGTGAGCCTCCCAAAGAATTTTTGATAATCAGAATAGTAGACGGTCCAGGGCTCATCAGAGCCAATAAGTGGATTCCTAAAATAGGGAGGATAATGGATAACATGAAATAAGCTGAAGAGCTAAAAGGCGAAAAAGCTAAAGGCGAAAGGCGGAAAGCTAAAGGCGAAAGGCGGAAAGCTAAAGGCTAGGTTATGAGTTATAAATTGTGGGTTGCGTATTGTAGGGACGCACTTTCGTGCGTCCGTTATTGCGAATTGGTTCGTCCGAGGCTGTGCGTGGTATTCAAACCCTCCCCGCCCTCCCTTCACAGGGAGGGAGATAACGTTGCTGTAGGGACGCATGGCAATGCGTCCTTGGGCATGTGCGATGATATCAGATTATGTACATATTTCTTGTATAAAATAACTCATTATTTTTGCAGACTCAATATTGCAGTGATAGTTGAACTCGGGATGTCGTTGGACTCCGAGCACTTTGCCATTGCTATGCTGTACTGCTTCCACTATCCCATCTTCACTGACTGCAATGATTTCCAGATCTTCTCCTAGGTCTTTGACAGCTTGATGATGGAAACTATTTACATAAAAAGAAGACGTATTGACAGCATTCATGAGTGAGCTATGTTCTTTGAGTGAAACTTTGTGTGAGAGTTTGTCGTGATCGTCACGAGTAGACTCGTGAATCAATAACTTTGCTGGAGCAAACTGTTTGTTGATATCTTGGTAGAGTGTGCCACCTGTAGCTACATTGATGATTTGCATTCCTCTGCAGGTACCAAATAATGGTATAGAGTTCTTAATACAGTACTGCGCTAGCTTGATTTCATTATCATCTCTGAGCTCGTATCTATGTACTGGCTCGATTACTTGCTCTCCATATTGCAATGGATCGATATCAAATCCACCGTAAATAATAACTCACGAAACTCCTTCCAATAATTGCTCTAGCAGCGCATCGGTATATGGTATGCTGGGAAGGATAAATGGACATCAACCTTCTTGAAATACTGGGTACTGAAAATAATCTCTGACGAGTACGCTAGGTCCGTAGTGTTTGTACTTGTTTTCGTAACTGTCGTAATGACATGAGATGGCGATTTTTTTCATGGCGTAGATCGTTAGGAGTAGATAAATTGTTTATAACACTCGTATATGGTATGCATACTATTGATATCAGTCCGTTCGTCATCTGTGTGAAGATTGCCTCCGTTGCATTTGTGTAGCAATACTTTTGCATTGTTGAACCATCTACCATCAGTTGCGCCGTGTTGGTTAGCGAACGATGCCTCACCTACGATATTTTTACAAATCATAAAGTACTTTTCAATCTCAGTGTCGAGTGGATCGCTATATACGCACTCTCCATATGTTTCATGAGACATAGTTACCCCAAGTGGGTTGAGCATAGTGTCAATATCAGATTTGAGAGTATCAACGGTAAAGTCTTCGGTAAATCTGATATCAATGTGTCCTTTTGCGTAATTGCTGATGACATTTCATGCAGTGCCTCATTGGATGATGTTGAGATTGACGGTGGTTCATCGATGTTCTGGTGTATCGTATGCTGCCTGCCTATTTTCTATGGTGCGTTTGAGTGTGGTATATGCTTCGATAATCTTATCAATCGCGTTGTCTCCGAGCCGTGGCTTTGCAGAGTGGCAGGCTTTGCCATGATACTCTATGTCAAAACTCAGTATTCCTTTACCCTTATTGATGATATGGTTTTCGTCTCCACTATCGGGTATAAGCACCACATCGGCGTTGTATCACTCTTTGACAAGTGCTCCTACGCCATCAAACCCACCGACTTCTTCATCTGTGGTGAGCATAAGTGATATGTTCTTATCTGTATATCAGCTTATCAATATATCTTTCATGAGATGCATAATGATCGCGACCCCGTCTTTCATATCCGTTGCTCCTCTCGCATACATGATCGTTCATTCTACTCTTGGCTCAAATTGACCTTCTTGGGTCGCAGGTACCACATCCAAGTGTCAGGATAATGTGATATCTGCATGCAGTCCAGCAAAGTTGGATATCACGATAGAGGGTTTTTGATTGAACTCATGAAGATGGATGCGTGCATTGGGTAGTCACGCAAAATAATCTTGCACATAATGGATAATCTGATGGAGACTTGGTATATCGTCACTGATAGAGGGTATGCGGATCAGATCTGTGTAGAGCTCCATAAGTTCGGTATTGTACGTCATGTGATAGTGATAGTAAATAAAATAATGATGGTATATTATTTGTGTTCATAGTGTCGATATTCATGCGTTATTCAAATGAATCCATAGCTCTCCATAGCGTTTTTGAGTAGCATCCTATTGTTGTGGATGGTCATCCCTAGCGGTGAGGTATCTGCCTGGTGAAACATCGTTGCCATGGATTTGATATACAGATCTTCTTGCGATCTCAATGACTCGTCGCGCAAAGTTACTGGAGAGCCGCAAGGTTTGACGATCACTACGTCTACGGTGTTGCCAGTGGAGTGTGGGTATTTTTTGCTGACATTGAGTAATTTATCTTTCCGTGTAGGGTGAGTCTTGGTCCGTAGCCCATCCAAGAAATCGTAAAACTCGACTGACCTGTATCCATCTTTGACAAGCAGTCACAGTCATTGATCTTGCAGCTCTCTATGCACGTTGATGAGAACCTGCGCTATATGCTGATTGACATATACGTCGTGACCGATACCAAACAAACAAGAGAGTTCTTCTTTGCTTGTGCCAAAACGATCGCACTGGTGAAAGTAGTAATTTTCACACGGTACTTGGTATGCCGATAGGGGTACAAGATTGAGTGTATTAGTGTTCATTTGTTTTTTTTGATGAATTAAAATTATCACAAAATGGTGTCCGATAATGGATAGATGGCCATATCGACCATGCCGTGAAGTTTTGATCCAGTGGTGAGCATGTGTTCTCCTCATGCTATTTTGATTCCATTTTTTTCGTACACCATGTATAATCTAGATAGTATTTTACCCTTAAACGGTCCTACTTGTTTTGTTTTGGAGTTGTAGACCACATCTTGAAATCAAACGTGATGTTGAAATTGCTGGATGGTGACCGATTGATTTCCATTTTGTAGGTCTTGTTGTACTTTCGCTATGGATGCTTGTAGTTGCCCTTGGCTGAGAGTTGGCAATACGATAACTCACTCTGCATTGTCTTGCGCTGTATATTTCACGATAAGCTGATCTTTGTTGTGGTAAAGCAGTGCTGCGATAGTGCCAAACCTATTTCACGAAAAATCAGTATAGGCTGTTTGATTTGGTTTGCAGCTTATCGTGGGTGCAAAGACTCACGATGCATTGAGTGGATTGCTTGACTCAGATAAGATGCTGTACCGAGATTTGCTAGATAGACTAGAGTAGGTCGGAGTCATTGGTACGCCAGTGGATTTCAGCTTTGCCATCAACTCGAAATAACCTGGTGTCAGATCTCAAGCTTGTATGACCAAACCTATATCTTGATTGCCGTATTTGATCAGATTATTTCCATATATCAATTGTCCTGCATCTTTTTCAAACAGTACTATTGATTTGATTCCTTGTTGGTTGAGTACTTTGTTGAGTTGCTCGTGGTCGTACTGGTTAGTAGGGGATATGCGATTCCTCATGAGGACCAATACCGTTTTTCATCCAGCTTTTTGACGAATGAAATCGAGCATAGAGCTCTTTCCTTTTTGAGCAAGATCGTGAGCGATATAGTGAATATTGCCCCTAGGAAAATCATCAATCTCATAAATAATCGGTTTGCCTTGTTCAGAAATACCCATGTCCACCCTAAAACTTTCTCCATAACCTATAGGCTGAAAGTACTGCTGAAGTGCAAAAGGAGATAATTTGCTTGGATCCATATCATTTTCTACCATCAGTCTTTGCTGTACAGATGGCTTAGTGATTTGAGAGTTTATGAAGCTGATATATTGTTCCAATGATTGTTTGAGTAATGGGATTTGCGTATTTATGGATGTGATATTTCCTTTTGCATACTCAGGATTCATGGTAAATCTATTCCGTGTGAGTTTGGTATCATCTGGCAATCCCGATACAAATGTCTGGTTTCTCAGTTTACCAATAAAATCCAAACCAAGTTTTTCGTGAATCTTTTCCATAGCGAGGTAGTGTGATGGTCCTGATGTGCATGGTTCCTGTAGGGTGCTCTGCAGTTCGTTGTTGAACCTTCCTTTTTTGTATGACTGTAGCTGATTATTGAGCGCATCAAATACATCCTGACGTGTTTCCAAGATAAATTGGATACAACGACTTGCAGATCGTAAGTTTTGAAGTAATCACAAGAGCACATCTTTGGGCAACTGCTCATGAAAATTATTGATAAAAAAGATAGTCTGAAATCATGGTGTACCTGCCAAAAACTTGATAAAATCATACCTTTGCAACTGGGTGTATAGTTGCTCTATCTCAGCTGGAGAAAAATTGTTTTCCAATCATTCTCTGGTAAGTAGACCACCCCTAAATGCTGGTGGATTTTTTTGTTCAAGATTTTTGTTTTGTACGAAATCCAGTTTGAGTAATACTTTTTTGGGTAATCATACGATGCTTTGTTTTTTTTCTTCCAAGCTGCACGAGGCAGTTGTTGTGCTCTGTAAAGTTTGCAGTGTGTTCATGGGTTTTATATAATAAGTATAAATAAAGATATGTGGGTTATTTGTATGATAGTAATACATTGGATTGCTTCGCTTCGCTCGCAATGACGGAGCCGTTGTGGAGA
>JBAYVQ010000028.1:0-10233 GCA_041674565.1 Candidatus Absconditabacterales bacterium
AGGGCACTTGAGCTCTTTTGCCATCTCTTTGAGTGATCTGGATATTTCTGATATTTCTTGTACTCTATTGCCAGCGTATCTCATACCAGCGGAGTTGATCAACTGCATGTAATCAATCACTACCAGGTCTACTTTGCCTTTTTCGATAACAATTTTCCTGAGTTTTGATTTGATGACAGGGATAGTGTTGGACTCTTCATCAATATAGACATGGTACTCGGATAGTCTAGCAATACTACTACCTATTTTTTCATAATCATCTTCCGTAAGTAGTCACTTATTGATATTGGAGAGAGGGATGTCAGCATCTGTTGACAATAATCTGTCCACGATCTGTTGAGATGACATCTCTAGCGAGAAAAATGCCACAGATTTGCGTTGTCCAAGTGCTGCATTGAGGACAAGATTGAGAGAAAATGCTGTCTTACCCATACTTGGTCTGGCAGCGAGAATAATAAGTTCTCCTGGTTTGAAGCCACCTGTCTTGTCGTCCAGATTCCTGTATCCAGACATGGTTTTGGCATTCTCGATCTCATCTGGATGATCCGCAATATGCATCAGTTCTTCTACTCTGGTGTTTAGTAATTCTCTAATATGTTTGAGAGAATCTCACTGGTTGAATTGTACTAATCCAAAAATCTGCTTCTCGATGGCTTCAATGATATTTGCTGTATCTTTTTCGCTATACACATCACCTATAATATTCTGACAGGTCTTGAGAACCGATCTAAGGATGGATTTTTCCTTAACGATCCTGGCATATTCTCCACACACAGAGGGAGTAATGAGATATAAACTGATATCATACAGATAATCCGTCCCTCATATCAGTTCTAGGTTGTTGTTTTTGTTTAATTGGTCTCAAACTGTTATAACATCAATAGTTCTTTTGCTATCTCTGAGCTGAGTCATGGCTTCAAAGATATACATATGCTCTTTCTGATAGAAATCTGCTGGTACTACGCCCTGAGAATCAAGTATGTACATACTATCATTATCCAAAAAAACACAACTAAGGACTCATTTCTCTGCTTCTACGTTGTGTGGCGGTAACTTGATCTCTGAGATATCCATTGGTGGGTTTTTGATACTATTGTTGATAAATATATAATCTGACTATTCTCCTGTTTTCCCCAATAACTCATCCTTATGTACTTTTGTTGAACCATACCCATTTTTCAGCGTAACATAATCACTATTTTTCTCAAAGGTAATCGTTGTGACTCACTTCCAGAATAGATCGCTAAGACGATCCAGTACTTCTTGTAAAAAGATTGCGTGTTCTTCGTTGCTTTGACTACGAAGCACGTCTCTCAACTTGCATATATCTAAGTAGTTATTCCCAAATGCTCACCTGAGCATATATTCATACAACACTGTTTCAAAAAACTCTCTATTGTCTTCCCATTTTGGCCCCATGATAAAATCACATAGTGCCTTTATTTCTTTTTGTTTGAGCGTTTCTCGTAATGCGAGTTTTTTTTTGTCGCTCCCAAAACGTTCTACGAGGGCATGTCTGATGTTTTTCCTGGTGTTTACCAGTGTCCTGTCTCGTTGACGATAAAATGCATCAAGTGTATCATCAACTGTCAAGTGTGTTAATTCTTGTTTCTTGTCCATGGCTCGTGTTGTGTGCGGTAAAGTGTTTATGTCGTAGTACGTGTGTAATAAATTAAATACCCCTTATTTCCATAAGAAAACACAGTGGTAAAAGCTTTTGCTAATACGCACTGTGTAGGCTGTTGTTGATTATCTTGTAGTCTTAGTTGCTAGCTCTCATGAGCATCAACATAACATGTCACCTCAACTCCAACATAGTTGGGTCCGTGTCTGTTATGATGTTAGCATTTTTGAGTGCTTGGAGGTGGTGTATATAATATGGTGTTCAAGCTTCATAAGTCGTCCCGTACAGCATCCTTGACAGCACTGTCCCAAATTCCGCTCTTGTTACGATGCCATTTGGATTAAAATGTGACATGTCTCCGTGCATGAAGCCTAATTGGCAGATGTTTCTTATATAACTACGTAAATCTCTGCTTTGATCATTGATATCCGAGAATGCACATTCCCTGGTATCATCGAGTTCTTTTCATAAGACCTCCATCGCGTAACGTGTTATCATTTTCGCCATTTGTGCTCTAGTGAGGTGTCATTTGATGTTTGCTTCTAGAATGCTAGGCATTGTCGTCATACCGATCGAAAATGCATAAAGGTAGGCTTGATTGAGCTCTTGTGAGTATGGGGAATTCACTATAGATCCTATAAGAGGTGGTCCTGCTGGCACTGTGATAACCTTGATTACCTCGACAGTTGTGCTATCTCCTGTTACAACTACGTTGTTTCCTCGGCAAACTCTGTCATATCTACTTGGAGATGAGTCCCCATTTGGACAATAGTCCATAGTAACTCGATTTTCTGTTGCTACGGGGTAGGGTATATAGGTAACGCCCCCTCATAAGTAGACTCGATTGGATACTGTTGCTGTTGCTGCACCAGTGTTTCCAAAGGCATCTTGAAAAGTGAACGTGAATGATCCATTGGACGCGAACGAACGAACTCCCGATCAACCATTGTTGGTGATAGTGCCTGTCTCACTGAGCGTGAGAGTAGCTATGACTGGTGCCGCAGTGGACCCTGTATATGAATAACTAATTGCTCCTGTTGGTGCTGTACTATCTTTGGTGATTGTACTGGTTATATTAGAACCAGTCACGAGTGCTCATGATGCAGTAAGTACTCTTCCACTAAGAGTTACTGACCCATCCGCAAGACCACTAGCATTGAAATTGAGGCTTGCTCCCGTCTCTCATCATGCTCCTGTATATGAATTAACGAGACTGGATCATGATCCTACCAGATATACAATTACTACATCACCAGTATTGAGTGTGCCGCTGAAAGCAAGCGCTACTGTGTATGATGCTACGTTAGCACCAGTGATGTTGTTGCCAGTAATGCTGTGTCCTGTGCTATCGAGAGCGGCTTGACTAGTGTTTTTGACTACAACTAGTATTGCCAGGGCAAACAGAGCTATGGCACTTCTGATTATAAATGATTTCATATTTTATGAGAGTGAAATAAATATACAGCTATTGCCGTGTCTCCTCTAGTAGTATATACACACATAAACATGTAACTGTGACAAGATATTATTGAATATAACCATGTTTCGCCTAGTAGAGCTTGATACAAAAAAAACCAACTTGCCATTTGTTGGTTAGCTGAGTTTTGTATGATTCTATTAATATAAACTATTCCATGACATACATATCAATGATATCGTCCACCTCTATTTTTTTGCCTATTCTTGCTTTCATACCACATTCGTGTCCTGTTCCCATTTTATCCACATTTTCTGTACCCTTTTGAAGAGATGTTATCTTGCCTGTATCAATAAGTTCTTCTCATCTCATGAGTCTGAAGTATGCACCATTTCTCGCTTCTCATTCGATAATCTTACCTCCAAATATCACGTCATTGCCTTTACGGTAAAATACACCAAGTACTTTCAATTTACCTATCACTACTTCTACAGGGTCTACTTTGATCATTCCCTTAGCCAGTGCTTCCAGGTAGTCAGTGAGTTCGTAGATAATATTGAACATTTTGAGTGAGAGTCCCATATTGTCTACCTTCACCTTGAGGATATTACTTACTCATGTACCGAATCCAATGAGGACCGCATCACTTGCCTTTGCTAGGTCCAAATCACTGTCGAAGAAATTACCAATATCGCTGTGTACGATCTTGAAAGTAATTGATTCTGGTAGTTCAATTTGAGATATAGCTGCTTTGAGTGCTTCAAGACTTCCTCGACTATCTGCTTTGACAAGTAGGTTGATTTGTGTGACCTCGCCTTCAGCGATCCTGTTGAGGATGGTTGTTACGTTGGTTGTAGTTTGTTGTTCGAGTACGGTATCTATCTTTAACTTAGCTGCCTTCTCGTCTTTCACTGCTTCGGCTAGTTTGCCTGCTTCTGGTACGTCATTGATACCTAGTACCATAATAGGGTCTCCGCCTGTCGCTGATTTTACCTCTTGGCCTTTCCGATTGTATATCTTTTTGATTTTACCAAATGTGTTGTGGATCCAGAGTACTTCTCCTACTTTGATTGTTCCAGTAATAAGGATCATAGTAGTGATAACTCACTTCTGGATGTCTTTGTATGCCTCCAAGACTACTCCGATACCATTTCTTTCTGGATCGCACACCAATTCCGATACCTCAGCATGCAATAATATTTGATCCATAAGATCGTCGATACCTTCGCCTGTCTTTCCTGACACCTTGACGATTGGCACATCCCCTCATCGATCTTCTGCTATAAGACCATGTTCGCTCAGCTGCGTTTTGATAAATTCTGAGTTGTCTACTCACTTATCTATCTTGGTTACTGCTACGATGATCGGTACTTTTGCTGCTTTGGCGTGATTGATAGCCTCCACTGTTTGTTTCATGACTCCGTCATCCGCCGCTATTACGATAATGACGATATCGGTTATCTTGCTACCTCTTGCTCTGAGTGAGGTAAATAGCGCGTGTCATGGCGTATCAATGAAGGTTACTTTCTTACCATTGTGGATAATCTGAGATCATCAAATAGATTGGGTAATGCCACCATGCTCTTTCCCTGCTATACCTGTATTACGGATATAATCTAGTAGTGTTGTCTTACCATGATCAACGTGTCCCATGATGGTGACTATAGGAGGTCTCTCTTCTTTGGTTGGACTCGCTTTGTCTACCTCTAGTATAGCTTGAAGATTCCCTTCCATGAGGTCTTGTATGCCTGCGGTGGCAGATTCTTTTAAGACCTTGATTTCAAACTCCATAGCTATCAACGCTGCTGTATCAAAATCGATACTAGAATTGAGCGACAAGAGCATCTTATTTGCGATAAACTTTTTGATCACCTCAGCAATAGGCACTCCCATTTTTTCGGCAAACTCTTTTACAGTCACGCTATCTCACATCACGATCTCCTCTTTTTTGGTGATAGTTTGAGATACTTTGTATTGTGTATCTAGGTTTTTTTCTTTTTTTGGTCCGCTTTGTTGATGTACTCTTTGTCCACCAATTTTATTTGCAAAAACAACTGCTTGGCCTGTGGCAAGTCTTCTTCTGTCTTCCCATGACCCATGTGATCCACCAGCAGCGTGTTCAAATGGCTTAGATACTGGTTTTCATGGTCTTCACTTGAGTTCCGGGACTTGTCTAAATGACTGTTTCTCTCTTTCTTGTGCACGAAGTGCATTTTCTGATTCTGCATTTTCTCACTCTACTCTTTTTTTGGTTGTTTTCCCTTTCTCAAATGTCAATTTGTTAGCGTCTGTTATAGAAAACTTCTTATTCGTGTCTGTTTTGGCTCAACGTGCTGATCAGTGATTTTTTTTTTCAAATGATTTGCTTGCTTGAGGCTCAGCTTTTTTGATAACCAATGCGTCCAGAGAACTAGAAACCGTTTCTTGCACTGGTGTCTCTACTTCTTCTGTTGTGTGATTTTTGGACGCAATAGCGGTATCGTCCATTTCGCTAGAAACTACTCTTTTTGTGGATGTTTTATCTTTTTTACTTAATCACAAACCTCCGAGAAAATCATCATCTCATCCTCCTCATCACAAAAAAACCATGCCATCATCCTGCTTGTCGTTGTCGAAAAAAATTACTGTATCGTTGGACATACACCAAACACTAATAAAATTGTCAAGATACAGTGTTGTAATGATAATAGGTATAATTGCAACTGATTATGTGCTTATTGTAAGGCTACATAGATAGGATAATCTGAATTATTTGCTTTGTAGGGTATAACCAGCACTGGTATCGAGGACAATATATCATGCGTCGTCAATCTGTTTCCTGAGCTCATCTGCAAGCTGCCAATTTTTTTCTTGTTTTGCCTGTCGACGTTGCTTGGCCAGCGCCTGTACATTTTCTGGAACTTCTATCGTTTCTAAACTATCTTGCTCAAATAGTCAGAGTTTGAGGACATAATGATCAAACCACTGCAAAACGTACAGTCAGGTATGGTTGCAAGACCCTATTTCTGACAAAGCAGCAAGTGCTTTTGATGTATTCAAATCGTCATAAAGGGCTTGTATCAAAAGATGCATGAACTTGCCGTTGTGATTATGAAGGTCCGCCCCAATGATGTGACCACGATCATCTGTGCCATTAAATCTTTGTGCCAAATTCATTTCGTACTCGTTGTGTATTCCGTTTTCGTCCAAAGCTGTTTCGCATTCATCTGCTATGGAGCGTATTAATCCAAGCCTTTGGCCTATGGTTTGTGTGTCCAATGCTTGTGCATTAAGTGTTTGTTGCAATGTTTGTATTTTCTTTTTCAGGTTATGTCTTGTTTTTTTGGCTGCGTCCAAGCCTTCTCGTGTGAAATCCTGGAATGATCTGTAATGGGCTTGTAAGAAAAAGTATCTCAGGTCGTATGGCGAATATCCTTTTCCCAAAACTTCCTGGACACTAATGACGTTGCCTAGAGATTTGGATATCTTTTGTCCATTGATGTTGAGAAATTGATAATGAATTCGATAGTTGACTCGAGGGTGGTCGGCGTGGCTACATTCGGATTGAGCTATCTCGTTGGTATGATGCACTGGGATGTGATCAATACCTCCTGTATGGATATCAAAATGTGCACCAAGATACTTGATGCTCATAGCGCTACATTCGATATGTCGACCAGGAAACCCAACACCTCGTGGACTGTCTCGCTCCATGTCGCGTTTTTTTCAGCTTATATTATATTTCCATAAAGCAAAATCAGTGGGATTGCGCTTACCTGCGTCTTCCACTCTGGATCATCATTGGATACCTTCGATATGTTTCTTGCCTACCAGCTCGCCATAGTCTGCCATCTTACTGGTGTCGAAGTAGATGCCATCGCCAGGTATATTGTAGGTATATCACTTGGTTTCAAGCTCTTGTATCATGGTGATCTGTTCTGGGATGTGCTCAGTAGCGCGCGGAGTGACATCAAACGGATCAATCAGTAAATTTTGACAGTTCTCATGAAAAAGCGTCTCATACTTTTTGGCAACATCTCGAGCCGTCAGACCCTCTCTGCGAGCTCATTTTTCCATCTTATCTTCTCCGTGATCGGCGTCTCATTCGTTTTCTCCTGTGAGGTGTCAGACATCGGTAATATTGACTACATGAGTAGTGGGGTAACCGAGAATGTGTTTGATAGTATTTTTGAGCAGGTCATCAAGAAAGTACTTGCGCATATTACCAAGATGAGGCTCGCCATACACGGTTGGTCCACAAGAGTAAATCCTCACGTTTTGTGGATCTATAGGGGTAAACTCTTGTAATGAGCGGGTCAGGGTGTTGTATAGTTTGAATGCCATGACGAAGTGTAATCCTGAAAATAAAGAATAATCAGAAATACTATAGTAATTATCTTATTGATCTTTTTCAACTCATGATATCCTTGTATTGTGTCATATTGACATATGATCATTGTTTGTTATAAAACCATTGCTTTTGGGTTCGCCAAGAGCACAAACCACCCTTATCACTATGGAAAAAATTGATTTGTCTAATCTGCAGTTGGATACTAAAACCGCACCAGAGCTGTCGTTGCTACGCAGCAATGTTTATTTACGTCTCCGCTACTTGGCGACCACAAGATGGTACCGCCTTTACATTGCCTTATGGGCGGGATTATTCTTTTGTGCGCTATTATTTGTCTTATGTTTCCTGAACCCGCCACCTGATGGGAAAGTTTGGTTACTATTATTGTTTGATGCGATATGTTTCGTCCTGTGTGCTGTTGTGGCGCAACTATATTTCGGAGCAAAAAGACGCTTCAAGACAGAAGTAGAAGACCTACAAAAAACTCTTAATGATATCAACAACCAGTTGCTATTGAGGGCAGGATAGAGGTATGCAGCATTTTTAAGAGGCTCTGGTTAGGTTGTCTAACTATTCCTCTTTTTTCGTTTCTTGATTCAGATTATCTGTATCTTTTTCGATATAGCGATGACTTAGAATATCATCATAACCAATAACGTAGGCTATTTCTTGACCAGTTGTAGCATCTGGCACGATAACGTTGATGCGGTCTTTACCGATTTGATTGATCTGATCTCATTGAAATGTAACAACGGCAGATTTTTTTCTCGTGCGATAGCGCAATTCCACCGCTAGTTGATCTTGGTAAGATTGTATAAGCTGGAAATGAGTTTTGATTCGATGTGGTTGATACAGGAGCTGTTTTTCTTTGGTCTTGAGCGGCATTGGCGCTGTATAATGCTAAATGGTCGTATAAGGAATTATCTTACTAATTATGTATAATATATATACAAATAAAATATTTTATAAAATATACTGGACGTACTATATATTATATCAAAAAACCACAGAGCTATTATGACTCTGTGGTTTTCCTCTACTATGATTCATTATTGTGCGCAACGCCGCGTGCCATCAATGATAGAGCCCTGTATGAGACATCTGTTGAGGGCTTGTTTGATGAGATACAATGGATTTGCTGCTACCATGATGTAGTCATCAACTATTTCCTGCACCATGGCTATCTTCTTGCTGTTGTTTGTTACTACGGTGTACCCATCATCGGTCTGTGCTGGGATAATTTTTGTTGTTGTCTTTGCGCTGTTGTCTATTACGAGTGTGTATCCATCATTGTCTTGCACAGAGATGATTCTTCTCGCGACCTTTTTGGTATTATCAACAACAAGCGTATATTCATCGTCACTATTGTTCGTTAGGTTTCACGCTAATGCAGTTCAGGAGTCTACAGCGGGCCGTGGCGAATACCGAGCAGAAGAACCATCTTCTCCTCCATACCGTTCATATGGAGCCAGCGGTAGGGGTTCTGGTTCGTACCATCTACCCAATAGTGGTACACGCTCCATCGCTTGTACGATAGTGGGTGTATCGATAGTGATGACCGCCGTACCGTAAACAACATTAACACCACTCGCAGATCACGAGGCAGTATTTACATACATAGACCCAGTCGTTGCGCCAGTATTGACGATAGTGCTCAATACGATAGTACCGCTGTGTCATCAGCTTATTACTCATATTGGGAAAGTATACGTATCTAGTCAAGTGATATATCAGGTGTTTGCTCCGAAGATACTTTGTATATTGGTGATCGTAAATACGCTCGGCATGATGTCATCAATCGTGACCCCATAGATAGTTTCGTTGCTGGTATTGTGGTACAGGATACTTCGTGTTACGCTTTGTCCCACCAATGCTGTAGTTCTGCTTACTATCTTACTAATAACAAGTGGTGCAAATCACGTAATTGATAAATTACAGTTTGCGTTCACTCCTCCTGAACCCATGCAGCTTCGTGATCGTGATCCCGAAGATTGAGATAGTGCGGATAGCGATCAAGACGAGCATAGACTGCCTGTGCTTGGTAGCTGATTGCTAGTATAAGTTCCTGAGGCGCCACAAGTTCCTGCGTAGCCGCTATATATAGTGAGTGAACATCAGTAGGCACTTGCTCATCATCATGATCCCAAACAATTCCATGTCCATGTGCTTGCTGCTTGGTTGAGTCCAGATAGTATACCTGCATCGCATAGTGCACCAGTATTGATGACTGAAGATCAGGTATATGTTTGTGCATTGTGGGTAGTACAACTGCCTGTGCGTACACCGTTACAAATGCTGCCATGACAATCCAGTACTGTTACCGTAGCGACACCTGTTTTATTGATCGCTTGCCCACTAGTGATAACGGCGTAATTGGTCTTTACGCCACTACTTATATACTGTCCGTAGTAGGTCAACGTTGCTGTTTGTCCTGGCAATAATGTTGGTATCGTCCAATCTCATCACGTGATATCAAAAGTGCCCATACCGTATGTTTGTGGAGCAATGAAGTTATTAAATACGAATCAGCTTGGTATAGTATCAGATACCACGATAGCGCTGCCTGTTTGACTACCAGCATTATACAAGGTGACCGTGTACGTTATAATATCATTGATAAGTGCTTGTCAGGATGTAGCTAGTATGTTGGCTACTTGGTATGATTTGTTGATAATCAGATCATTTGTCGTTGGCCCTATCACACCAGTTCGCACACCTGTTGCTTGTGGGTTACAAGTGCTACAAGCATGATCTATCACACCGTAATTTATCTTAGTCCCCGATGTCGTATAGTATCCGCTCAGACTCAGTGTCACACTCGTATTGGGTGGCAGACTTGGTATCGTCCACAGATTCGTTGCC
>JBAYVQ010000029.1:0-10204 GCA_041674565.1 Candidatus Absconditabacterales bacterium
AAACTCTGGAAGCCGCGCGATAGATAAGATTTACTCTACAAAAAAACCGCCATATGGCGGTTTTTTTGTGTATTTTGTTGTTTTTGTCTTGAAACAGCACCGTATTTTCTTACCAATACACTTCGCCCTCGAGATTTTGATATGAATTAGGTGTGCTATAGGCACAAAGATAGCGTGTGACGCATTGGGATAGCAGTATGATCATCATTATAACCGTATGAAAAAGGTAATAAACAAGATTATGTGATTTTTGGTGTTGTGTGCCGCAGTGATAGTGCCTTGTGCAACTTTTGCGTCTGACGATTTTTCTTGAAAAACAGACAAATATTATGAGTTGACTGCGCCCAATCTCAATACACTCAACTCTTACATTATACCAAAATGAGAACCCGCGGACCTAAGTTCGTATGATACCTATACTGTTGATATCAGTAACGTCAAATTTCATATCGTATCTACCTATCCTTGATTGCTACTCCTGCTTATCTTGATTAGTATCTTGTGATATTATGTACGTCGCAAGCCAGATTCTAGACTAACCATTTTGTTTCTTTCGCTGTATCACGGTTTATGGGATTTTTTTGAGGAGGTCTTGGGGTCTACGGCTCCTTTGTGGATTACCAAATTTGTGACACATCTGTTTCTGGTTATCTTCTTATCTAACTTGATTGGTATATTCAATGATATCATAAGATTTTTTGCGCCTCAATGGCTGAGATATGTTACTAGTCCCACTGCTGAGTTTGAGTTCAATCTTGGTCTCGCTCTTATTGCGGTATTTGTGACGTTGTTTATACAACGAAAAGAGTTGGGACTGGGCGGTATATTGCATGAGTACTTCCCTATAACAGGTAAGTGATTGATAGATGGTAAAGGTATTGGCGCAAAGATTGGAGATATAGTGTTATCCTTATTTATCGGTATTTTGGACGTTATTGGCGTTGTTTCCAAAATTGTATCTTTGTCTATGAGATTGTTTGGTAACATGTCTTCCTGATCTATTTTGCTCAATGTCTCGATTATAGGGTTTACAGTGATTGGTACTAAGTTGCTAGGGTTCGCTCTGCCGATATGATTACCAGTCATTACTTATTTGCAATCCTTGCTCGTGGCATTTGTACAAGCCTTTGTCTTTTCGCTCATTGTGGCGATCGGCATCAAAGCTGTGCTCAATGATTAGGGCCTAGTAATGAGTATATTTTATTTTATCATATATGTTGTGAAATGAATACTGAAGCTTTTTTGATCGCCGTAGGTATTGCGGTATGAGTTGCTGGAATGTGAGTGACTATTGGAGAATGACTAGTGGGTCATGCATCACTGGAGGCACAATGAAGGAATCCTGAACTGGAGCCGACCTTCAAAAAATTGACTATCCTTGGTATCGCGCTGGTAGAATCTGCTGCGATCTACGGGCTTGTGATGGCTTTGTTAATATTGTATAGCGATGCATCTGTGTACAAAGCTTTGGGTAGCGCATTGGCAGTGGCTTTGCCAGGTACAGCCGCTGGTTGGTGAGAAGCAAAGATTGTACAATCTGCAATCCAAGCGATCTTGAGAAATCCTGCGGATGAGAAAAAAATCCAAAGTAATATGATTTTGTATATTGCGTTGACCGAGTCAGCAGCGATTTATGGTCTGATTATTTGATTATTAATTCTTTACTCATAATACGATGGTTATTGATCTAGGTATATTGAGCATCAAACTTGATGTTTTGGTCTTTCAGATCCTCAATATTTTATTGTTATTACGAATAATCAGAAAACTATTTGGGGACACCATTGTGGAGCAGATAGCGCATTTTAGGAAAACCAAACAGGAGATGCTGGAAGCTGATCAAGCACTCAAAAAACTTGCAGAGCAAGCGCAAGACATGAAAGAAGAAATCGTCAATGACGGCAAGAAACAAAAAGAGGAAATCATCCAGCATGCTCACCAAGTAGCTTCTCACAAAGAAAAAGAAATCCTCGAACAAGCTGAGCACAAGGCCAAAAATATCATTGCCCAAGCCCAAGCCAAGTCCCAACAAATGGAAGAGGAGCTCAAGGAAAACTATACTCACATGGTCAAGACCACTGCTTGAAGTATGGTCAAAAAGATTTTCGAGAAAAACCCCAAAGCACAAGAGACCTACGTACAGACTTTGGTGGATGAATTTCAGTGATAAGCGATATTATTTCAACAACATATATCAGCCATAACTATTGATAGTATAGGTATCTGTCGCTGTTTGTTGTGCGCCAAACTCAGTCAATATGATGACGTAATTACTACCCACGATCTCTAAAGCAGGCGTTGATCAGTCTGTTTTTTTGCTTGCTTCACGGATAGTGTTGATATGCTTATGGAGGTCGATATCGTAACTTTTTTTGCCTACAGCGATCTTGATGTGTCCCTTATCTCCATCTACAAATACCAATTGCATACCACTGACAGGAGATATTTGTTTGGATTCGATTGCCAAAGGAATGATATAAGAATAATCTGAAATATCCAATGCCTTCACATTGCCGCCATAATAATAGTTGATATACTCATCACCATCTCATCATACAGCAACAGAAGATATACGATCTACACCTAGTGCTACCATAAATGTTTCTGCCACAGATCGTTGATTGGTTCACAATAGTTGCGTAAATACCTGACCTGTGGAAAGATTCGCGAGTATGGATGAGTTTTTTTGTTGCGCAAGATAGTCAGCTGTGTGATAGATATCTTTGATGTATGGCGCGACGCTCTCTGGATCGCTCGCGTCTACACGTACAGCGAGTGGTTGTATATATCCATCTACCAGCAGATTGTTGGTCTCAAGGAGTCTGATTATTTTCTTATATTGAAGATCGATAGGTAATTGTGATGCGCTTTGTGGGCCAAAGGTGCTGATACCCAACAAAATGACCAAGGTGGATACGATAGCTGTCAGCGAATACTTTGCTTTAGTGAGCGAGATGATACTCATGATCACCATCCACAATCCAAATGCCACTATCAAGTATCTTGGAGAGGTCAGTCCGTACTCATTGATCCTGACACCTATCGCCACAAACAAGAGGATAGAAAATACCAGCACACTGATGAAGTATCATTGATGTATGCGTTTTACTGATGCGTAGTCACGTCTGAGCATGTAGGTAAATAGATATCCTATCATACCAAAACAGGTGTATCCTACGACCATCCATGTCACGACGCCACGTGGTAGCTCTTGGGTGATTGCTATTTGCAATGCGTACAACAAGAGGATGCATGCATACAATATAGCCAATGGTAAAAATATATATAATCAGAAAAAGCGCAACAACTGCATATAGTTGGTCTGTTTATCACGATCACTCAGACTCACCAATCGCACGGTACTTCCTACCAGTGCAAAGGCACACAGCCATATATCCGTGTATGTGGTATCATTGACCTGAAGATCAAAAAGATACTCTATAGATACCACACTAATAGCTACACCTCATCATATGATAACTGCGCTAACCAAGGCTATAGCGAGCTTGGACAAAAACTCCCAGGACCCTTCTCGCACTGTATCTTGATCCTGTCTATGGTGATATGCTATACCACACAACGATATACTTCGTGCAAACAAGACAGATAGTATCATCCATATACGTTCTGTTTCCATAGGTGCTTGGATACTGGTGGGTAAAAACCAAAAGTACACTGCTCCTAGTACAAACGCCAACCATTGTCGGCCTGATTTGCGGTTGTCTGATCGTACCACGGGTGCAATAGCCAATGGCAGCATAAACAAACCTGTCACTATAATGCGAGCCAATGTGCTGTTTAAGCTATTGTATACGTTGATGCTGTCGGGTTGGTGGTTGAGTATTACACCAGCGATAGCGATACCCACTGCGCAGATATACGCTGCTGGATATGCTTGCAATGATTCCCATCGACTGTTGAAAAATGAACGAATAGACTGCATAGTATAATGGTTTATTGAATAAAACACTCTACCTATAGAGTGTTTTGTATCTTGGAAGTCAATGGTTAAATACTCGGTGCACGAGAATCTAGGTTGTATCCTAGAGATTGATTTATTTGAAAGTTGAGTTGTTCAAACATGTCACCTATTGACAATGTATATATAATACTTATACACCATAATATTCATTGCTTTATTTTTATGTAATCATTATGACGTATTCTGGTAAATTTCCGTACTATACCGAAAGTAAGACTGGTCTAACAAAAACACCTGATATTTTTAAGACTCAGGAAGGAAGGTTCTTCATTGGCTTGGTCGGCAACAGGGGTGATGCACCGCAAGAGCTACTTATGGCGCTGGAATCTAGCGAGCCAGGAGACCACAGACACACTTTTGTTGGAGTAAACGAGGCTATGGACTATGTGACTGCTGGAATCGGTAGACCAGGTGGCAAGTTGGTGGAGTTTGATGATATTATTCAGGCCAAAGAAGCAGTCGCTTTCATATTGGAGTATAGGAAAAACGACACGATCGCTCAATGAATAAAAGATCGCAAGGCGTTTATTGAAAAAATACTCAACGCTCAGCCTGCATAAAAAGAAAAGATAATCGGAAACTGCTATTGAATTGATATGGCGGTTTTTTTCTTCACCAAAAAGGTTGTTGATTGCGTAATCTAAAACAAATTCTTAATGTTTTGTACTACTGTTTTATAGTTATCAAATGAGATAGAATGTATGAGGTCTATCGCCGCTTTGTTGTTGAATTTCTCGTTATTGTAAAGCATTGATATAACGAATAAGCTAGGGTAGCTTCCTTTTTCTAAGTCCCTCAAAAAGTATTGTTTTTGTTGGTCAAAAAATTCTTCAGTAATATCCAATGTGCAGTGAGGTCCAGTCCTGAGGCTACAATAGCTAGTAGTATAATAACTTGTGGCTCAATGCGTATAGTATGATTCGAGTTGATACCTTTTGTGGAAGGAGTCTCGTGATTCGATTATTTCGCCAAGGAAATGAAAATATACTAGTGTATTGGCGTCAAATGATTCAGATTGAAGTATGAAGTTCTTTTGGCCCTCTAGATACAAAAGGGTATATTTTATTTCTGGTATGTTATAAACATCCTTGATGCTAAGTTCTTTATCCTCAAAGTTATGTTCCACGATAGTGTTAGTGTGTTCATCCAAAAGTACGTATTTACCTTGTTTGATGTGGTGATCGTGGTATGCTTGTATTGCTTCTAGACTAAATGGCCTTGGTTTCTTAGACCAAGATTCTCAGTAGACAGATTTATTATGTTTTTCTATAACTCTGCCACCATATCTGATATTACCAAACTCTTCGTTAAAAATAGCATACTCATAATCCACGATTTCCTGAGTGATGAGTTTGCGTGCCATGCCAAAAACCGTATCTTTATCTTCGATATTATCAAAATCTATCCATGTGCGTTCTCCCGAAAGAGTTCCTGATATTTGTGTAGCTAGGAAACTTTGCGCAACGTCATCTTTATTTGGATGAATCATGACATGTTCTATCAGATGTCACATAAAATCTGAGTTGTCATAAAATGGTACCTTGAAATATAATTTCATGTATATAAAATATGTTGTAAAAGCAGCTGACATCATAACTACTTTCGATGCATAATCAAAGTTAATATACTATTTGCGCAGTGGCAAATATCAAGTTCAGTATGTTGATTTATAGGCCAGAATTTGTATATAGAATGTATATTCTAGAGACATTAAACGATATTAGACCAAAGATATTTATTTTACTTTTATACAAGGATGATCCAAAATACTGAAACGTCTGAAAAACCTGAAAAATCATATGAAACATTTTTGGAGAACCATTTTTTTAATTATCTTGATATATTAAGCACGTGTCTAGATCAATCATCTGTTTCCCCAATGCAGGAACTCAAAGTTAAGCTTACGGATAATCTCAGACCTTTAGGTCTCAAGAAACTATGATTCAACATACCTCAAATGCTTCAGGTCAATGAATCTTTTCAACAAAAATATTGAGTAGATTTAAAGACTGATATGTATTTGGTTATTGTGTCCAATGCGATTGCTGATGTTTGGAAAGATCAATCTTGTTAATCCTGTGGCACTCGCTTTAACAATTCTTGGGACCACAAATTATCATTTTTACCCCACAAAAAAATCCACTTTGCAGTGAGATTCTAAGGACCATAATAATGGCGGAACTGACGGGACTTGAACCCGCGACCTTCCGCGTGACAGGCGGACGCTCTAACCAGCTGAGCTACAGATCCAAAGGGTTATGGTCGATATAATGAGGGTGTTGTATTATTAATGGAGCCGGATACTGGATTTGAACCTGTGACCTGCCGCTTACAAGGCGGATGCTCTACCACTGAGCTAATCCGGCACACGAATTCCATAAGCGGAATTCAATATGGATGACTATTTTACTGCTTTTGTTACGCTAGACATCAAAGCTCATACTTTTCTACTTGCAGAGTTTTTGCTGATAACGTTCTTTTTTGCTGCTTTATCGATTCTCTTTTGTGCAGCGACTACCAATTCTTTAGCCTCTGTTGCTCATGCTTTTACTGCTTTTGCAGCGGCCTTGATCGCGTTTTTCATACCTGTTTTGAAGTATGCGTTGATCGCGGTCTTGTTCTGACTATTTCTTAATGCTTTCTTGGCTGACTTAGTAATTGGCATGATAGGGGAATGAGAAGTAATATAATCTACAATAGTGTGTGTTTTGCCATTTATGGCTCCGAGGGTGGGACTCGAACCCACGACCCACTGGTTAACAGCCAGTTGCTCTAGCCAACTGAGCTACCTCGGAATAGGGTCCCACAAGTGACAGTGACTTCGCTAATAATATTGTTGGGCACAAAATCAAGAAAAAGTAATATATTATTTGGATAAAGCAGGCTTTATCATCACAAAATGGCTACAATATGCTTGTAATTTATTGCTGATGTATTATAATGCCCTCATTATGCTTTATAACGCTAGCTACCACCATGAAAATCATACTTTCTTTGTTAACATTGTTGGTATTTACTGGATTTGCATTTGCTGATGAAACTCCAACTCCTACCAGCACTCCAGCAAGTGGTAAAGAATTTGCGCCCGTATATTCTGGTCACAAAATAATAAAAAAGAAAAAGATAATCGGTAAAAAAATATTCAAAAAGTGGATATTCACCATATTGAATGAGGGATTGTCAGGAACCAATGCGGTTAGCTTTGAAATTTTCTTGCAGACAGACTAAACCAATCAGATAGTTTTGCTGTAATCTTCCATGCTGGTCATACCATCGAGTCTCGATGTCTGGATAAGACTGGGTATTTGCTTGAAATCTCCTTTGCGTATGGTATTTGCCATAGCGGTATTGTTGAGCAAGAGTTCGTACGTTGCTATTCTTCAGAAACTATTTCAGATTATTTGCCTATTTACATCAGTAATTTTGATAGTAGATGGGATTTTTACTAATTGTTGGGCTAGTGATCACAAATATACGTCCGCAAGCCTATCTTTGATACTATCTTGATAGTGAGGTGGGAAAAACGAAACCAGTCTGCTGATAGTGTTGATACCTGCTTTGGTGTGGAGGGTAGAAAGTACGAGGTGACCTGTTTCTGCTATATTGATGACAGCTTCAGCTGATTCGGGATCTCTGATTTCTCCAACCAAAATGACATCTGGGTTTTGTCTCAGCAGTGACTTGAGTCCGCTTGCGAAGCTTGCAGTATCTTTACCTACCTGTCTTTGGGAAAACAGGCTTTTGTCGTTTTGATAGACAAACTCGATAGGGTCCTCGATGGTCAGTACGTGCTTGGTGAAGTTGCTGTTGATATATTCCAGAAAGGTCGTAAGGGTAGTGGATTTACCAGATCAGGCGGTACCAGTAACCAGGAAAAGACCTGATTTTTTACCCAAGACTTTATTTCTTATAGTTTGTGCCAAACTGCCTGTCATAATATCCTCCAGTTGCATCACTTTGCTGGTGATTTTCCTGATGGCTAGCGACCTAGCTCCTGATTTGAGAAACAGATTGATCCTATAGTAGTATCAGCCTTTGGACGAGTATCACAGATCTAGTTCGATGCTGGTGTTTCGCGTAATATGATTTTGTCCACAAATGTCTTGAATGATCTGATCCATCTGCGTGCTATCTATTGTGTTTTCGGAGATAACGATATCTCCTGTTTTTCTTATCACAATAGGCCCTCCCTCACTCAAGAGTAGGTCTGAGATGTTGATATCGGACTCAATATGCTCCAAAAGGGTGTCTAATGCCATGAAATATCATTGTATAAATTGTGATAGTACAAGTATATCCAAACTGTGAAATTATGCAATTTTCTTTGGCTTTTTCTGCCCATATTTTTGCAAAAAATGGCTTGCTTGGCTATAATCAAAACAGTAATGAAAAGAGCCATTACCACGATATTGAGTTATATTACAATGACGGCAGTCCTGCTTTTGGGATTTGGCGACATCTTGTTGCTACCTGAAAATACTGGAGAATTGCCACGTATAAGCCATTTTGTGAGTGCCCCTATAGCGTTTGCTGATGGTGGATTTGGTACAGGTGACGGTGGTCCAAACTGGACGGGGCAGTGAGTATGTATGACCTCTGGTCAGATTTTTACGGGTATTATCGAGGGTAATGATGCTGGGTTTTTCTGTTGTACAACCAATGCTGATTGTGGTAGTTATGGTGAACTGTATAGTGGATGACGTCTTTTGCCAAGTGTACCTACCTGTTATACTGGTGAAACCGCCGCACTCTACTGTCCCCTTGTTGCTGGCACTGGTCAAACATTTTCAATCAATAAATCAGTAAGTTCACTCAGTGTAGATATCTTTGCACCGATACAGTATACCATACAAGCAGGTATGACTGGCTACGGATCCGCTACCAATACCATTATTTATGACACTTTTGCGCCTGGATTTGTGTTTTCTGGCTTCGTGAGTGTATCTCCATGATATACTTCGTGATCTGTATCTGGTGATCTCATGACTTGGAGCATCGGTACTATGACCTCGTGATTTGCGGGAACTTTGGTGTACGAGTGATACTATACTACGTCTGGTGTAAAAACAAACACTGCTGAATACAGGAGTTGTCCATGATGAATCTGTGATGATTTTGCTGTAACCACTGTATTACATCCTATCCTTACTATACAAAAATATGTAATAATCTGAGGCAGTGTGTACACTGGGCCTATCTTGAATGGTATGACTGGTTCCTATCGCATTATCATATCCAATATCGGTAGTGGAAACGCTCGTGATATGTCTGTACTTGACGCTTTGCCTGCATTTTTCACGTATCAAGGATCTACTGTGAGCACTTGATTGACCTACTACGATACGGGACTGCACTCACTGGCATGGGACACCTTTACCCTTGCTGCTGGTTCGAGTTTGCAGTGGTCTATCAATGGTACACGAACAATCAGTGCTAGCGGCGTAATTACCAATTTCGCGGAAATAGAAAATACAGGATATTGTACGGTCTCTTGAGGAAATTGTACAGCGCAGGTAAGTTCCCTTGGGTTGGCGCCTATTACTGGTCAATGTAACACCAGTGTCATGACTTGATATTACTCTGGTCTCAATATGCTACCATCATCTGGTAGTTTATGTATTTCAGGTACTTTATCAGGCCTCGTGCAAGTAGCGAGCGGCTGGAGCTGGAGCTGTATTGGTTCCAATAGTGGTGGATCTGAGTCTAGCTGTAGTTTACAGATACGCTATTGTGGAGATACGAGTGTCCAGTCATGAGAGCAATGTGATGATGGTAATACGACTGGATGAGATGGTTGTAGTATGACATGTCAGTATGAAGCACCGAGTTGCGCTCTTACGCTTTCTCCCAATGCTGGTGTAGCGCCATTGGTGGTAACTTGAAGTTGGCTGATATCTGGTTGGATGACAGCACTGTCTATCGATTGGTGAGATACAACATCTGATTTATTTCCTAGTTCTCCTCTTGCTCATATCTATACCACTACTGGTATCAGGACAGTAAGTGTATTGATAAAAAATAATCTGAGTGGTTCTACACTGACTGGTTTATGTACCGGTTTGGTAACTATCAGCGCTGCTGCAATTACCTGATCATGCAGTACTCTCAGTGGTGACATACAATATGATTTTAATAATTCTGGAGACTCGATATATAGCGGTACTGTGGGCTTATGTAACGTAGGTATCGTATCGTGATTTGTATACAATACCTGAGCGCATA
>JBAYVQ010000030.1:0-9955 GCA_041674565.1 Candidatus Absconditabacterales bacterium
AAATATCGGTTACACTCCCCTGTTGACTGTGCGGAGACCAACCGATAGAACTAATGGTACAGATAAGGTAAAGATAGGCTTTGATGAGCTAGAAGCGATGAGACTCAAATATGTAGATGGTCTACATATTACTGAATGAGCGCATCAAATGGGCATTTCTAAGTCACTTTTTGCTAAAATCGTCAATCAAGCTGTCACAAAGCTGGCTGAATGACTGGTCTTTGGGAAGATATTGGAAATAGAATCCACTGCTATGAGTGAGTTTGATGATTTAGGAGAGTAAATCGCATAAACAAAAAAATTGCGGAGGTTGGATTTGAACCAACGGCCTCCGGGTTATGAGCCCGGCGAGCTACCTGACTGCTCTACCCCGCAATATGCGAATGAAAATATCGTACTCTATACTAGAGTGCCCGCACTATAACTTTGTAATACTCTAATGCAAGAAAAAATTAGCTTATATCCTTTTTTCTGAGAGTTTTGATGTCCAGTCTCCCCTTTGTAAGGCTTTCTCGAGTATGACCATCATACAGATAATTGATAACCTGAATATAGCCATCAAAATATACTTTATCTTTCATAAATACACTTCCTTTTCAGCTTATACTTGTATCCTTTAATCATCTTTTTACTCTGAGTAAACTCCAAAAAATATGTTCTAGGTCTTTTGAACCCTTTGCTTGCAGTAGAGAAGATGTAGCTGATCGATTATGCTCGGAGGCTTGCACTAGTAGTTGATGGTTGTCGTATAGCTTTACAAGTGTTTTGGATAGTCACTCCAATCTTGCAGCAGAAAACACAGCAACTCACTCTTCTGTGGCTAGGTAATACGCGCTTCATCATTGCATAATGTGGATATTACTTTTTTTGCCATTGAAATATCTCAACAGATGACCATAGAGTTCATGTAAAATGCTAACGCATACATCGTGTAAGGCGTATTGGTCTTTCTTATTGATATATATGACGGGTTTTGGACCTATGCTTATCTGCATATTGGTGGTGCCATATTTGCCAAATTGTATCTTATATTTGTCTGCTCAGATCTGCTGAAGATGGTAGGCAATGAGCTCTAGCAATTCTTTTTTTGTGATTTGCTGTGACAGATTGAGATGTTTGGGGATCAGGGACGATATGCTTATTTGGTGCAATGATTCTAGCCTTTTGGCTTTTGTTTTCCATGATGTTATATCCTGATGTTGCAGTGGTCCAAACAATTGCTCGTTGTATTGTTGTATAAGATCCAAGTCTTGTGCATGGTAGGCTTGCAGTAATTTGAATTTGCATTCCAGTTCTTCGCATTTTTGTATCATCATATTTTGCAGCGTGTTTTTTACTCTGAGTTTGGAGACTTTGCTTTTCAGCTTATCTATATATCTCATTACTTCATCCAATGCGGGAAGATGAGATTCGTCATAGATAAACTGCGGATTGTAATCCCCTCATTTCTCCAGGAATATCGTGAGCTCCTCAAATTTATTGACAGGATCCAAAAATCTCAAAATATCAGATCTTTCGGATATCCTCATGATTTGCTTGTCGAGTTGCTCTTGGGTTTTGGAGCTATACTGTAGCATGAAACAACCTGGTACGAACACTAAAAAATATTAAAAACTTTTGTAAGAGTACTCTTTCAGTGAGTCTTCGAGTGATTTCATGTTGGCTGGAGCATTTTTGGTAAGTCCTCTTCTTGCATTCCAGTATGTTTCAATCAGCTCCTTGAGAGGATATAACTGCTGATATATAGATTGCAAATCTTTACCTCGTGTTTGGGTAAGGAGATTTGTATACTCCCTTTCTAGCGTTCACTGCTCTATCTCGCTTATGATAGTATAATATCGCAGTATATCTTCTTTTGCAATGCGTGATTCTACTGTACTTGTTTTGATCGTATGATTTGGCAAGACTGCTTTAGTGAGATCCGCAAAGCTGAGTGTATGTATGCGCAGCTGCCTATTGTACTTATCGATTATATCCCTTCTGCGTTGTATCCTTTGTATTTCGTTGGCTAGTTTCATATTTATGGATTTTATGTCGCCTTCAAAAGCTATACGCCTTGCTATAGAATCACTCTCCTGTGTGGAGGGGTGTATGACTAGTATTTTACTTTTTGGCTGCTTGCCGTCGGCGATATGTATATCTTTTCCCAAGTCATGTGCATAGGTCTGTAAAGCACCAAATAACTCTAGCGCAATGGGTTTATCCAGTGCAAAACGTTGATCGTGCATCAAAGAAAATGGTCTTTCATTGCTTTGTAGTGTATCTATGATTTGCCTGCATAGTTGTACAGAGCTTTCCTTAAAGCGTTGTACGGTGTTGGGTTTTGAGTGCCTACTAACGTCGTGGTCCAAAAAAATTGATGTGAGCCCATCTGTATTACATATGATACGTATGGTGGATTTTTCAAGATACGATTTTGGATCAGGTTTGTTCTGTTGGATTTCTAAGTAGTTGAGAAGATTGGTAAATGTTTGCTCTACTTTGCTAAGATATCTTCTTGATACAGTGCTCATGATCCGAGTATTTTATATATTCAACTAAATAACATGTAAGTATAATGATTATCTTAGAAATAATCAACCAAATTGTATGACTAAATCCTTGGTTTAATATGTTTTTCATAACATTGCAGGATGTAGTTTATAGGTAACATAAAGCTGTAACGATCATTGTCGTGTGTGTTTCCATGAGTAGGTTTCTGTCTGCAGGAGAAGGCATTTTTACTTTCAGATTATCATATCTTTGACTAACATAGCGCTGATAAGGCACATAGGCATACCGATGCCAGGATTGGTATAAGATCCAGCATAGTAGAGTCATGATACTTTTTTGCTCGCATTATCTGGTCTTCGTAAGGCCGACTGAAAGAGTGTATGAGCGAGTCCTAGTGCCGTACCTTTATAACTATTGTAGAGTGATGCGAACTCTTTTACAGAAAAGATAGTCTGACTAACGATACGTTTCCCTAAGTCTGGTATCTTGCACTGTTTTGCCACAAAATCAATAACGAACTTCGCATACTCATCCTGTTGTTTTTGATCAAACTCTAGCCCTGGCGCTATAGGTACGAGCACGAAGAGGTTCTCGTGTCAGGCAGGCGCTACTGATGGGTCGACCTCGGTGGGTTTGCAGATATACAATGATGGATCATCAGGTAGCTTCGGGTTGTGAAATATCTGATCATAACCTGCTTTCCGATCTTTGGCGAAGATGAGATTGTGATGTGTTAATTGCGGCAATTTGTCCTCTACACCTAGATAAAGGATAAATGCTGATGGTGAGATCACTTTCTTAGCTCGATAGCTTTCGGGATATGTCTGAGATTGTGGTTCCAACAGTTTTGTTTCGGTATGTCGCATATCGGCATTGGATATGATGATATCTGCGTTGTCTTTGCCGCCATCAGCAAACTCTACTCAGCTGGCCTTCTGATTATCTACACATATTTTAGTGACTTCTTTATTGGTTACAAACTTGACTCCGTACTTTTGCGCTATCTTGAGTAAGGCTTTGGGTATTTCGTGGATACCTCCTTGTGGGTAGTATACTCCTAGCCCGAAATCGACATGACTCATGATATTGAACAATGCTGGCGCTTCGTATGGTGATGTACCCAAAAACAACATCGTATACTCCATGATCTTCTTGAGTTCTGGTGATTTGAAAAATCTGCTGACGTACGCATCCATCTTGCTGAAGATATGCAACTTCCGTGCTTTTGTGAGTACTCCCCGATCGGCAAAGTCCCACAAAGAGCTGTAGTTCTTGTATACAAACTTTTGCATAGCTATCTCGTACTGTTCTTTTGCTAGTTCAAGATAGTGCTGCAGTTGTTTGCCAGCTCCTGGCTCTATACGCTCAAATGTTTGCGTATCCGTAGGGATATCTCCAGTAATATCTACCACCAGATCATCTTGCTGTATGATCTCGAATTGTCGTCATACCAAGCCATTTTTTTCCACTCTTTCGGCGTAGTCGGATGTGAAATTCCAGATGGACCTGAGATTGTAGGGATTGTGTAAATCCATCTGTTTTTGATCTGGCCTGATGGCGTGAAGTACCTCATCTGTCTCGAGACTCAACTCTTGGAAGTTTTTTCGCATATATTGTTTGCTGATAGTGATCAGCATTTCTTCTCCTGTGTTTTTATTGACGAATTGCACTGTGTCTCATGTTTTGATGTTTCCAAAATACCTATCTGGTTCCTCAGGGTTGAGCGCTCTGGTCTCGATGGTTTTGGTACCATTTTTCACCATGTCTCGACTATTATTGTCGTAGAAATTGATCGATGTTTTCGCTACGATGGTTTTATTAGGGATATCCTTAAACCATATCCTGTAACTGGGATCCAATTTGATAAGATCAAGATAATCTGAAACATTTTCTCCTATAGAAGCAAAGAAATGCTCAAATACATCTGGCATGAGGTACCAACTGGGACCCATATCCCAGCGGAACCCATCTTTTTCTAAGATGTTTGCTCTACCTCATGGCAAGAGGTTTTTCTCGTATATAGTGACGTCATAACCCTCTTTGGCCATAAGAATAGCCGAACCCAGTCCCCCAAATCATCATCAGATTATTATTACTTTTTTTTTATTTGTGTTTGCGTTCATGAATATGCATAGTAGATTGTAAAATGTACTTTCGATATAGCAAAACACCTATCAAAAGCAATATTATTACACATGAATTATGTTATACCCATTATGGATAGGAATTAATTACGCAATGGGTTGTGGGGCATCTGCGGCATCCTATAACGCAATAGGACACGCTAAAAGCGTGTCCCTACGTTGTTATTTTGGCGTTCATGATTGCATACTGCTACTTATGTTCAATTTTATCAGCGACATCTTCAGCGGCTTGTGTGACGCTTTCGCCTGCTTTTCTGATACTGTCTGCAGCATCTTGCGCTGCTTGCTTTGCTTTTTCAGAAAGTTTTTCTGCCTCCTCGTGGGCATTGTCAACTTGCTCTTGTGCCTTTTCTTTTCAATCGTTGATTGCTTCTTTAGCTTGATCAAGAAGTTCGTGAGCTTTTTCTGTAGTGTCTTCAATGAATGTCATGATAGATCGTGTAAGGACATAAATGTACTGTACACCAATACTATCTTATAGCATCTCACATACAAGCGGAACTACCCTACGCTTCATTCCATCTCCATTTCTATCAGCTTATTCAATTCTCATGCATATTCCAAGGGAAGCCTTTTGATAACTGGCGATATGAAACCATTGACGATCATTGCCATGGCTTTTTCCTCATTGAGACCTCTTGAAGTGAGATAAAATATCATTGCTTCGTCTATCTTTCCTGCTGATGCTTCATGTGCTACCGTTGCGTAGGGATTATCTACTTTGATGGTTGGTATAGTTGTAGATACGCTAAAATCATCCATTAAGAGCGCATCGCATTCCGTACTATTGGTTGCTCATGTTGCGGTAGATTTGATATCTACAATACCACGATAGGTATTTACTCATCCATCTTTGCTGATGGACTTGGATATGATGGTGGAGCTGGAATCTTGTCCAATGTGTATGACCTTTGCACCTACATCTTGGTGCTGCCCAGCGGTCGCAACGGCTACACCGATATGATCTGCTTTGCTTCTCTTACCCTTGAGGATGGTGCATGGATACAACATGGTAGTGCCAGAACCTAGGTTTCCGCCTATCCATTCCATCACGCTATCGTCGTCCACGATGGCCCTTTTGGTATTGAGATTATAGGTATTGATAGATCGATTTTCTACAGAGCTATACCTCATCCTGGCATTTTTGCCTACGTGTATTTCGACAAGTCATGCGTGGATAGATTTGTTGTCAAATTTGGGTGCGCTGCATCACTCTATATAGTCGCATACTGCATCATCCTCTACAATAATGAGCGTATGTTCAAACTGCCCTCCCCCAAGCGTATTCATACGAAAATAAGCCTGCAGTGGTTCGCTCACGTGGACTCATTTGGGGATATAGATAAAGGTTCATCAAGATCGTACGGCTCAGTGTAGTGCTGCAAATTTGTGGTCAGTATTGGGTACGAGTTTCATGAAATACTTGCGTACCAATTCTTCATGTTCTCTTAAGGCATTGCTCATATCGTCAAAAATAACACCCATTTGGGCGTATTTCTCCTTGAGTTTGTGATACACCATTTCTGCATCATACTGTCCTCCTGCTCCTGCGAGATAATTTTTTTCCGCTGCTGGTATACCGAGTTTATCAAATTTATTTTTGATATCCTGAGGAACCTTATCTCGAGAATCCGCATATCCTGTATATCATTTTTCGGGCCTGGCATAGTAGACAATGTTGTCTAAATTGAGTCAGCTTATGTCTGGTCACCAATTGGGAAGAGCTGTTTGCTGAAAAATCACAAAAGACTTTAGTCTATGCTCTAGCATCCGATCTGGTTCCCCTATATCTTTGGATATACTGGTGATCGTTTGTTCTGACAATCAAGAAAGATAGATGGAATACTGTATATTGTCTGCTGTATCAATGGTTGATCTTATAGACATAAGCTGGCTTGGTAAAGAGAGTTTAAGATAGAAATGTTTTTAGTAATTTTGATCTTTGTCTTATGCGCAGTCTGTTTATTGCTTTATCTTTTATTTGTCTTACTCTTTCTCTCGTTAAGCCAAACTTTTCTCCTATCTCTTCCAGACTCATGGGATGATCTGCATCTATTCCAAAGTGTAGTTTGATTATATCGACAGATCTATCGTTGAGTCAAGAGAGTGCTCTTTCTATTTCTATTTTGAGAGATTCACGATAATCCAACCTTTCGTCTGGAGCATCTCAGTCATCACCCTCCGTGAAGTCTAAGAGCGTTGCATCTGAGTCCATAGAGTCAAACAAGGGAGCATCAAAAGAAATGTGACGCCCATTGGCGTTCAGCATCTTTTCTACCTCGCGGCTATCGATTTCCAGTATGTTTGCTATTTCTTCGGCAGACGGAGTTCTCTCTAGGATTTGTTCGAGTTCTGTTATTGTTTTGTTTATTTTATTTTGTGATCCTACTTTGTTTAATGGCATACGGACTATCCTACTTTGCTCTGCTAATGCTTGCAGGATACTTTGCCTTATCCATCGCACCGCATAGGATATAAACTTAAATCCCTTAGTTTCATCAAAACGTTGTGCTGCTTTGATAAGGCCCAAATTGCCTTCATTGATCAAATCGCTGAGTGATAATCATTGGTTTTGATATTGCTTTGCGACTGAGACTACGAAACGTAGATTGGCTTTAGTTAGTTTGTCTAGTGCTTGTTGTGATCCTATACCTCATTGTCTAATGCGCTGTGCCAACTCTACTTCTTCCTCTGGTTTGAGCATTTCCGTTTTGCTGATCTCTTGAAGATATCTTTCCAAAGAGATGCTTTCGCGATTGGTTATGGATTTGCTAATTTTTAGCTGTCTCATGGATTTTTGCTAATAAATGACTATACTGCTCACTATAAACAAGTAGCCTGGTGAGTCAATGTAAATAAGAACTATATCAAAAAGAGCCTAATTGGCTATTTATCTACGTGTCTGCGTATGCATATTTTATATGATCATCAAGTCTTCTCATTGGAGGTGATGGGTGGGATGACTAAGTACTACACTGAGCTTATAGAGGGTCTTTTGCATCATGGACACCAAGTCAGTTTGCCCATCGTTTTGTCCAACAATATATATCTGAAAACGATACTACATGACATATTCTCGAGTAGGTCTTTTTTGAATAGTATCCCCTTCAAAGGAAGACAAAATCTCTTATACTGGTACAATAAGTACTATTTCTTACGCCACGCAGAACAGTATCTCAGGTGAATAGATCTTGTACATCTCACCTTATACGATCCATATCTTGTCACTATACTTGAACGTTTGCATATACCATTTGTATTTAATGTATATGACCTCAATCACAAAACACAGCAATTGAAAAAATGATTGCTGGATATAGGTATGTGTGATTATGCTGATACTTGAATTGCCAAACTTGGTGCCCACGCTAAAGCAATTATTTGTGTTTCCAATCAAACAAAGAAAGATTTGCTATATTACTACCCTGCTATTGATCCGCAAAAGATTCAGGTTATCTATCATAGTATAGATGTCCAAAACGTCAAATATATATGTGATAATCAGAATACACCACTGATTGAGGGTAAATATATTTTATTTATTGGTAAAAGAGGTGCCGAATATAAGAACTTTTTACCGCTTGTAGAGTCCCTTCAGGGCGTGTTGTCAGACAAATTGAAGCTTGTATGTCTCGGTCATGAGTGATTCACTGCACATGAATTAGCCGCCTTCGATGCATTAGGTATTTCTGAGTTCGCGTGGCACATGGGCTGAGATGAGGCAGTGAAGTACAATTTGCTCAAATTTGCTCAATGTTTTGTGTATCCAAGTCTTGCTGAGGGCTTTGGTATACCAATACTGGAAGCATGGGCAGCAGGTTGCCCTGTGCTCGCTAGTAATATTAGTGTCTTTATGGAAATAGGTGCTGGCGCATGCTTGTATTTCGACCCCCAAAGCAAAGATAACATGAAGGAGCTTATTGTGGGCGTGGCCCAAAGTGATGATTTGCAACATAATCTGAGACAAGCAGGCTTGCAGAGGGTAAAGGAGTTTGATAAGAGTGTGGAACTCGAGAAAACTATAGCTTTATATAGCAAAATCATAAGTTAAGTGATCCAAATCATATCGTTTTGAATTCGTGGGCAAATAAAATAGTATGGGGAGGCACATTTATTTTCCTGGCTCCATGTTTACACAAATCTGAGATCAGCTTATTCAACTTATTTATCAGATATGATACGGTGGTTTATTTGCTGCCAGTTTTATTGAAAACCTTATTCCTCCAGTACCAAGTGAAGTGATTATGCCACTTGGAGGTTATCTTGCTGGGATAGGTAAATTGAATCTTATCGGTGTTATTGCAGTATGCGCACTTGGTAGTACCTTAGGTAATTTGCCATATTACTTTTTGGGTCGCTTTTTGAGTGAAAGAAAAATTACAGCATTTGTGACAAAGTATGGAAAGTATTTTTTTGCTAAACCAGAGTATGTGACTGATCTGTATGATGTTTTCAAAAAAAATGATAAGAAAATTGTATTCTTTGGAAGATTTTTACCAGGTGCGAGGTGATTTATAGGCTTGCCTGCTGGTAGTGCTAAGATGAACTTTTTGCAGTTTTTTGCTTACACACTGATGGGCACCTTGGTTCGGACAGTGTTTTTGGTCATGCTAGGCTACTGGATGGGCTCCAAGTGGAATGTAGCTGTCGAGTATGCGAGTCAGTATGAACATGTTATGATTTACCTAGTTGCATTAGGTATTGTATGATTTTTGGGATATATTATTTACCATAGAAATAAGCGCAAGTAACATGATCATCAACCAACACATCAAAAGCCTGATAAGTCGATTTAGTGTCCCCAGAGTGGCGTACTACTCTACTGCAGTATTACTTATAGGTCTTATTTTTCATTTTATTGGTATCAACTTTTTGCAATTCGTTGTATGACTTCCTAAAGGCGCCATGTTAGGGATATCCTTACGAAAAGAACTACTTATAGCTGTCTTGTGTGTCACAATATGTTGGTATTATGTTGCTCAATTTGGTGTCAAGCAAGCTTGGAAAGAATTATTTAAGGATCGTTATTTTCGCTATCTGTCTATATGATTTGCTGTCGTTATCGGAGTGACTTTAGTGAGCTCTTTGATCAATGGATCCCGAAATCACTATCTTATTGCTTGGAGATATAATTTCACTGCGTTCTTGCTACTGCTGTTGGGATATCAAGTCGCTCAGATTATTCCATCTGTTTCTACAAAACGTTTGACTTTGTTGTATGCTGAACTGATGAAATGGATTATCGGTTTTGGACTATTGTGGTACTTTATCATTAGTACTCTGCCTTGAGCTCTCAAGTTATTTGGCTATGATAGACA
>JBAYVQ010000031.1:0-9908 GCA_041674565.1 Candidatus Absconditabacterales bacterium
CACCCAAAAAACGCTAGATGGCCTCCTGGTACAGTCTCAGCATCTTTCTCAGTTTCATTGCGATCGTATAGATGCAGACTGCCCTTTCATTAGTCAGATCAATGCATGATCCTTATCCAAATTGGATACCCAAATACAGCAAACAAAAGAGCAGCTTGCAGTGTTGCAGGCTAAGATGACAGATACTGGCGCACAACTACAACCCAAACAAGAAGAGCTTACTCAATTGTATAACGCAAAAGGTGTAGTGAGTTACGAAGGTTTCCAGCCACAACGTACCGAGTATTTGAATACGCTGTGTGTCATAAGTGATCTAGAACTTGGTGACAATACATCTGGTGACCAATTACAAACCGCCACTCTCGAACAGCAACAAAAACGTTTGCAAGAACAGATCGCAACCATAAGATCTGATTATATATTATTGAATGATGTCATTTCTTTGTCTGATCGTGACCGTTATGTGCAACTCACTGTATCTGGGAAAGAGCTAGATGCAAATATCTTGCTTACGCAGCAGCGTGTCCAGCAACAACAATCCAAGCTACAAGAGTATCATACGCTACTTTCACAATGCGATCAGGTTGCTGCTGAGCTGCTACTAGATCAAAATAAATACAACGAACAGAGTCAGATTATAATATATAAACAATGACTCCTTAATGAGTCTGTGTATATTCAACTACCAAAACTATCAGAAAGCACCAAATATCTAGAACAGCTGGTCCACAAGTCGCAAGACCTTTACGCAGAAAAAAAAAGAATAGAAGAGAAAACTCTATTTGTGAAGCAACAATTGGACATAGCCAGTGATTTGCACAGCATCTTTAGTAAAGAACTCACCTTGTATGTGTTACAGTCCTATATACCAGTGCTCAATGATTACATCAATGCGTTTCTTGCTAAAGTCGTAGATATTCAATTATCTATCCAAATTGGGCCAGATGGTGATGAGTTGGTATTAACAGTTGAAGATGAGCGCGGTATAAGAGAGGTGAAGTCTCTCAGTGGTGGACAGAAAACCGTGCTCAGACTATGCTGGATACTTGCTACCAGTGTGGTATTTGGTAATTCCTTTTTGCTACTTGATGAGACTATAAACAATATTGATAATGATATCGTTGCCAGGGTTTCAGAGTTGTTGTCTGACTATGTCAAACAGCATAATATAACATTCTATGTTGTGACACATAGCGAACAAATTCAGCAAATGACAATGCGAGATGATACCATAATATTATGAAGCAAATAGTAGATTTTCTCATAAGCTGCTTACTATATATAATGTAATCTGATATTGTCAATTTCTTGTTGTCATACTTGTCACAAAACCATTTGTTGCTAGTAGTACTGTGTAGTGATACTGACTTTGACAGTCATCTGTCGCATCTATCGTGTCTGACATATGCACTATGTGCTATATAGGGCTTGAAAATAGCTGCGTATTGGTTACTGAAAAAGTGAGTCTGTGTGGAGACACAGCAATAGTCATCACGACTATCTTTTACATTTATATTTATTTTACCTATTTGCGGATGAAAAAATTGGTATTGTCAGTGTTATCTGCAGTGTTGTTCGCTGGAAGCTTCTTGGGAGCTGCTCCACTCGTTCAAGCTGCATATGACCAAGAGTACTTAGACGCTTTCGAGCGAGCTAAGGAGAATGGATTGACGAGTATGTCTGATGCAGACGCTTTCGGTCCATACAGAAGTTTGACTAGACAAGAGTGGTCAAAATTCATTGGTACATTTGGTGAAGATTTCCTTTGCTTGGAAACTAATCCAGATACTACTTGTGAATTCGCTGACGCTGAAGACGTAAGTCCTTACTTGTCAGCTGCTGTTATGAAAGCTTGTGAGCTTGGTCTCATGAGAGGAAGTAACGGTAGTTTCTATCCAAATACTTTTGTATCTAAGGCGCAAGTTTTGGCTACATTGGTAAGAGGTATGGCAGACTACATGGATGAAACAGTTTCTCCATGGTATGCTAACTATCACGCTTATGCATTGGAAAATGGTATTACTACTGTTACTGATGTAAACAGCTTTGATAGACCAGTTTCTAGAGCTGAAGCAGTAATTATGCTTTACAGATCTAGAGATTACGAATGTGATTTCGATACTGTAGACGGTACTGGTTCTACTGTTCCTACTCCAATTGGAACAAACAGAGCTAAGCTCGTTAGAAACAGTGACTCTCCTATGGGTCAAAATGGTACTATTTACATCGGTAATACATCTTACAACAACGAAGTGTTGAAGTTTGACGTAACTGCTGATGAAAATGGTAACTTGACTACTGTAACTATCAAACTTGATGACTCTCTTATGGATAGGAGATATGTTCAGGTTTCGATAGCTAACGACGATGGTGTTAAGGTAACTAATTCTAGAACCTTCAACAACTTTTCTGAAGCCATCTTGAGTTTCACTACTCCAGTTGCTTTGAGAAAGAATGAGTTGAAATCTTTCTGGGTGATGTTTGATTCTTTGACAGGTTCTTCTGTAAATCAGAGAGGTACAGTTAAAGTAACTAACGCTACGTTGTCAAACGGTACTGTTGCTGTAGATGATGGTGTTATATCAGCTGCAATTCAGACTATCGACATCTCTAATCAATCTAGAATTACATTTACTGCACAAGGCGGTGCTGGTATGACTGGAGCAATCTGGACAGGCGCTAACTCTTGTACTCTTTCTACTTACGTGTATGTTGGTGATACTAACAAACTTATCGGTAGATTCAGCTTGGAGAACAATAGTTCTTCTAAGGCAGTAGACGTTAAGTCTATTAGATTGAAGTCATCTAAGAGTTTGAATGGTATTGTTGGAAACTTGAGACTTGAAGTAGGTACTGGTGTTGTCCCAGCTACAGTAAGTGTTGACGGTAAATTCGTTACATTTGTATTGTCTAGCTATACACTCCCTTATTCTACTACAAGATCATTCTACATCAAGGGTGATATCATTGGTGGAGACAAAGATGATCCAATAGAGTTCTATTTGGATGACGCGTCAGATATTACAGCTAGAGAAGCTGATTCTATGCTCAGTGTGAATGTCACAAGACATTCTAATAGCTATGCTTCTGCATTGTACTGTGTGAAAGAAGGAAGTAACTCTATCGTAAGAGCTGATACTGTTACTAACATGAACGTTCCTACAAGAGAGCCATTGGTATTTGGTCTTAGAGCTAATGTAAACACTAAATCTGCTATCAGAACAGAGAAGATTAGAGTATACATTGATAACAAGACTAGTACTGGTACTTACACAACTCCAGAAAGAAGTGCTGAAAACTTCAGACTCTACGTAAACAACATTATGGTAGATTCTACAAGTAACGTACTTGGTTCAGCTGTTTGTGAAGGTACTGCTGGTGTAACTAGTACAAACACATGTTATATTGAATTCAACTACTACGGAGATTTCGTAGCAGGTGTAAACACTCTTGAAGTAAGATTTGATACTCTCTCTAGCGCTACTGCTGGTGACAGAATTAGATTTAGAATAGACGCAAACAGTTTTGCATTTGCTGGAAACGCTGAATATGTTTCTACACAAAACAACGTTGTTGCTTCTGACTTCAATGGTACTGCAGTTGGTTCTGAGATGATCATTACTAACGCATCTGTAGACAATATCTCTAGAACAGATAATTTCTCTAATGGTAAGATCATGGTTGCTGAGTCTACTGACTTCGTAGCTTTGAGATTTGCTGCTAGAGCGAACAATGTAAGAGACTTGGTATTGAATGGATTCAAGGTAAACTTGAACTTCATCAATCCTACTTCTTCTTCAAACAGTAACTACGTATCTGATGTTATGGCTTACGTGGATGGTGTATTGGTTGCTACTCAAGCATTCAACAATGGTACAACTGCTACATTCAACTCACTTGGTATTATTATTCCAAAGGGAACCTCTAAAGAGATCACTTTGAAAGTAACAACTACCTCTAGCCATCCATCTTCTTCTAGTACTGGTGATGTATTCTATACTATAGATACATTCGATCTTGATGATACTAACGGTAACAGTGTTACTGGTCCTGGATCATTGACTGGTGCTCAATTGGATGTAGTATCTAGTATCGCTGTGCAATGTAAGAACGTAAGCCCAATCGCTTCTTCTATCATTCCATTGTCTACTATTGCTGTTCCAGTTGCAAACTTCGAATTCAAATCTGATAACGGTAACGCAGTTATCAATGAATTATCATTGGTAAACTTGTCAGGATCTCAAAATTCTGTACCAAGCGCTTATAGTACTACTACTTTGGCTGCTTCAGGATTTGATATTTCTGCTGATGGTATCGTATTAGAATTGTACGTTGGTAACACTAAAGTCGGTGAAGCTACACTTATCAATGCTATTGCTTACGCAATCGGATTGAACGGTGGTGCTGGTATCGTATTGCCAAACAACAGTGCTGTAACTGTACAAGTAAGAGCTAAGTTGTTGAATCCATTGGGTTCATACGCTTCTACTAGAACATTGAGACTTGGTGTAGTTCCTTCTACAAACTTCTCATTGGTTGGTGGTACAGCTCAAACTATGGTTTCAGCTCAAAATAGTTCAGCTTCTGCAACTCTTGGTGTTTGTACTGGTGTGGCTAATAGCCAAATCATAAGATCAACAAGATTGTCACTTGCTGTTAATGCTCCATCTTCAGTTGTGTCTCCAGTGGTTTCTGCGGGTACTGATGTATTCGCTGTAAGAGCTACTGCTGATGCTGCTGGTTCAGTATTGCTTAAAAAATTAACATTTAATGTTGCTGTTACTTCTGGTACAACTGTTACTGCTAGTAACTTCACATTGAGAGCTAATGGAACTAAGCTTACTAATGGAACAGACATCGATTGTGTTTACTCTGGTACTACTTCTACTGTAACTTGTGTATTTACTGGTGGATATGCTGAAGGTTACTCTGTAGCTGCAGGCTCTACTACTGAATTCAAGCTTACTGTAGACTCTGCTGCAATTACTGTTGCAACAGCTGGTTCTATCTCTGTAAACATGACTCAACAGTCTACAAACACTACTCCGTCTACATACTCTACTTTGAGTACTGCTAGCACTTCAGTAGTGTGGAGTGATCAATCAGAAGTAGGTCATGGTTTGACTACGTCTGACTGGTTCACTGATGCAGGTATGACAATTGACTCTTATAGTCAAACATACTACAGAAACTAATTCATGTAGTTTCCGTATCACAAGAAACCTATCTCGCAAGAGATAGGTTTTTTTGTTTGTATATTTTGTATCTTTTTTGCCTTTCGGCTTTTTCGCTTTCCTGCCTTTGAGCCTTTAGTTATAGTACGTCTGCTTTGCTAGCTTGCTGTTCGCGTAGTGGTCTAGTATGGGCTTGTGATACGATAAGGAGTGGGTGAGTGGGTCGTGGATAGCCGCCAAGGATTGGCCCTGTAGTTCTGGTAGATAGCGGAGTATATACTGTGCTTGAGGGTCGAATTTTTGTGACTGTAAGATAGGATTGAATATCCTGAGCGGTTTGGGGTCGGCACCGACGGATGCTGATCGTTGCCAGTTGCCTATATTGACGTTGGTATCGTAATCCAATAAGTACTTTGCGAATCGTTGTTCCCCTAGTCTTCGATCCATCAACATGTCTTTGGTAAGAAAACTTGCTACTACCATACGCACTCTGCCATGCATTCGATTTTCTTCCTGCAACTGCCTCATGCCTGCGTCCACAATGGGGTATCCAGTCTCGCCTGCACATCGTTTCTTAAACAACGCTTCGTTGTGTTGTCGCTTAATATGTCTTCTTTTTTCCTGAAACTCTTGGACTCGTACCTGAGGATGATAATGGGCAATATGCTGCCAAAATTCTCTTCGTGCCAACTCGTTGGTATAGCTAGGATATGCTTTGCTGTGTTGATAGACTTCTCTGATAGATATCAATCAAAATCTGATATAGGGAGATAGTTGTGAAGTACCAGATAGACTAGGTATGTTTCTTTCTGATTCATAGTGATCTAGGTGGATATCGTGTAACAATTGTGATCTATCTTTGGCTTTCCATCGACATAAATTTGTCTCTCACAATCATTTGGCAATCGAGTCTATGCTATGCTCAGGTTCCTTCAAAATACTTGCTATCTTGGGCGGCGTATTATGAAGAACTGGTGGATTGTTTTCTAGGCACTTGTACCACCATTTGGAAAATGGAGTGAATACTTTTCTTTCTGGAAGTTCTTGAGGATCTACCAGTAAAAAATCTTTACAAGCATGATAGTCTATCTCATGATCATGACAATGCTGTTCGACAGTTCTATCCCTCGTAACACTGCCGTAACCATACGACTTGTTGTGATAGAGTGCTTGTATGTCGTATTGTTTGATAAGCTGAGGTATAATGTGTGATGCTTTGCCATAGTAACAATGTAATCTGCTTCCTGATTGTTGGAGTTGTGCATCGAGCTGTTTTATACTCTCCAACAAAAATCACAGTCTTTTGTCATGAGCGGGTGATTTTCCAAGTATATCGCTGTCAAAGATGAAGATAGGTAAAATTTGTTTGGAGGCTGCTATGGCTTCATGAAGACCATGATTATCATGAGTTCTCAAATCCTGACGAAACCAAAAGATGCTGTTATTGTAAAGCTTAGTCACGATGTATTGACCGAGATAAATGAGTTTGCAATTTTTTATTCATGAGAAATAATCTGAAAAGGAATTTTACTAGCGCTATCGGGGTGAGTTATGCGATTCAGATTATAAATATCTATGGATGTTCTTTGTAGCGCAGTAAGAATGCCGCCCAATCCATACTGCAATCCGAGCCAATGTGCTATCGATCTAATGTAGGTGCCTGATCAAACTTCACACTCGATGACGATAGTTGGGGCCGCATACTCCAGGATCGTGATGCTGTGCATGACCATATCTTTGGATAGTGCTAGGTCAGTGCCTTGTCTGGCTAAGTCATAGAGTTTTTTACCTTTTACTTTCTTGGCAGAAAATCATGGAAGTGGCAATGAAATTCATGTATCGGAGCGCAGTGCTTGTAGTGCTTTATCCAAATGTTCTTTGCTGGGTCGTGATATGCGATTTCAGTCTATTGTGCATCACTGTATATCATACTCATATTGAGTGAACTGCTCTCGGTAGTCCATATCTCGTGTGTCTGATTGCTTACTCAAATCAATAGTAGCGATATAGGATTTGTCTTTGCCAGTAAGATCGTGCAGCTTCTTAGTGTCATCATCCGTAGCCAGTATCATAAGCCCTGTAGCCATGGGGTCCAATGTGCCGCTATGTCAGCATTTTTTGCTTTTGGTAAAATGCTTGATGTACTGTACCACGTCATTGCTTGTTCGTCCAGATGGTTTATTTGCGAGGATTATCATGATATGAGTTATAAGTTCTAAGTTCTAAGTTATAAGTTGTTTACAGTGATTGAAATAGCAATAGGTTATCCAGCGGTATGATCTGTTGTGCATAGCAATCCAGTGCTATATCGTGGGTTAGTTCTGAGAAGATGATTGTTTTATTCAGTGCTATAGCATATCCTAGTTCCACTTTGCAACTAGTGCCCATATAACCGTTGGGTGTCAGAAAGTACACGATATCTGATTGCTTGATTGCCTCGTAGTGTTCTAGAGCAAGTTGTTTTGACTGCTCCATAGACAAATCTTCGCCCGATACGATATTATCTCCATTGGGAAATTGAGCTTGAGCTCAGAGCTCCTGTAAGCTGTGCAATGTATTTTGGATGTCTTGTATGAACTTCATACTTCCCGATAGTACCACTGTTTTCATAACAACATATTTAATTAAATCTCATGCGGGCTAATTCCTTGTCTGTCTGTCTTGCGACATCTTTCTCTTTCAGTATTTGTTTCTTATCTACTTTTTTCATGAGTTTTGCCAATCCTATGGTGAGTTTGATATAGCCTCTGTTGGATACGTAGATATCCAGAACCTTGATCGTGAGACCTGTTTTAGTGGTCTTGTCCGTCAACTTGGCTATTTCTTTTTTGTGGAGCAAGAGCTGTCTGCTTGCTTTGGGTTCATACGAGCCGATTTGTTTTAGTGGTGTTTTTTTGTATAGTGGTATATCCATAGCTTCTAATCGTGCTTTACCATCATAACATTTCACCCGAGCATTGGTAATATTGACATAACCTCACTTGATAGATTTCACTTCGCATCACTGCAAAATGACCCCCGCAGTATACTTCTCCTGGATCTCATAATCATGTAACACTTTTTTATTGGTGGAAATTATTTTCATGTGCTCACAGTAATGATTCTCTAACGAATCTCAAAACAAAGATCCGACTTGTCAAACATATCCTTGGCGTCTCTTGCTATGGTTTTGTGGTCTCGTTCTTGCTGACTCATATCTTGTGTAACTCATACGAGATTGTCTACTGTCTGTGTATCAACCAATATCCCATTGTCTTTGTCTTGTACAAGTTCTGGCGTTGCTCCTTGATTGTATCAGATAACTGGCGTACCCAGGCACAAGCTCTCGGCAGTAACATATCCAAAGCTTTCTAGTGTAATATTGACGAGCCCCTTTGCCTTTCAGATTATTTCACATCTTTCTCGTGGGTCATCTATCCACCCCAAAAATTCGATATTGCTGTTGGCGATAGATCTCAGGTATTGTTCGTCGGGTCCAGCGCCAATGATCTTGAGCACGTGTCTCGTGTGATTGAACGCATTGATGATGATGTCCACGCTTTTGCTAAAAGTTACTAACCTACCTACAAAGATAAAATAATCTGACCTAGTATCGTATCCAGGGTAGTCGAAAAAGACTGGATCCAACTTGGGGTACTGGACAGTGCTGCTCAGACCATAAATGTCTTGTATAAGTTTACTGGTGTAGTGACTATTGGTGTAGATGTGGTGATAGATCCTAGGCTTGAGATCTCGTGGTAAGAGATAGCTGCGAGCAAATTGATAGATTTGTCTAATGGGTGAGCGTAATTTGCTTAGGTTGGAAAGATAGTGGTTGTGGATATACATAAAAGGCGACTGAGCATAGAGTATGGTAGGTATTTTCCCGCTTGCATCGGCTACGTTTTTGGCCACAGCAAAGCTAGAAATGATAATCTCATTTGCTTGGTAATGCTTGATCTTGCGTTGCAGTATCCGTATCAAGATGGGATACCAAAACATGAGGTTACGATAATCCAGCAGTTTGGATAGCCCTCGCACTTTGTGCTTATCAAAAAAAACAAAAAGAGCAAATATCCGTCTTGGGAGCGCTGAGATGATAGGGATAGTTGCCCCATCAATGTATAACTCTTTCTTATCTGAAAACATGGTGAATATCTTGTATTGTACCGCTTTGTTATTGTTTTTGCTCAATGTGTCGCGAATGATATCAAAAAAAACTCTCTCTGCTCCTGCGATATAATATAGTCGATCGTGAACAAAAGCTATTTTTGTTTGTGTGTTCATTGTAGATTCTTGTTTTGTAAAAGTCCCTATTGTTGCGGTTATTGTTCGTTGCCCAGAGACATAGTATAATTATCTTTCTTGCAATCAAACACAATAATATTATCTGTAGTTATCTAATAATTTATACTATGGTGATTTTTTTGTTATCATGAATTTTCCAGTGCATTTATCGATTATTCCAGATGGAAACAGGACACGAGCCCAGGCAAATGGTGTTTCAGTGTTTGAAGGATATATCAAGTCAGTAGAAAAAGCAGTAGAACTTATCAAATACGTATACACCTCCACTCCTGTAAAGGTTATTTCTGGACGAGGTATGTCTACGGAAAATAGAAATAAAAGGCCGTCGGAAGAATTGGACTTTTTGTTTAACATGTATAGGACTTGTGGAGATTTACTCAATGAGTTCTTACGTGAGCATCAGATCAACTTCAGATGGATAGGCGATCCTACCAATTTGCCCAGTGA
>JBAYVQ010000032.1:0-9901 GCA_041674565.1 Candidatus Absconditabacterales bacterium
ATTCGGTCTACGGACACAACTCTTACTATATCGCCGTATTTATCTTCAAAAAAAGCTTTTGCTCACATTTGTGTAGCTTCTTGAAAAGATGCTTGTGTAATAGTGACGGGGAATGCTCCAGCTATAGCGCTATTGATATTGTATTCTATGCTATGTATCTCATTGTCTGATAATAATCTATCAGCATAAAAATCAAACCTCACATAGTCTTCGTCTACCAATGAACCTGCTTGTTTTGTCTGTGGAAAGATATTTCCCAATTCTGAGTGCAATAAGTGAGTCGCAGTATGAGCTCTCATTTTTGCATATCTTGAAGCTTCGTTTACTTGGAGTTTCATCTTACTAGAGCCTAAAAAACTTATAAAGAGTTATCATATATAACAAACACCCAACAATTTGCAAACTTACCTCATCCGATACTGTATGTCTGCGATGATTTGTTGGTGCAAAAGTCCCAACTGAGAGCAGGTGATAATCATTTGAGGTCTCATTTTATCTACCAGTGACTGTAGTAGCATCTCGTATCAACCGACCATAATATACCTCGATTTGGATTTGGCCATTGCGAGATTTTTACCTCTTCATCATGTCACATTCTCCACCAATATACTATAATCTCAATATTTATTTCAATCCATCAGTTGTTCAAATATTTTTTTTGCTTTGGTGGGATTGTTATTGAGGATGAAAATCTTGTCATGAGACGTATCTATCTTTAGAGCTTCTATTGTTTCAAACTCCATCCATTGACAAACTGTCTGGTTGTTGTTTTGCGCAGCCGTATCTAGAGCGGTAAATGTCTGATTTCGATTACTGAAAAAGTAATGTTTGTATCATTTCAAGAGTTGTAAAAATTCACTGTAATCTACGAAGTTGTTTCCTAGTGTTAATGAATATGTTGTATAATCAGAAACAACAGGTAGTGCATACGTAATGTTGTTCATATAACTGGATAATTTTTCGTATTGAGCTACTATAATCTTGAGGTTTTCGATAAACTGTTCTGGCAGTTTTTCTTGCAATGATTCTATGTCGTTGAGTATCTTTTTGTACAAAGTATTGGTTTTGGGGAAAAGACTATTTCCCTCCATTACGCCTATTTCGAACCTTCATTGATTGTCTGCTTGTTGATTTGCTATAAAATTTTGAATCTCCATAAACAGCACACCGCAAAACATATCTACCAAAGACAAAAGATTGTTGTACGCTTCTCGTGCTTTATTCTCTCTATCCAATTTATACTCATATACATAGTTATCAATAATTCTTGCAAAATTTACTGGATCATATGGAGAGGAAGTATGCTTTAGATAGGAAGCGTACCGCCATTCGTAGTCCAAGAAGATGACTTTGTAATCCATGTACTGCTTTTCTTGCAATACTGAAAACAAGGCGCTGTGCGTCGCTAATATGATTTCTTGCTTGTTAGAGATACTGTCATGTCTGATATAGTTATATACTTTGTAGTCACCAGGTGTATTGAGGTCTAGTATACCAAGACCTTGTAGATGGTGCGAGCAATACTTTACGAAAAAAAGTGCTTCTCGTTTTTGTAAGACATCTTGTTGAGCAATGCGATGGAATTTATCCATATCGATATATTGTTGTTCTTTTACAAAACTAACGTTATAAAGACCCATCGCTTGCATTTTTGCTTTTATGATACTAAGTTTTTGTTTAGAGTTGGTGGCAAATATATATTTTCATGCTGAACTTAGCCTACGTATCAGTTGTTCTATGGGCATATTACCATAGTACAGTTTAGATCCGTTTGAATGCGAAGATCGATCTGTATCTGAAGATAACTGGGTGCTGCCAGATTGCTTTGGCGGAAATTTTAATATGGGTAGCTCGGTTGACGCGTGCTGACTAGAATCTGTCGACTTAGACAAGTAAAAGATATCAGCTTTGGACAAAATGTCAGACAATTGTCAGTAAGTCTGACAAAGACCGTCTAATTTTTTCAGACTATATTCAAATATCCCTATCCCTATAATGCAATCTGATAATGCATCATGATTTTTGAGTGTTGTTAAGCTGCATGCTTGAGCTTTATTAGTGAAATACTGTTCCCCAAGTTGCTCACGCATCATAGGGTAGAGGATATCTAAACTGTAACTCGCTGCGTAATGGATAAGCACTCTTGCCCATTCTATGGTGTCAATACTGCGTAACTCTTGAGGATTTCACTGTAGTTCCTCTGTTTTTATATATTTTTTCAAAAATTTCAGATCAAATCAAATATTGTGTCAGACAAAGACAGCATTGTCTGGTATAATATCTATCATTACTTGCTTAAACTCTTCAAGAGATATGCCATTGACGATGTCTTGAGGTAATATGCCAGTCGTATAGCTGACTATAGATTTCAACTTCTCGATTTCGTATCAAGGGTTGATATAGCTGACAAAATGCTTTTGTATAACAAAATGAGCATCGGTTACGATCAGTCAGACTTGGATAATGTCATCTCTTACTGGGCTAAGTCAAGTAGTCTCAAAATCCAGGAAAACGTATTGATAATCTGAAGAAAGCATAGAGAGAAAGCGTTATATACGTTAAAATACTCAATAAAAGTCGTATCAATCCAATTGATATTGAAAATATATTTATTACCATCCAGGAATACAGTAATTATTTCCTATTATATTTCATGCAAATTAAAAAGTATCTCCTGCTATTTGCTATTTGTGTATGATTGCTTGGACTAGGAGCTAGTCATGCCCAAAGTCCGCAACTAGTTACTGGGTCCGCATTTGTGCTTACTGGTTGTATACAAAGATTGCTCAATATCACCGCGTACTATACTCCCCAAGCTATCCAGTGAGTATATTTCAATGGTGACTATCACACCGAAAAAAAGATTAATTGAGGTAATCCAAATGGTGCGTCTGGCAAACCCACATACAATGGCATGCTCGCCGCGCCCAAAAAATACCACTTTTCTACTACTGTCCATATACCATGAATTGGCATTGGCGCAGTGTATGATAGGTGATGAGCAATCATCGCTACTGCAGACATGGATCGTATTGATATACGAGCATGATATGGCTTGCAAGGCATGGTAAATGCTCTGTACTGGTGATCTAAAACAATGACAGGAGAAATATGCTCTTGATGAATTATCACCGCCCCACAATGATTTGACTGGAGCAAAAACCCCAGTCGAAACGATGCTAGCAAAAGACTCATATGGACTCTAAATATGGAACGAGGTAATAGTTGATTAACTGTGGGTTACTTGCAGTCGTTCTTATCGCAGCTATGATATTTATCGCCAACTACTACCCCGTTCTTGTTTGATACTGGCACAAAACAAGCTCTTTGTCTATTTCAACAACAACAACTCGGCTTATCGGGAGATAACATATACTGTGGTTTTTATGGTACCAAAACCAGATCAACATTTCTAGAGCTCTTCAAAAAATGACGTATTACGATAGCTATTCCTGCAAATCAAGTGCGTAAGACAATGAAAAGGATGTTGAGAGTGAGATAACATACAATCTGATATTATCTCTTCACTCCATCGGTCGTCTGACTCAGCATAATCAGCTTATTGTATATTTCAAAAAGGACATCACAGGGTCATTGCGTTTGCTGTCTAGTGTAATCTTTCTCAATACATCATATAGATTGTATTTCTTGATCCAATACCTTAGCAACACTGGCGTTGTCCGTGGTGTTTTGTAGTCTTACATAGTGAAATATTTGGTCTTGAGACATTTTATTGTATAATGCTAATGCGATATTTAGTTCTCTGTAAATAGGATCCAAGCTTTTATGTTTGAAGTCTTTTAACTCACTAAGTAGCCGCATCTCGTCGTTACTTTTTACATAAGCATCCTCTATAATACGCAATACGAGTATTGCCTCTTGTGCTTGCTTCGCTACGCTCTGGATGCTATTGTAGCATAGATTGTATTGATTGAGATAAAAGCTGTTTGCTGGATCTTCGATGTCATTGGAAGCATCAAATGAGTAACCGTTATGTCACTTATATTCTGGCAATCTGGATAAAAATTCTTCAAAAGTCATGGTATAGTATGGATTTTCATATTGCTGTACCCAGAAACGATATGATCAAGTAAAGAGATTCTTTACTTTTTGATAAATTTGTTGTTGGTAAGCAACCAAGGCATATATGGTGTCCTTGGGGATTCAATCTTGTTTATTTTCAATATAAGAGAAAGTAAGTTGATGGAGATGGTTGTATGCCGCACCTGACTCATACAGACTATCACTGTATGTGCGAAGATCGCGCACTATACGCTCGGAGGTCCCTCATTGCAATATAGATGTATACAAGGATTCTTTTATCAAAAAAGTAGACGCTATCTGGGCGTCTACTTGCTGAGAAAATGTTTGTATTGCTTCAAAATTTGATGGAGGATTATCACTATTGGCTACGCTGTACTCTATTTGGTCTAAGAGGTCTCTGACAAGCAAGAGGTTGCTTGGAGGATAATTGATGTTATTCCCTACGTCGCGGGTATATAGTTTGCGATGATCCAATAAACTATGTCTATTGTCGATACTCTGACAGATTGCTTGTTCGCAAAGCAATGTTTGGAGCACCAAAAATGTTATTTGAAATGTGGTTTTTGGCGAGTATATTGTATTCATAACACAAAATTATAAATAAATATAAACACCATGGCATGTAACAAAGTAGACAGTCATGTCAAATAAGCTGATTAGACATGATGGATATTTATGATTCTTTCTTGTACAATAAACAATATTCATTTATAGCTAACAAAACAATCAGTAAAGTGCAGCAAGTAAGTGGGATTACGTTTGTTTCAGTGAGAAGATGTATCCGTTTTTGCCTCCATACTTGATCTTCGCTGAGCATCATTTTTCTTATTAATCCGCTGTTTTGTTTGAGAAAACACTTAGTCTCTTTGTGGCAATAGTCTACCGTCATTATACCAAATAGTACTGCACTTACGGAAAAACCCACAGCAAACGATTTCTTTGGCTGATGATTGAGTATGCTTGATTCTTTGTTGCACATAATTCGTTGGATAAACAAAAAAGCAGTGAAAATATCACTGCTTTTTTATATATTATATTGTATATGTCAATATTTACTATCTGAGATAACTGACAATCTTTTTCTCTCTTATACCTACTACCCTGATGATTCCTGGATAGTCTAGTTGCTCCTCTACTTTCTCTCCGATAGCCTTGAGGAGTTTTTCTGCGCCAAGATCATCTACGTTGTTTGGATTCACGAAGATCATGATTTCGCGTCCAGCTTGCATAATATGGACCTTGTCCACGCCATCAAATTCTGCTATCAGTTTTTCCATTCCATTCATCTTTTCCACAAAGAAGTTTTTGCTATTGAATCTTGCTCCTGGACGGCTTGCTGAAATAGCATCTGCTGCTGCCACTATTCGTCATATTGGTGAGACCATAGGGATGTCGTGATGATGTCCTTCGGCCGTATTGATAGTTATCTCGTCATATCAGTATTTTCTTAGTATCTCTCATCCCACCACTGTGTGACTTTGGCCTTGCTCTGCTACTACCTTACCTATGTCGTGAAATAGTCACGCTTTTTTGGCAAGCACACCGTCTAATCCCATTTCATTCGCTATGATTTCACTCATTTTTGCTACTTCAACACTGTGAATCCATAGATTTTGACCATACGAATATCTGAGATTAAACTGCCCTACTAGTTTAGTTATATCTGCATGTTGTGGTGGTAGTCATAGGATATTAAGTGCTTCTTTTCACTTCTCCAGCAATAAGTTCTCAAAATTAGCGACTAGTTCATTGTATGTCTTTTCTATATATACAGGATTAATCCTTCCATCTTTGATCATTCTTCTCAATACTTCGGTCGCAATCCATCTTTTTTCATGATCATAACTTGATAATCTGATAATCAATGGTGTATCATCAATAATAAGCTCGACTCCTGTTATTTTTTCAAAAAAGACTACATTCCTTCCTTCTCTACCGATTACTTTACCCTTTATATCTTCGGATGGTATATCTACTGTTGTGACCGTGAATTCAGAAGTATTGGTGGTAGCTATTCTTGGAATAACTTTGGACAGCATATTTACAGCTTCCTTATCCAGATCTTGTTCGAGAAGATTTTTGTACTTAGTAATAGAGTTGACGATGTCGTCGCTATAGTCTTTTTCGATATTTTGCAATAAAAGATTTCTTGCTTCATCAATAGACAAATTAGCTATTTGAGATAATTTCTCGGTTTGCTGTTCGATCAGGCGCTGAAGTTCTAGTCATTTGGTCTCCAATTTTTCTTTTTCAACATCTAGTTGTTCATATTTAGCGTCCACTCTCTTCTCTTTCTCTTCCAATTTTAGTTGCATAGCGTCAAGTTTTTCCAGCAGTCTTTGTGATTCTTTTTCTGCAAATTGCTGCACTTCTTTTGCTTTGCTTTCTGCGTTATTGACAATTTGTTCAGCTTGTTTCTCCACTGTTTGCATTTTGCTATCTCGCTCCTTTGACTTTGATTCTGCCGACTTTAATTCGTTTGCGGCTTCGCTAAGCTTGAGTTTTGCTTCTCAGAGTATTTTTTCTTTTTCGTATTCTATTTGTTGAATCTTGTTTTGGTACTCCTGTTGGGATTTTGCTGCGTTTTTTGCTTTTTGGTGCAAGATGATATATGTACACAAACCTCCAATAGCCAAACCAGCTACGGCTCCGATAATTGTTATCATATCCATTATGTAAAGTGCTTTATGACTAAATAGTAACGATACGATAATAAAGTCTTATGATTTTACAATCAAAAGAAAAAGAGAGTAAAACCTACTCTCTATTCTTGTATCCCAAGTTGCGCTTGAAAAAACTTAATTAGATTTGCTCCGCTGAATATATTTTCTTTTTTAAGGATGACTGTTTCGTATGTTTTCAGAGAATTAATAATCTGATAGCGGAAAGTTATATTAGTATGTTGACTATCTATATTATATGGATATACATTTTTTATATATAATGTTTGTTTCAAAGATCAAAGCATCACAAATGGATATACCTTTTTGTACAAAGATAGGATCTCATTGGTTGCTGCCTTATTCCCGTTATTAAATTTCTGAAGTAGCTCTATAAGCCTATCGTTGGAGTATTGAGATGGATTGAGTGTTGTATTGTCTGAGAAGAGAGCCGAAAGGTCATTTTTGAGACCAAGATCCAACGGTAGTATAACCATATCGTATGCTTTGCTTGACAATTTTCCTTCAAATTCTGTAAAGTTGCTGTATGGTATAAAGTTGATGTAGTTATCAATAGACTCGTCAATAAAGAATTGCTTCAATGTTTCTACTATCTTTGTACTATTTGGTTCATTGAGATATATAAGGGTGAAATTTGTCTTTTTTGTTACGCTGGGTATAGACTGTGGCTTAACTCCATAGTGCAACCTCATAGTAAGAAGCTTACTTTGTTGCCCATTGAGATATCCGTAGATAGTGTATGTGTTGATACCTTTTTTGATGTTTTTGAATTGCAAACTGAGATTGTATGAGCAGGTCAGGGTTTCTGGATCATAACTATCAGGAGTGAACTCAAAATTACTGTTTGCTGCAATGGTTATCTTGTCGTATTTAGTATCAAATTTGAACTGGATCAAATACTTATCTCTAAATTCATCAAGATAATATTCTTTATATTTGTTTTTTCAGAATATCCATATATTTTTAGGTAAAAATGGAAATGTGGAAACAATACCACTACTGAGTCAAGTCCCTGCACCGCTTGTTTGATTGCTAATTAAATCCTTTAAAATGATGCCTGTGGTAGGTGCAAAAGAGAACAATGTCTTATGGTACAGCAAGTTAGTATAGTTAATATTACCCAAAGCATTTGCGAAGCCTTTTCTGACGTTTTCAGATATAGTATTTACGTTGAAGAAAAGTGTATATAAAGTGTTGGTTGGTAAATTATAGCCAGAAAATCACTTTATTCATTGCAAAGAGTTGTCTGCTTCGGCGGAATCAACCAATATATAGTCTACTATAGATTTATCAGATTGAAGGTATGTCGCTGCCTTAGAAGTATCTTTAAATTGTTTAACTTGTAGGATTTGAGGATAGTACTGATTACATTCAGTGACATTGAACACGACATTGTCATCGTGAGATTTTACTAAGTCTAATACTGCGCAACTTATATAGATAGGCTGCTTTCCGAAAGTTTTGAGATAATAATCCAGTGTTTGCTCTTTGAGAACATGGGATGGTAAAATAGGGTTTAGAAAAAATAAGATGTTGTCCACAGATTGTTTTGGGAAGCTTACTTTGAGTGTGGCGTCATCAACTCTGCTGATTTCCGTCTTATTGTAAGAACCTAGTTCTTCAATCTTCCGCATATTGTCTTTTAATACCGATTGATACGTGAACAATATATCTTCAGTAGTAAACTTGGTATTGTCTATCCAGCGGTACTCATTTGGCAATGTAATGAAGTAGTTTTTGAAATCTCTTGTTGTGACTTCACAAAGATCATTGTCATATTGTATCTTACCTCCGCTTAGACTGGCTTTTACGCAGCCCTTAAAAAGCAGAGATTGATAAAATTTATCAGTCTTAGCTGTACTAGTGTAAGGAAGGTAGCTTATGTTGCCTATGACACCTTCCACGACAGTTCATCACTTGGTGGGTATTTTCTCTGATACGGCGCCTACGTACTGATAAGCGAGATGGAATGAAGAGAGGCCAAACACTACAAACGCAATTCTCATAGTAATATTAACGAGTTTCATATGGAATAGTAAGAATAATCTGAGCTATACAAATAATTATATTCAATATCATGTCAAGTTTGGGCCAAAAAAACATGCCTAAGCATGTTTTGGTCTGATTATTATCTATACATTGGTCCTTTATTGCCCGAATTGTGTTTTTCTAGAATTATATCTATTAACTGTACTGATGACCTTCATATATCATAAATTGCTCTTTGAGCTATAGGCAGCCCTCAGACTAATATTTCGGGACTGTGCAGTACTAAATCTTCATCTGGCACGGTATGATCAATATGTGCATCCATTTTATCAGCAACTATTTCTATTATTTTTTTATAGTTATATCTTTTTCAGTTCAAAAAGATCTCTTCACGGTTTAGAGCAGACTCAATATCCATAACTGCATCGCCAAATTCGAACCAAGAAACTGGACTATTGACTTGTTCCATGTGTAAACCCTGTAAAAGGTTTTTTGATATGAGTCATTTGGCTACTTTTTCTTCGTATGTATAGTTAACTTGAACTTGGATTTTAAATCAAAATAAATTTTGAACTACCTTCAACAATCCTTCTGTTCAGCTTTTTTTAAAGTATAAAACCCTCAATTTGAGGGCTATATCTTTCATATACGCTAATTTACCTTGATCCATTTTCTCTAGGAAATCGATGAGTTTATCTCTGATCTCTACAAGCATTAGAATGTATCATTGGCGTGTCAAATTTCCCATATGTGTTTTGACAAGTATATTAATTATTTTTATTTTTGTTCCAATCTTCTAGAACATCGTCAATACTACCCTTGGTGTCGAAGTAACTTTCTGGTACTTCATCTACTTCTCATGAGAGTATCATATCTACTGATCTGATGGTATCTTCCAGCTTCACGAATACTCCAGGCATACCATTAAATTGTTCGGCAACATGAAGAGGTTGTCACAAGAATCTTTCCAACTTTCTTGCTCTATATACCAACATTTTGTCATCGTAACTGAGCTCGTCCATGCCCAATATCGCTATGATATCTTGAAGCTCTTTGTATCTTTGGAGCATTCTTTGTGCTGCTTTGGCAATATCATAATGTTTTTGTCAGACAATATCAGGAGTGAGCACTGTAGAAGTGCTATCTAGTGGATCCACCGCGGGGTAAATTGCCTTTTCTGCAATAGC
>JBAYVQ010000033.1:0-9694 GCA_041674565.1 Candidatus Absconditabacterales bacterium
AGAGCTCCTATAGAGATATTGAGAGAAAATATAGTGAAAATGCCAGATACAGGAGCAATGTGACGGCTGGGTAGTATGATAGAGAAAGTGAAAAATTGGATGTGGTAAGAGAGGAAGAAAGATGTGCTTAGAGATTTTTCTAAGCGCATTTTTTGTTTTATATTTTTTTCACTCTAAGTCTGATCACCTTCAGGATATCGTTGCCAAAACTTAGCACCTCAAAACTGACTACCTGTCTGTATTTCATATTACTAACTATAAATTCTGGATTTGTGTTTTTCAGCTTATTGTTAAATCAAGAAGATAGGGGTTGATTCTTGAGATAATCCCCATCCAGAGATACAAACTGCAATCGCTCTGGAAGTCGCACTATGATCTGATTATGCCAATTATAGCTCAGTCAGAGTATATGTGTCTCTCTTTGGGTCAGCTCTATACTATATTGTTTGGTGAGACCATAAATTTGATCTATATAGGTCTGCGGGATGCTCATAGTGTAAAAAAAGTATATGTCGTACTCACCAGGCTTGATACTATCTTCTTGCAACGGCATAATACCATTGGTCGTTTCCTCGATTGGTTGACCTTGAATAGACTGGAAAGTAATTTTTTTGGTCACAAACTTATCAATCTTATTGAAACTTTTGTTGAGCTGCCAAGCATATAGAGTGTCAGGATCTTGCGCCGTACTCAATCCCTGATCTGCGAGGAAATCTTTGAATTCTTTGTCTGCATTGGGTATATATACCTGCACATATCAACCACGTAAAATATAGGGTAGATTTTTGATAATCTGATCAGTTAACCCTGCCCTATTACTCTCCAAGTACGATCATATATCAGTCAAATACTGTTGTTTTTTATTGGGGAGATTCGCTCCTCTAATAAGATCCACTGTTGCATTAGTAAATTGCCACTCTATAAGTTTTGATCTAAGCTCTGGAACTAGTTGTTCAAAAAGATCTGATTTTACCATGATAACCCCATCCAGATACTGCCCTGGGAAGAGCTTTTCATACAATATCTTGATGTTGCCAGCATCAATATCAGTAAACCCATATACATTAGGCGATATAAAATTGATACTCTGTTGACCCAATATTTCTTGATATTTTTCGTCCAGCACTAACTTCACTCAACTATTTTGATGATAAGCATAGTAGGAGTCAAACACCTTATATAGAACTAGTTTTCCTTTGTATACTTGTACCAAGGCATATGAACCGAAAAATCAGCCATTGGGACGGCTCTCGGCCGTGTTCATGAGCGCAACCAAATAGGTTCTTACTCTATCTTTACCCAACATACCTATAAGCTGATCTTCGTGCACAAAAAATTCTTTCCCTAGTTCATAGAGAGCCTTATATTTTTGAGGAATATAGGACTCCAAACTAGGATTATCTTTGATAATTCTAGCCATAGTGCGGATCTCATTTTCGTGATCTAGCAAGGAACCTCAGGAAGTAACTGTTTGGTAGAGCAAATTGCCAATATTAATCAATTCTGCAGCCTCTTTATCCACTCACCAAACTACCTTTTCAGCAAAGTCAGCCTTACTTGAAAAATTGGCCCCATTGATAGTATACAGCTTCATGACACCTGTGAAAACCAAAAAACTCCCGAACAACAGTAAAACCATGGTAACACCAATTGACTTCGGTTGCGATCAGGTATTTTTACGGAATCCAAACATTTATATTGACAAATATGTATATATATGTTATAATCTGATTGTGTGGAGTGACTACTCCCAGCGTAGGAACCTCGTCTACCAACGAGGTTTTGGTTTGCAACGAATAAAATAGATAAATAGACTAGAATTACTACTGTTTGTCTCAAAAAACAAGAATGAACAAAGACTAGAGTTATGAAACAATATATCTATAAGCCATTTTACCCGTTAGCAGTAATAGCGGATCGGATTGACAGTTCACACAAACAGATCTTTATTGACTTTATCGCAGGAGCAATCGTGCATCACAGCATAAGTTTTCAGAACACATAGGAATTGCATGTTATCTTAAGCCAAGAGAAAAACTAATAGTTAGAGGGATATCTAACTATTAGTTTTAGTCATCTCAATGTAGCAAGAGAAGCCATATATCATGGATAATATTAAAATCTATCACTATCACTAAAGTATTTCTCCACCAAACCAATATCTTCCTTGTATGTCACGCCAACTCGGTGATCATGGGCAGGAATTACCCTACACTGACAGTTTTTTTCATGGATAAGGTAGTCCACAAAAGGCGGTAGCGGTAGCTCTGCGTCACTATCATGTTTATTTTGCTCCTGAAACGAAGTAACATAGCTGGGTAGATATTGTAAGGTATCCTGATCAAATGCCCAAAAATTCATACTCACTATCGCACTACGATCAATTTCTTTACCCTCTTTATCAAGCAGTGTATTAGCTTGAGTGATTATGCCCTTAGTTTCCACAATACTCTTGAGATCGCCAGATGGAGTGATTTCACATATTCATCTATTTACACCACCATTTTCGCTAAGCGTATTACCCAACACGTAACCTATCATACCAAATACGTTATTGGTACAGGTTTCTAACAACCTAGACATTTGCTGCATTGCTTGTGAACCATAGTAGTCATCTGCATTAACTACCGCACATGTACTTGTAATAAACGGTATGGCTAAACACAAAGCTTGCGCTACCCCTCGTGGTTTGGAACGATACCTGGGTATCTCTTGATACACGAAGCTTGTGTGAAGAGCATCGATATATTTTCTAGCAACCAAGGATGTATAATCTTCGTATATATCTTTACGCACAATATGCACAATGTGAGTAAATCATGCGTCAATGGCATCCATAATGGTGAAGTCCAACAAAGTTTGACTATGAGGACCTAGTGTCGCGATCTGTTTGACACCTCCAAATCTGCTCCCCATACCAGCCGCAAGCACTATCAAAGTCTTATTCATCTATACATATATCATAATATAATCTGAAATTATTGCGTAGATACTCATTACATAGATCATTACAATTCAAAGTACTTGTATAGGAAAAGTACTTTATTACTATATCATCTGCGATTACTGTGCTCAATATATCATGAATCATACATCCTGACAACATTATCTTACTATCATAAGTGACAGTGCATTTGATAATCATATCGTGTTAGACGACAATGAATCAGCTTATCATTCATTTTTGGTATTTGCAAATAAAAAACCAACTACTTGCACTATATCCGCACAATTACGTGGCAAAAAAACCCTAGCTAATATTCATATCATCAGTTTTGTTTGTAACCAACTTCCCTTACATGTTGATGGCAACATCACTATTCCTCAAACCTGAGACCAAGCAACGGGGAAATTATTGGAAGAAGTGATAATATTGGGAGAGTATTCACATACGCTAACAAAACCCGTGCTAGATATAAAAAACAACAATGTGTCAGCGAGCCATGGAGCAAGAATTCATCGTATTGACGAAACAAAACTATTTTATCTAAGATCTAGAGGATTGAGCGAATCGCAAGCTAAGGAAGTGGTTATAGCATGAATGATACATAGCTTATTCGAATCCAATCCCATTATTTCTGTCGTTGACGATAATACATGCATACATATTACAAATATGGATCAGTATAAGGATGCGCTAGTGAAGCAGATAGTCTCCAATAAATAAAATACATATTAGTCAACTAAAAGCATAAGTAGTCATACTATATCAATACAAATAGCGAACTTTAAGCTGAGTTTATCGAGCAATAACAAAGAGAATGCTATATTGTATTTGATACCATACGCTAGATAAGTATATTGTATGTGCTTTTTTCGACTTCGTCGTTGGTTTAATATCTTAATAAAATAAGTACTATGGCCGAAAAAAATCTTGTCAGATTATCATTATTTCTTGTACTTATATCATTTGTATTCATTTACTTAATTTTTGCAGATAAAAATCCCGAACTTCGAAATAAACAGCAACAGATACTAGTTTCAGACAAAAATGGGGAAGAAATTATTACCGTAAATCCCAATGAAACTATAACCAACATTGATAACCCCAATTATACAGAGCAAGATTTACTAGCCAAGCTCAATGGTACTACGGCTCAATCAAAGTCACTCTTAATATTATCATGAACCAACTTGGTTTATAACGAATTAGAATCTCTCACAAAGCTTGGTCTTAAGCCAAAATACATTCTTCAAGGAGATGAATGAATTTACTTTGTAAACCTGGGTAAAGGAGAGATAGAACTCAATTTTAGAGCAAGCAAATTTTGAGGTAGTGTGAAAACAGTGACTGATATTACTGAAATAAAGAAAAACTGATTCATACTGGCTATTATGAATTACATCAATCTACCCATACGAAAAGACAAATACGTCATATTTACAACCAAACTCAATACCGATAATCGACTTATAGAATCTACTCAAAAAGCATATTACAACAAAAAGGGTTATATTTCGCAAACACTCAATAGTGCATACTAGCAGTTCATCTTACTATGAGAATCATATACGCAGATAGCAACTACTTCACGATATATCATTGTGGAACAAAAGCATTCCAAACGACATACGACAGTTTGGAGCATATTTTGCTACATGCTCAAGTCCATGATTACTTTCTACTACCTGAATATCATTTTATCTTCACGAGTAAATCGTATGTCTTTTACAGTCAAGAGCCATTTTCGCTCAAAGATTTTAAAAAACTACTTCAGGACTATGTTTTGGATCAAAAAAAACAGTTTCCTCATATCAATCAGTTGCTTCATCAAGATACTCACGATATAAAAATAGATAATCAGACAAGTAATTTCCTGCTCTGACATAAAGGGCAGATACGCTTCCAACTAGATTGCATATTCTGAAGCAATACTAGCGAAATTGATTTTTCTTTACTAACAGACAAAAAGGTGGCCTTACTGCCCTGCTCCTATGGTGCACTAAAACAATGCAATACGCTGCTCAATGACAATGACTACAGTATACTATATATAAACAACAATCAATCTAAGCTTATACAAGTTAAAAATCAGTTTTATAGTAGTATCCATAGCATCAACTTTTGAAAGGAAACACTAAAATTGATGTATCAAGAGCACAATCTACTCAAGTACTATCGAGATCCCAATAGTACTACTCCAGTAACCGAGTCTATCGTGAAAGATGTGGCATGATTTTTTGCCGAAAAGCTGGTGGATCGGTTTAGTAGCATAGTGGCCCCCCATACCAATATGATCATTATATCAGATATTACCAAAAACACTTATTGTATGGAGGCACTGAAGAAACTCTACAGTCAATTTATCAATGGGTACATACTCCCAATGTCTTTGCCCAATAGCGATCCTGGTTTGCCACTAGATATCACAGCAACTTTACAGCTTATAAACAAAAAAACGATTGAAAGATAAGATATTCTGACTATAATTAAATATCCACAAAATATTGATTCTCTTTTATTTCATTATATATCCACTTATTATGCCAAAAAAAACGCAAAAATCCGTTGAGCAACATGAAGAATCCATGACAGAACAACTTCATGAAACTTCAGACAAGGCCGAAGCCACACTCCAGAAAACAGCTGAACAAGTAGAAGCTAAAATGGATGAGTATGCAGATAAGCTAACAAAAAAAGTTCAATCAAAAGTAGACTCCGAGGTCAAGAAAAAAGCCAAAAACGTAGCCGACAGAGTCGAGTCAGTTGCTGGCAGAGTTGAAGACGTAGTCAATGAAATAGGCACATTTATTCCCAATCCAAACAAAGTCCAAAGCCATGCAGGCATAGATATCCACGCTAAGTACCACGAAGAGGTAAGCCGTTTGTTTATTTTTAGGTTCTTATGGCTGATTGTACAATGACCAGTAATTTATATATGGTCTATATGGATAGCCCTTATAGGAGTTTTACAAATCCTTCATATGCTTATTTTTGGCAAGAGAAATGACATCTTGCGAAGTAAAGTGTATAGATATATGTCTCACACTACAAAACGAAATAGTTATATTATGGGATTCGTGGACGAACAACCAAAGATTATCGAAGATATGCCCAAGTTGAAATAACGTATAGCACAATAAGCCCTGGTAAATCATCAGGGTTTTATTTTATTTCCACTGTTACGCCCGTCTCCAACAGAATTGCTGTTCAGTGTTTATCAGCTGAATGGTCGATCAGTCAGGATACAAAGCAATGGCCATGAAACGATCATAAGTGTAAAGGTACTTCGAGGTTTGCTCCAGGCACGAAGTGAATAGACTCACCGATGAGTTCAATATTTTCTTTGATAAAAAATTTGCATCACAATACCCTGAAGACTTCTAGCTTGGGTGCGATAAATAAACTCTGCTCTCAGTCTTTTAGTACGAAACCAACTTCCCCGCCAACGTCATGGTCTCCTATTATACCCAGATGCATATCTGATGCGAATTCACCAACAAGAACTAATGATATCTCGTTGCCGTGCCGTTGAAGCCCTTCTCAGGCGGCGAAATGCAGTTTACTAGATTTTTCGAGCTCCGAAGGAGGCAGGTGCATTCATTGCTGAGCAAGTTGAGCGGCAGTTTGTTTTGCTAGTCATCAAACTAAGATCAAGGAACATAAGAGTTTTTTGCTGTTCATTATACAAAGTTACAAATAGAATAAAAAAAGCTCAGATCCAAGGTCCGAGCTATCAGGCATTGAATCTAAGTTTATTTTTTCATTGTCCTCAAAAGCATCCATTTTATAAGCGGTACGCTTACGGATAACAAAATCATAATATTTAAGGTCATCACGAGTCCAAATCACTGGAATAGGTCAGATCACAAAAATACAAGCAGTATACCAATAGCGATAGTAGACATCTGTCCACCAAATACCGCTGGTCGAGATCTATCATAAGCTGTGTAAATAGCTTCTTCTTCTCTTCTTCCACGAGCCATCTCTTCCTTGAGTCTTTCGTATATCAATATAGCAGCATCAACGCCCATACCGATATTGAGAATGATCGCCGCCATACCAGACAAACTTAGGGCATATCACATCAATTTCAATAAAGCAACCAATGTTACGATAAATGACACAAGGGCCGCAAGAGCTATAGCGGCTCTCCTAAAATCATATCTCCACGTCATCAACAACAAAATCGCCAACAAAGAAGCAATGGTTGCCCATATTGCTCATTGCCACGCATGTTCTCAGAGTGTAGCACTAACTTTTGATTCATTTACTTGTATCAGTTTTGCAGGAAGTGCTCACTCATTCAAGTCATCAGCAAGTAATTTTGCTGATGCAACATCGAAGTCACCATTGATGATAGCGCTACCGCCACATATCTTGCTTTGGATAGTTGGCGAAGTGACCAATTTGCCTCCTACGAAAATACCCATCTGTTTTTGGATATTACTTTCTGTGAGCTTACAGAAGATCTCTTTACCCGTTTCATCCAAGTCAATCTGCACCGCTGGCCTACCAACTTGATCTCTAGTAACACTAGCAAATTTGAAATAAGTACCATTTAAAATCCTATTGAGACTATCTTTTGCGGGTAATCGAGTATTTCTATCCCTTACGAAGACCACCTCCAAATCATAATTGTTGTTATTAAACAAATCGTTAACAAAAGATTGTGCTTCTTGAAGAGTATTTACATTACTTAAGGTAATAAGTCTATAGAGAGCCTGTGAAGCATCTTTTGTATTATATATTTTTACTACAAAGGACTGTCCTCCAGTAACAATTACTGTCCTTACAGTTTGTGCTTTGATATCTTTCATATCAGCCAAAAATGACAATTCCACGCTGCTAGCCCATTTCTTGTCTACATACTTAACTAGGCCCATACTATCCAAATCAGTCTTTCGGTCTAGATTCTCAAATGACGTAACTGAACCAGTAGTGGGAATACCATATACATCAACCTCATATGCTGACTTGTCAGCAAAAGGCTGATTGAGGTCAAATAAGATACTCTTACCAGCTTGATTATAAAATGTATCAGTAATAAGCTGCGTCCCTGTAACGCTTGCTTTTGTTGGCATGAATTCATCTTTCACAGCAAATCATTTTGTACGAGCCTTATCGATCAATTCTTGGTCGGAAAGCTGAAGTTGAGATCCTGCAGTGCTACCATTCATTTTAACAATAAAATAACCATTGGTGTCTACACCAGTTGTTCCTTGAGCAGGTTGCAAAATACCCTCTATCAACTCCCCCAGAACCTGGCCAGAACCCAATATACTAATACGCTCTGTTTGCGCAGCAAGTGCGGGAGGCAGATTTTGTTTGTTTGCTCAGGTTATTTCAAAATAATAAACATCGTTGCTACCTTGCTCACCTAATTGTTTTATCTGACTAGGATCTGTTACAATCTGACGAAGAAGGTTACTAGCAAGTTCTTTTCTAGCTATCACCTGAGAAGCGCCCGACAAGGCATTTGGCAGGGCAAATTCTAATTCCACGGTTTTGCCAATAATGTCTCTTGCGGCATCAAGATCATCCAAACCACCTATTCTTACTACTACATAGTCATCCGAACCAGCCTTTTGCAACTTCACTTCAGCATCACCTACTCACAGACCATTCACTCTTTTGCGAATATTAGCCTCAATAATCTGCTTAGCTCTTTGAGTTACCGTACTATACTCAGTTGCGTTGGTATATATCTCTTTATACTTTGTGAAATCTATTTTGTAAACAAATTCTACACCTCATGCCACATCAATACCCTTCGTGAATTTACCCACAAAAAGTACGACAAATATAGCTACAATAACCGTTACCCATCTCCAGTTTCGCTTCATGAATACCCTACATACTAAGAATAAATTATATACAATAGTCCGAATATGTAATGAAAATGGAGTATTTTGCAAACACTGATCTCAAGACAGAGTTTTTCGAAAATCGACTTGATAGGTTTTATATGTTTACTATTGACAGTATATACATAAATACCATAAACGAAAAAGAAAAATGAAGCTAGAGTTTATGAAAATAATATCATATCCGACAAGGATATCCTTAATCTACAGGGGTATTCTTGTCACCCAAAATACTATCGCTACCAATCAGCAGTACAACATCTACACCCGTAAGAGTTTTACCACTATATAGTGTCGTTAATTGAGTCTGAGGAGCAATCTGAATGTTACCAACATCCAATATCTCTTCAACTAGACTGATATATTCAACGAAGTCTTTTTGTTTCATTCAAGTATTTAGAATAGCAGTTGTTTGCGTCAGCTTATTTATGTTATTTCCAACATAATCAACCGCAATACCATATCTAATGAGTTCGACTCCAAGTTGAGATGCAAAGCCTCATACTGATTTGGGAGTTATTTTTGGATCTATACTATTATAAATAGCCAGATTGATGGTTTTGTAACTGCCAAAGGGATGGTAGATAATACGATTAACAAACTGAAATAGCTGTGTATAATTAGAAACACGTTGCGGTGTTGCTCAAATAGGAAGAAGGACTGCTGCTCCTCCAAACGACTCTCTTGGTGGAGAATACAATACACAACCAGGTTTCATTTGATTGATATTTTCTGGACAATCGGATTGGAAAACAATATTGTTCATGGCACGAATTTTACTTATATAAGGAAGATATTTGATAATATCTCCCACGCCAGCATTGGTTGTAACTGTGTCTTGAAAGTCACCGTAGAGACTCTTTATTTTTGTTACAGATTGAAATGA
>JBAYVQ010000034.1:0-9395 GCA_041674565.1 Candidatus Absconditabacterales bacterium
CATCAAAGAAAAAGAGAATATTGGTAGCAGCAAGCGGACTAGTTGGGGTCACGGTACTGGTGGCCGCTAGCTATCTGGTTTTTACTACTATGTATCCACAAGAAACGGACAATCTAGCTAAGAATCTTCAAGGAAATGTAGCTGGTACAGATACAACGGCTACCCCTACCGAACAACCAGCTCAAGTCGATACCAACACAAGTACTCCAGAGCCAACTCCTAGCGAACAGCCAAAGCAAGAACCAGAAGAGGAATTGCCGACTCCAACGCCAGATCCAGTGGATACAAGTGCTAACCAATTTGGGCAAGATGATGAACTGCCCAATACAGCGCCAGGTGACAATACTACCGCTACAACAACTCCTGCCCAAGAAAAACCAGCGGACCAAGAAGAAACCACTCCTACCGATATAGCGCCCGAAATTACCGATGCTCTCAAGACTATTGAAGGCTATGTCGACAAATGCAAGCAACTTCTTGCTTTAGCAAAAGAGAAAAATGACACTACAAGCATCAGAGCTATTGCAGGTGTCCTCAAATCCGTGAAAGAAATACAAAGAAAAATTGATGAAAAAACATACACAACCTATTCTGCAGACATAGAAAAACCACTTTCTGAGCTCAATTTCAATCTTGATCAAATTACTGCAAAATTGATTAGTAAATAATCAGATCCCTCTTGTGTACTCAATCCGTATATTCATTTCAGACTATTCTGATAATGTTCGGATTTTTTTCTTTGTTTTGGAGAACAAAATAAGCAATAGGTACGTATCAGTTTCAATTTCACTTATACATATCTATGGATCAGTCTACAGCACTCGATATACTCAAATCTTGAAAAAATGTATTCCTTACATGACAAGCAGGAAGCGGCAAAACATATGTCATCAACTCATACGTTGGTTATTTGTGGGCTTGTGGCATCCGCGTAGCGATTACCGCATCCACAGGGATAGCTGCTACCCATATCGGAGGCGTTACCATACACTCTCGAAGCGGGATAGGTATCAAAGAACATCTCTCTGATCATGACATCGAACTCATTATCCAACACGAGCATATCTACAAAAACATCAACAGTGCATCGGTACTCATTATAGATGAGATATCTATGCTGAGTGCCAATACGCTAGATATGATCAATAAGATGACACAAGCAGCCAGAGCTGATCTTCGCCCCTTCGGTGGTCTTCAGGTCATTTTTTGTGGAGATTTTTTTCAATTACCTCCTGTAAGTAAAAACAGCTCCGACACCAAAAGATTTGCATTTGCAGCGAATGCATGGAAACAATGCGATCTCGCGATTTGTTATCTGGAGACACAATACAGACAAACCGATGCTACCTTTAGTGCGATACTCAATCAACTCAGGACAGGCGAAGTCAGCGAGACTAGCATACAACAACTTCAAAGCAGACTGCATCAGCCTATCAGCCATCCTTCGTTGGTAAAACTTTATACACACAATATTGATGTTGATCGTATCAACAATGAACATCTGGAAGCACTCGATGGAGAGCAACGCATCTATAGGCACAAAGCACACGGTGACAAAAAAATCATTGCCGCAATCAAAAAATCCATGATGGCGCTCGAGACACTCACACTCAAGATAGGTGCTCAAGTCATATGTATCAAAAATAATCCTAGCAAAGGATATCGAAATGGTACAACAGGAGTAGTAATATGATACGAGGGTATTGATAGACTTCCGTCCATCCAAACCAAAGACAGCATCATCACTATCGAACCAGAGTCACGAAGCATAGAAAGTGCTCACGAAACGTTAGCCTATGTGTCTCAGATACCACTCAAGCTTGCCCGAGCCATCACGGTGCACAAATCTCAGGGTATGACACTGGATGCCGCAGAGATGGATTTATCCAAAACATTTGAAGCAGGACAAGCCTATGTAGCGCTATCCAGAGTAAGATCACTAGATGGATTACGTTTGTTGGGACTCAATACAGATGGTCTTGGTGCCCATCCACTCGTCATTAGGGCAGATAATTATTTTCGCAAACAGTCAGATGAGATCGCAGCACTATACCAATCATTTACTCTGGAAGAAAAAACACTCCTACGGAAAACATTTGTAGAAGTACTTGGTGGGACTTATTACGATCAAAGTGATGATACTCGATCTCCAGATAATGTATAAAAATAATCGATAATCAGAAACAACAAACTATATTAACACGGCTTTTCTAATAACTTACAGGTACCCAGATCAATCTCAAAACAACCAATAGTAGGGCCAGTCACATTGGGATCGGTAGATGTATCTGATTGCAACTCAAAGCTAATGATTTCTCACCTTTGTCAGTTTATACTACATCACAATGAGTAGTTATCAAACTCTACCGTAGCGCTTCGTGGCAAACCGTTGCGCATGATAGTATATCAGGCATCACCCACAGGTTTGGAGTCAAAGCCAGCAGTAGCTACCTTACCATCATAAATTACTAACTTATTTTTTGCTCACTGACCATCTACGTTGCTAGAACCAATTGCATTGAGCAATACAGCATTGTATGTATTCACGAAATCTTCCTTGAGTACTTTCTCTCTAAGTTTCGTCACCTGATTGCCAGTCAAGGTAGATATACCAATCATAGCAATAGAAATAATCGAGATCGTGATCAGTATCTCAATCAGAGTAAAAGCTGAGGTGAATTTTTTACTCATGCGTAGACAAAAAAGCATCGATAAAGTCATCGCCTATACAGGCACGTCTCGTTATAACAGCAAACAATTGTTTGCGCAGACGGTCTGCTCCTGGCACTCACTGTTCATCAAGCACTATTGTTTCACGATATTTTTGTACCAGCAGTGGTGAATTGAATCTTGTAGAAAAAAGTTGTACCTTTGCATCTTTGGGAAACATCTCAATAGTTTTTCACATATGTTTAGTACGCTATGGCAAATAAAACTCTTCTGCTACTTGGCTTACCAGTAAGAACACAATTACCAGGAGAACTAGGTCGTTTGTATCGCTTATTGTCATACGGTATACATCTAATAGTCGCCTTGCAAAGTTCTTTAATTTTTTTCTCTGTTTCTGCCGTTCCATCTCGATGAGCAAGTACAAAGTTTCATTCATCCAAAAGCTGTACAAAATCATCTCGTGTATCAGTAGTTTTTATTTTCCTACTCATAAATAGCTTGTAGTTCTCAGTCAGCTTATGTTGCATATCATACAGATGTTCCCATACTTGGTGTAAACATGACTCTCCTCCTGAAATTTCTACTTTCTCAGCTTGATCCCTCCTTTCTATCATCAACGATCATTTTTCAATATCTCTTGGACCAATTACGATTCTTAGAGGTACTCACTGCAGTTCATATTGTTTCATTTTCCAACCCATCGTCTTTTGGTCATCTCGATCTACCTTACAAACCAAATCTGTTTCATATTGCATTTTTTTTCACTCTACTTCAAATGTCATATAACGTCCAAAACGTCTATCTGGATTTTTGAATGTAAGCTTGTCCGTAATAGATGTAATATAATCTGAAACTTTGATTTTCTCCTCGTCGGTCTTCCAAATAGGGACAATCACCACATGGATAGGAGCAATCATAGGTGGTAGCACAAGACCCTTATCATCACTATGAGCCATAATAAGTCATCCTATCATCCTGGTACTTGCTCACCAACTCGTAGCCCGAGCATGTTCTTGTTCGTTATTTTTATTAGCAAATGTTACATCGAAAGCTTTGCCAAAATTTTGTCCCAAGAAATGAGAAGTGCAAGCTTGCAATGCTTTGCCGTCTTGCATCATGCACTCTATGGTGAACGTGTTTTCTGCACCTGCAAATCTTTCATTTTCTGATTTCTCACCCACAGCCCCACTTATTGCTAATACTTTTTCAAAAAACTCCTGGTACACAGTTCGCATTCTCTTGGTCTCGTCTAAGGCGTCTTCAGCCGTTGCATGGGCCGTATGTCCCTCTTGCCACAAAAATTCCGAAGTACGAAGGAACAATCTGGTCCTCATTTCTCGTCTCATCACGTTTGCCCATTGATTGATAAGCAAAGGCAGGTCGCGATATGATTTGATCCAGTCTTTATAGGTATTCCAAATGATAGTCTCGCTTGTGGGTCTGATTATCAATTCTTCTTCAAGTTTTGCTTCAGGGTCTACAATGATTTCGTTACTTGCTTCATCTCTTTTGAGTCTATAGTGAGTCACTATAGCTGCCTCAGTCGCAAACCCATCAACATGTTTTGCTTCCTTAGTAAAATAAGATTTTGGAATAAGAAGAGGAAAATAAGCGTTTTGGTGTCACGTTTGTTTAAACATAAAATCCAGGATCTTTTGCATATTCTCCCAAATAGCATAACCATACGGCTTGATCACCATACATCATCTAACAGAACTGTGTTGAGCCAAATCAGCTTGCTCTACTAGTTCATTATATCGTGCAGAAAAATCTTTATCGCGAGGTGTTAACGCCATGAAATGAGCATGGTTAGTGAAGTAAATCAACAAACGAATAACTATTTTTTTGAAAATAACAAGGTAAGATGTGGCAAACACTCTATTATAAATTGTTTTTTTCGAGAAAATGGATATGTGATGGACATTTTAGCACGTGTAGCATCATCTTTACAAACGTGTAAATCAGATAAATCTCATCACACAATTTTATATCGTAACTCGATATACTGTCTTTACTTACCGTGATTATATCCACTGCATCAATACTGTTTATCATTATTGGGCGAGATGCTTACAAAAGAAGCACTATCAACTTTGTGCATGGGTTAATTTTTATCCTGGGGAGCACGTTTGTAGCTTATAGTTTACGACAGCCTGAGTTTCTTGATAGGATATCCAAGGTATTCGGATTGGCAAGATGAGTAGATATACTGGTCTACGGATCTATTATAGCATTGGTTTACTTTTATTTTGAATTGGTCCATCAGCGCACCAAGGACAACTATCAGTTTACAAGACTCGTAAGTAACGAAGCGCTGTCTCATGTGGATTCAGATTATATTATATCTCAAGTACAAAACATACATCGCAGTAATCCCCACAGTCAGCTCGACAAAGCGGATTTCATGTTTCACGTCAAAGGTCTCAATGAAAGCGTTACTATTGGTAAAGTAATAGATGAGATAATCTGAGCATGATTTAGCAAGATCCTTGTCGTAAATGATGGATCCACGGACGCCATGCCCGAGATAGTACAGCAAAAAATCAAACAATACTCTAATAAACTTATCGTACTTGTCAATCATCTGATCAATCGTAAGCATGGCTGAGGAAATAAGACGGGTATTTCGTTTTTCAGAAAGTTTGGAGAAATATGTGATATCAAGTATGTTGTATTTTTTGATGCAGACGACCAGATGGACATCAAAGATATGTCTACGTATATGGATTATCTTACACAGCATCCTCATACTGATGTCATACAATGATCAAGATTTGTCATGTGAGGAGGGGCTAAAGATATGCCACTCATGAGAAAACTTATATTGCAGTGAGGCAAACTGCTCACGAGAGTCATGAATGGTATGCGGATTACCGATTCACACAATGGGTACAAATGTTTCAGACTGCAAGCGTTGCAGCAAATAAATCTCAGTACCGATACCACTGCCTATGCCAACGAACTCATTGACGAATACAAAAGACTCAACTTCAACGTAGTAGAACTACCCGTACATATCAAGTATACAGATTATTCACTCGGTAAAGGACAACAAAACAAAAACGCCATCAATATATTACTAGAACTCATCTACAGAAAATTCTTTTATAGATAATTCATCGTGCATCATGATTAAACAGGTTGTAGGAATTATTATCGCAAGCATTGGTATACGAAGTCTACCAGCACTGGCTTATCAAACCAAAGGTTTTGATAGCTATGTAGAGACTGCTGGAACTATACAGTTTTCTTGTTCCAGTCAGTGTACAATTGCTTTGGGAGAAAAGTGAGACAACAGTATTGTGAAAATCTCTGGCCTCAGCGGAAACGGGACAGTAATTGCAGGTGCCATGACCGATCAATTGTATACGCTGTGAAGCCAACCAGTAGCTCCCTATATGGCATTTAGTGTGGATTCGTTCAACAACCAACCTATACCCGCACAAGTACCTATCGTGCTCGTCATCCAAGGAAGCATCTCTACTACCAATGGTTCTATATTATTTACGCAAGCAAATTTCGTAGATAAACTCAGTCAATGATGGAAAGAATTTTGGAGCGATGAGGGACAGACATTTTATGGTATCAATCTCAGATACGGACAAAAGATCAATGGAACATCAGTAGTAACGATAGGATATCGATTGTTTATTATTGCTTTGGCATGGCTGTATTTCAAAAATAAGCTGAATATCAAGATGGCCATAGTAGCGGCAATTGCTATATATCTTGTTATAGCACTAAGAAATCAAGTAGACTACAGTAATGTCACCATCAACAATATAAAGTCATACACATTAGCCGAATCAGGAAGTAAGGTATACGGTAATCTTGGGGACTATTACGAGTTTATCAATCGCGTCAGAGCCGCTATGAAATTGGACGATGGAAAACAAAAAGTCTGTAAAACATATACCGAATGCCTCCAAGAGCGACCATTTTGCGTGCACATGAATGCGGTGTTTATGAAACCATGTGAATATACTGCGACCGCAAATCAGTCAGATTATCAAATATATTACAAAAAAACTCCAGCCGCACCATTTGGTAAAAAAATATTAGAGTTCAACTGATCATCTCTTTATCAAACTAAATAATCTCATCATGTTGGAAACAGGATTGGTATTATTATTCAAGGCGCTTATCATCAACATCTTCGTACCACTGCTCGCTGGATGGGGCTGTATGCGATTGTGCTTTGGCGATAGACTACAATGAATCAAACTCCATATCGTATCTTGGTTTTTGGGCATTGGACTTATAGCAAACTGGATGTTTGATCTACAATTTGTACGATTTGGTGTAGGGATTTGGGAGTATTTGCTACTACTGGTGCTACTAGCTATAGGAGTACTCATTAGGGTTCATAAAGGAGGTCTATCACGATCAAGTATAATCAATAGTTTAAAAATACAAAAAATAAGCTGAATCAAAGCATCCTACCAAAGCTTAGCAAAGTGGGAAAAAGTAGTTACTATGGGATGAACAATCTTTGTGGCATGGTTTTTGGCGAACAGTTTCATACATGGCATCAATTTCCCTACCTATGCGGATGACGCATTTGGAAATCGACATAAACCCGCTACCAATATCTACCACGATGGCGGAGTGAAGATGATAGGTCAAACTGGTGAGGCACTTGGTAGAGCAAGATTGTGATACCCTATCCATGTACCTATCTATAAAGCGGTAGTCAGTGATTTTATGTGATGATGGTATGATATATATAGCGATATGTTTCAACGACTTGGACTGCTCTTTATACTCATCTTCTCCTACGTATTAACATTTGAAAAAACAAAGAATGCGTTGCATAGCATCATCCCTGCTGCACTTATGTGCGGATTGCCATTAGTCTTTTGGCATGCTATTGATGGGTATCATGAACTACCATCAGTGTACTACTCTATCATAGCTATTTGGTTTTTGTATGAATATCTTGAGACAGAACATATAGATAATCTGATACTTGGTTCGTTTTTCTTATGGTTTCTCAGTTATGTGAAAAATGATGGATTTGTGATTTACATGCCAGGCATAGCGCTAGGATTTGTGATCACCATACTCCTCAAATGACAATTGCAGCACATACGAAAGCAAGTCATCAGCAGTAAGAAAGCAATCGGGTTGATAGTAGGAGGTATCGTGTTATTTTTATTGCCATTTTTGTGACTCAAGCAATACTATGATCTTGGTTTCAATCAAGCACAGTGAGATGCCTCTGGAGTTGGCATTGATAGTACAGTGCACCGAGAAATATTTTCTCAGTTTAAGTGACTATTCTTCCAGGAAAATAATTACAACATCATACTAGTTATCGTGGGGCTCATGTTGTTTATGTGATATATACTGATAGACAGAAAACAACCAAAACGGAATCCCATTTTCCCTATCGTCGCCAGCATCGTTATCTTTGCCTTGTTTACTGCAGCCTTCCTGTTTACAGAAAATTACAAATTTGTCATGGATCAGACTACCGTAAACAGAACATATACCGCAGCATTTATGATCTTGTGTTTTTACTTTTGAATTTGTTATGAAGCGTATCACAGCGTTACTGCCACTACTCCTAAAAATAAGTAAATATGCTATAGGTGGAGCAATTGCAGCAGGAGTAGATCTCTTGTTTCTGTATATATTCACGGATATTGTCGGCATCTATTACGTATATTCTCAAGTTTTTTCTTTTGTTATCAGTTTTTTTGTGGGATTCTTTCTGCAAAAATACGTAACATTTCAGAACAAACACAAACAATACTTCATGCAAATGGTTTGGTTTTTGATTTTTCAGCTTATCTGACTCATCATCAACCTGTTTGTATTAACATGAGCAGTGGAACATTTGTGAGTACACTATATGCGAGGGTCTGTCATTGCGAAAGCAGTGGTATTTGTACGAAATTTTGTTATGAATTACTTTTTTAATTTTAAACAAGCATGAAAAAACTCTCCGTAGTCATACCCGTGTACAACGAAGAAAGATTTGTGGGCAAGCTATTACAAAAGGTTCACGAAGTGGATTTGAGCAATATAAATTATGAAAAAGAAATTATCATCGTCAACGATGGAAGCAAAGACAAGAGTGCAGATATTATCCAAAACTTTATCAATCAACATCCAGATCAACACATTAAATATCTCTATCAAGAGAGACAACCCGATAACTCCAATACCAAATGACTAGCTCTCAAAAATGGTTTCGCTTTGGCAAGTTGAGATGTCTTAATCATACAGGATGCAGATCTAGAGTACGATCCATCGGATTACATCCCTCTTATTCAGAAACTAGAGAAAGATAAACTTGATTTCATTTATGGCAGCCGCACTCGCGGGTATATTGCATTTGGAGCGAGATACTCGACATTTGGATTTTTATTGGGTGGTTTGGCGGTGTCACTGCTGACGTCGGTATTGTGAGGATCTTTGGTGACTGATGAGCCAACCTGCTATAAGGTATTCACCAGCAAATTGAAAAAATATCTCGTGGCGATCCCAGAGAACAATTTTGATCGAGAACCAGCAATCACAATGACTCTGCTGAAAAAATGATACAAATATGGAGAGATCCCCATTAGATACTACCCTCGCCCAGTAGCACAAGGCAAAAAGATAAAATTGCGAGATGGATGGATGGCTATTAAGACACTCTTCAAATATAGATTTTTCAGTTAAAGATACTATTTACATCACGAAAACTACGCAATGAAAACAATTTTGGTGACAGG
>JBAYVQ010000035.1:0-9364 GCA_041674565.1 Candidatus Absconditabacterales bacterium
GCAGCTATAGTGAGAGAAATGGAGCAAACCAATTCTATCGGTCTCCATGTCAGAAGAGGAGATTATGTGGGCTCTGCCCTCGGTGGTATTTGCGACAAGACATATTACGAGAACGCTATAGAATTCATCAAAAGCAAAGTACAAAACCCTACTTTTTTCATATTTTCCAATGATATTCAACGATGTAAAGATAATCTGAAAACAGGAGACAAAAGCCATTTTATAGATTGAAACAAGGGCGAAAATGCATACAAAGATATGGTGCTTATGTCGCACTGCAAGCATAACATTATAGCCAATAGTAGTTTTTCTTGGTGGTGAGCGCGACTCAATAATAATCCAGAAAAAATAGTCATTGCGCCCATGAGACGGCACCAGACTATGGAGTACGCCAATACAGTGCCCTCAGAACGAATCAGATTATAAATTATCCCTATCTTGTTTACTTTCCTATAGCATCTTATGTTTTTGTTGGACTTCTATAGATACTATCATGAGATTTATCCAAATGACTTGCACCTCAAAAATGAGCTCTGGTACTACGTCAGCAAATATCGCATCATCACAAATATACTGCAACATATCAAACACAGCAATAAGAAACACTTTAAAGTATGTGATATAGGTGGATGATATGGATATGACGACATGCTACTAAGGAAGTTGGCAAGTATATACTATCCCGATGCAACAATAGATGTAGATGTACTTGATCCTACTACTGATTTTTACAATACTGTCCACCACTTGGAAGGATCAGACATCGGTAAACAAAGTAAAATAAACTACATCGAGGAATCATTCTTGACGTTTGATACACAAGCAAATGCCGAAAAATATGATATCATTTTATGTTGCGAAGTTATCGAACATCTGCGAACCTCTGAACAGGAAGTCTTTTTTGCAAATTTCAATCGCATACTCAAGAAAGGTGGAATCATCGGGGTCACTTGTCCAAATGGATCGGCAATGTTCAAGGGTTTGTATGGCGTCTACACATGGTTTCGCAAACAAGATCATATTTTTGAAGCAGAGTTTCATTATCGTTATAGCCACATAGGAGTACCTACGGTATTTCAAGTACTGGGGCTATTCCAAAGGAAAGGATTTCAGGTACGCCAGATGTACGCTACTACCCCACTCAGTTCTACCAAAGTAACTATCTTAGGTATGATACTCAACAAACTATTTGAGGCGTGTAAGTATATCAATCTTTTTTTCTCAACGGATGCTGTCTATATCGCTACCAAAAGACATGCGCTTGATGAACAAAAGCGATATAACGACTCTGGCATCGTGTTGGACACCAGCACTGAGCTTAGTAAGAAAGTACTCAACCCTTCGTAACATACAGCAGTCTTATTATCTTTATATACTCCCATGTCTAAAAAACTTCATTTGTGATGCTGATCTGATGCAAAGCCTGGATACATAAACCAGGATATTATTAAGTTTCCATGAGTGGATTTGGTATTTGACTTAGACAATTTCCCCTATCCATTTGATGAAAACTCTCTAGATGAAGTATACTCAGCACACGTTCTGGAGCACGTAACTGATCTTGGACAAGTCATGGAAGAACTTACCAGGATATGTAAATCAGGAGCTCAGATAAAAGTCATAGTACCTTATTTTAGCAACCCAGGCACTCGAGCAGATTACACCCACAAAAGATGATTCACTACGGGAACCTTCGCATACTTCCATCCAGATTTCCCCTACAATCACAATGCAAAGATAGCAGTCAAATCATACAGGATACACTTTTTCTGGAACAGAAAAGTATTCCTCAGATCAGCTCCGATCAACTGGATACCTGATTTTTTCATCAATCTCTTTCCTAGAGTCTACGAAAGATTTTTCGCGTATATCTTCCCCAGCGCTGAAATTCACTACTTGCTTGAAGTAATCAAATAATGCACGCTACGGTATCCATCATACTTCTCAACTATAACGGTCTCAGGTTCAACAAAGACTGCATTGATTCCATACTAGAGCAATCTTACCCTTCATACGAGATCATCTTTGTAGATAATGCTTCGAGTGATAACTCCTTGGCACAAGTGCAACAAGAGTACGCTCATCATATTCAAGGTGGGATCATAAAAATCATCGTAAATCCATACAATGATGGATTCGCACAATGAAACAATATAGGAGTTAGTCACGCATCTCAAGACTCCAAGTATATTTGTTTACTAAACAACGACACCATTGTGGATAAAGATCGGCTGCAAGAGCTAGTTACTTGTATCGAGTCTCGTCCCGAACTAGGGGCCGTATGAAGCCTCATATTGGACAAATGATACGAGGATCAAACCAAAGATATATTTTTTCATCAAAAAAAAGTGGGTCACAATAACTATGTGATGGAGCCTGTGTTCAAAAACATATCACAAGAAGAAATAGACAATAATCTGATCCATACTACTTGATTGGGTTGATGCAGCGTGCTATACAAAAAAACTCTCATGACAGAGCCCTTTCCAGCATTTTATTTTGCCTATGGAGAAGACACCTATCTTTCTTTTTGTATACTATTGCAGTGATACAAGCTTGGGATTTGCACTACATCTATCGTGCAGCATTTTGGGTCAGGAAGTTTTGGCAAAAAAGTGAGCTTACTCAAGGCCTTCCATGGAGCTAAAAATCAGCTTATCAATATATTTTTATTTCACAGCACTACCAACGCTATCAAACTATTTCCTATCTACCTCCTCTATCAATGAGTAAAAATAGCAAGCGGCAGTCGACAAACAAGATTGAAGGGGCTATACAAAGGCCTTGTCTGGTGTATCAAGCATAGGACACAAATACAGGCACAGAAAAAAATAGTACAAAGTACACAAACAATATCATATCGTAGCTTCATAAATCAACTATCACGCACAACATTTGAAAATACTTACTTCCTGCAGATACCACAATATCAGATACGAACAATGAAGTTACTCAACAAACTTTGCAAAGTTTATTTTACACTCTTGTCTATCAAATAATGACCAGGAAAATCAAGCAGCTTATTCTACAATATCTCAAATCAAAAATAATCCGAAGTATTATCGTGTTTTTCGCAAAAGTATACAATCATCTCATTCGTGTCGTAAGGATATTTTCATTTGGAGGATGGTTCGTAGGCCCGCCAGCTATTTGGAACAAGTCTACGAAACAATGGTGCAAACGCTATAACATACATCACACACCAAAAGCAGAATACCACAAATTGTATGACACACATCGTACTCATGTACACAAAGCACCGCAAACCATAGTACACGATAAGCCGCATCCCGAAGTAACCAGGTATACTCAAGAGCCGCAGTACGAACAATTTGTTGCGAACATCCCAGGAGGGAAAATCGTTGGCACCTACACCAATGTTAGTCCAGATTACAAGATATTGCGAGATGGTTCACGATATCGCGATAGTGACTTGTATGGCAATCCGTATACTTACCAACTATACCTGTGAGCATTCCACAAAAAAGATCAGACTATCGCATTATTATCAAGTAACGACTCGTTCAAAAATTATCGACATTGGATTTTGTATGCTTTGCCGAAATTTCATCTTTTCCAAAAATCTGGTATCGCTATAGACGCCTACGCGACGGACTACCACTCCAAATACAATAGAGAGTCACTTGAGCTACTGGGTATATCCAAAGAAAAGATCATCATATTAGATGAAACTTCTCGTATTGAAGCAAAAAATCTGCTTGTGGCAAGCACTCCAACATTACTTGGTAACGTACCACAACGAACTATCGACTTCCTACAGTCTACCTTCGTATCAGAGTCTATATTGAAACAACCCAATGCCAAAAGAATATTTATCTCTAGAGTTACCAACAGGAAAATAATTAACGAAAAAGAGTTGCTAGCCTATCTCGAACCACTGGGATTTGAAAGAGTGGTGCTCGACCAAATGTCCGTAAAGGAACAGGCCGACTTATTCAATCGCGCCGAAGTTGTTATAGGTCCGCACGGTGCTGGACTAATCAATACTATCTTTTGCCGTCCTGGTACAACCGTTATCGAGCTACAGCATGAGGACACCATCAAATGACACATTTATGCTCTGTGCAACGCATGTCAGTTAGAGTATGCTTATATCGTAGGAAATGTGCAAAAAGACCCTAGTAAGATAGAAATGGATCAAGACATGCACATACCATTAGTATATATAAAAGATACTCTGAAACTGATGAATATCCACTAACATATACAGGACAAAAAAATGGAGCATACGCTCCATTTTTTATATAAGCACTAATTAGGCAGTATGCCTTACTTCTTCAAATTTGGCTCCAATATCCACTTTAGTGAGAGCCTCATCCATCAAGTCTTCACCTAGATCTTTGATGTTAATAAAGGTAATGCCCGCATCTACCAAAGCTTGGTTGTTCTTGATGATATCTTCAGCAAAATTCCACGCAAGGATGAGGATAGCACCAGGCTTATTACTAGCCAAAGCATCTTTACTCTTGATAGGGATATTCACACCAGGAAGTACTTTGTTGTGTTTGAGTGCATTATCTTCTACAATATAATCCAATATATCAGTAGAAATGCCATAGTAGTTGAGCGCAGTGGTTGCCTTTGCAGGTGAGCCATATCCGACCATACTACCATATTTGGATTTCAAATATTTCAGATTATTATTGATATTTCTTTTTATTTTTTCTATCCTTGCTGCAAACTCTCTATAGGTATCAAATTCCAATAATCCAAACTCTCTCTCTTGCTTCAAGAATTGAGGAACACTAGCATCAATGGGATAACCCTGTCTCTGCACATACACTCTGATGGATCCACCATGAGTATTGATATGCTCTACTTTTACTAGAGACATTCACAAAGTATTGAAAAAGTTGTTGATGGATGTCACAGACCAATAATTGACGTGCTCGTGATAAATATTATCAAACGTTAGATCTTTGATAGTATCCAATAGGTATTGAACTTCCACAATAAAAGTACCATCTTCCTTGAGTAATCTGAAAGTTTGATGAGCTATGTCTTTCAGTCCATCGGCGTGAGCAAATACATTGGAGGCAGCTACCACACTTGCTTTTCCTTTGGATTCAATAATACGGTCTACGACAGCAGCATTGAAATATCCATGGATAGTCTCTATGCCGTTATTGTTAGCAATATCACAAACATTTTTGGCAGGCTCTACGCCCAGCACTCTTATGCCCTTTTCCTGTAAAGGTTTAAGAAAGATACCATCATTGGAGCCAATATCAACCACCAACGAGCTGTTATCCAAGTGAAATTGATTGATGTACTGTATAGCCGCGTTCTCAAAATGATCTCTAAATGACTTTGCCGTAGAGGAAACATACAAGTAATTATCAAACATCTTCTGCGGAGGCACTACTACCGATAGCTGGCAGTTGTGACATTTTGGACAATAATCCATCTCTAGTGGAAACATCTCGGCCTTTTGGTCGACGCTTTCCAAAAGGTTGTTTGCCAAAGGTGACATACCCAACGAAACAACTTTCTTGAGTTTTGTATTACCGCATCATCTGCATTCTTTTTTGTAGTGTTCTACCAATATCTTTCTTAGGGTTTCATCGACAATGACACTTGGTACTGTATGTTCACCAAAGTTTTCGTGTTCTCTTTCTCATCTTACCAAATTGAGCAATACGGAATCTTTCGTAAATACCATAGTATGAGCAACGTTTGGCTTGGTAACGATCATATCGCCTGGTTGGGCCAATTGAGTAATCAGTGGTGCATTTGGTTCAGCAAGGTCTTGATGTACCGATACGTACTCTCCACTAATAAGCAATACCTTTTGTTCTTGCACTGGATGGTAGTGGTTTGCTCTCATGACGCCAGTCTTGGATTCAATATATCCGATCCAGTTGATAGGTTCCGTCAGTTCATAATTGCTAATCTTACCCCTATAGTCTATAAAATCTTTTGTCCCTTGCTCGATGTATTCTAGGTCTGGATTCTTTTGTGCTACAGACCAGTTCTTGATCATTTGCTGGATACTATCTCTTACGTTGTACCTGAACTGAAATCCAGTAGCAAGTAATTTTTTGTTGGACAAGGTATAACCTACGTTTGGTATTTCATCATCAGTCGATGTAAGAGTAAGCTTAGGGTTAAACTCTTTGCATAGCTCAGCAACCTGCCTTACGGTCATTACTTCATTGGTACAATGATATATCTGTCTATTGAAATCGCGATCCGCCATAAACTTACAACATCTTGCCACATCAAACACAGAGACTAGACTTTTGTATTGTACTCCCCCAGAAAACATCTTGATAGTACCATTTTGAGATGCTATTTTGGAAAATAGATTTGGCATAATATTGATACGCGCTGTGTCATTGGAATATCAATAATTTGATCATAATCTGAGAATAACGAAGTTCTTGTCTGACTCCACAAAATCTTTTTCAGATTGCACCTTACCCAGCGAATACGTCAACGTCGGCGTAGGTTCTACATCTTCAGTAATATCAAACACCGCTTTATCAAATCATTCATATACCACATGCGTTGATGGGAATATGATTTTACAGTGTGCAGGAGTATATTTGATAATATTTCTTGTACCGTTGATGCCTACGTCAGAAATCAGCTTATCCTTTTCTGATCCAGATTCTGTCTTGGTGTACGCTACATCGGTAACACCTGCAAGATGATGAACTACATCAGCATCTCCCAATACACTGGCCATAAGAGTTTCGTCCATAATATCACCATGGATGAATTCAATACCTCGTGATCTCAACTCTCTCACCCTTTCGGATATAAATCTATTGTCTATCACGACAACTTTCTTGAATCTCGACTCGCCAGAGTACAACCTACATAGCTCTGTGCCAATGTAGCCGATTCAGCCTGTAATCACCACTTTCTGCATAACATAGTGTTTATATATATAAAAAAATAATTCACACAATAACACTCATACGAAGTGCCTACAAAGCCAAAATAAGGACAAACACACCGACATATAAGAATTGTCCAACATACTTTTCTGTCAACCATTGCTGACAACACAAAATAAAACGACATATAAGAATTGTCCAAGGTACTTCAACAAGCCATCAATTATCCTGTTTACACAAAAAAGCAATTGCACAGTATGCAATTGCCATATGTTATTTTATTTACAAAACGAGTTGCTATATCGTTATAAAGATTTTACAGCCTGAATAATTGTCACGTGGTGTTCAAAAGCAGGCTTGTGTGTCCTTATTGCCACATCTCTGCGTATATTAAATAGTCATTCTACCAGTCCTCTGCCTGGTAAAGGATAGAAGTGCTTACCTTGATACATCACTGACTGTACGTCAAAATGTTGTTTTACCGAGCCGACAAATGTGTTAGTATCAAAGTTGGTGACGTGATAGGTGTTTTTAACCAACTCTCCTTTGTAGTTTGGTGTAGACATCAATAACACGCCACCTGGTTTCAGCACTCTTTTTATCTCCTTCAAGAAATTGTGGTACTCCACGATATGTTCAATGGTTTCAAATGAAATCACTACATCAAACATATTGTCTTCAAACGGTATAGTAGTACCATCTCCCACAGTGTAGGTAAGATTAGATTTTACGTAACTTTTTTTAGCTAGCTCTATGGCATCCTTATCAATATCTACGCCGTCAATGGTTTGGGCTACTTGGGCCAAGATGCTTGTGCCATAACCCGTACCGCATGCTATATCGAGTACAACTTTATCTTTACAAAGCGGTTTTGCCAAATCATACCTAGCGAGATGATCAGCAAATCTCAGATCAAATTTTCGTTGCTTTTCTTCTACTCTTTCTCCAGTGAATTGCATCAGTAGCAGTAATGATAATTAAATTGAATAAAAATAACCTGAGTTATATTATTTGTTCTTAGATAGTTTTTTGTATTCGCTATACACAGCAGTGGAAACACTTTCTCGAGTATATTCCGCCAAGACTCTTTCATAACCATTGGCCGCCAAACGATTTCTCTGAGCTTCGTCCATATAGATAAAAGCCTCAATTGCTGCTTGTAGCTGGATTGCATCACCTGGATCGCACAAGATGCCAGTTTCTTGATCTACCAAGGATTTCACGTCTCACACGCCTGTACCAATGACTGGCAAGCCACACGTATACGCCTCTGGGATAACAATAGGCTGTCCTTCAGCAAGCGACGGAAGCACAAAAATATGGTTTTTCTTATACTCTTGGATCAGAGGTTCTCCAGTCTTTGAACCCAATAAAACAATATGATCATGCAAATTGTGAGTCGCGATCATATCTTGTAGTTTGTCACGCAATCATCCGTCACCCACAATATTGAAGTGCACATCATAACGTTTGAGTAACTCTCTATCTATATTTGCAATAGCCTGAACCAAAAATTCCAAGCCCTTTTGTCGATCCAATCTGCCTACAAACAAGAAGTTGAGACCTGGGTATTTCTCAGGTTGTTGTTCACGATGGAATCTATGCACATTGATACCAGGATGAATAATCACTACATTTTTATTGCGATTGGGATAATCCAGCACTCTGCTTGATACAGATATCTCACAATCATAACGTAACTGAGTAATAAGAAACTTTTCTGCGTAGTAAAACATATTCCTCTTATCGACATCTAAGTGCATACTACCGTGAACAGTGTACACCGTAGGTATATTCAGCAATCGACCAACGATAGCAGCAGGTAATCATGCTAGCAGAGCGTGCGCATGCAATATGTCATAGCGCTCCTTCCTTGCTTTCCAATATAAAAACCATGTCGTAGTGATGAGACACAGGACTCTCGAAAACATCGCAAAAAATGGCGCCGCAGGACCCACTCTTCGCACCTTCAATTTGCCATCCATAAATACCTCATCCTTATCAAATATCTTGCCATCTACCACTACACTTCTAGTAAACACATCCACCGTGCTACCGTGCAATTGGATCAGATATTCGGATAGATACTTAGCGTAGAGTTGACCTCAACCCAAGATAGGATCCCATCCTTCACTCAACATTGCTATTTTCATGATGTATGCAGTAAGTCCATATAAATAGCTTGCGTAGCTTTCACGCACAAGCTTCGCTCAAATTTTCTTTTTCAGATTATTTCATATCTTTCATGGCGCATATTTACTAGTTTTGTAGCAATATCATCTATATTTCCTGGTTCTGCAAATCCAACCTTACCATGAACTACCTCAGGTATAGAGGCCACATTGGTAGTAACGAGACGGGCTCCCAAAGCACACACCTCGGCTACCGCAAAACCAAATCACTCGGCACGCGATGGTAAAATCACTACATCACTCAGAGCGATCCAATCTCTCAAAATAGTCCTTGGCACTGATTCGATCCGTACAATATGTGATCCA
>JBAYVQ010000036.1:0-8975 GCA_041674565.1 Candidatus Absconditabacterales bacterium
ACCGCTTTTTTACCTGTCCTTACGTCAGCAATAGCTGCGCGGATTTTTTCCTTGAGCATGTTACAAGTCTTAGTGTTGGAGATAAGGTACTGACAAGCTCTTTCTTTTCCTTGAAACTTTTGACTATCGATGGTATAAAATGCACCATTTTTTTCGATAAGACCCAAGAGCAACGATGTATCCAATATATCTGCAGTGATATCTACGCCTTCATTGAAAATAAACGGTATCTCGGTGGATTTGTAGGGAGGGAAAATTTTATTTTTTACCACTTTTACTCTTGCATAATATCCTACTTGTTCTTTGTTGATCTCAATCTTGTCTCCTTTTCTGATCTCCAATCTTTGACTCGCATAAAACTTGAGTGCGGTCCCACCAGTTGTTACTTCTGGATTACCAAACATGACACCAATTTTTTGTCTCAATTGGTTAATGAAGACAACAGTCGTACCCGTCTTACTCAAAATAGGAGTCAGTTTCCTGAGCCCCTGAGACATCATACGCGCTTGTAGACCCATATGACTATCGCCCATATCTCACTCTACTTCCGCCTTGGGCACAAGCGCTGCTACCGAATCTACTACAATAAGATGTATTTCACCTGTCTTCGCCAACTCCTCCACAATACTCAGTGCTTGCTCTCCATAGTCAGGCTGGCACAAGATAAGTTTGTCTGTATTCACTCAAAGTTTTTTGGCATACTGTGGATCGAAGGCATGCTCGGCATCCACAAATGCGCATACTCATCCTTCCGCTTGCATGGCAGCCATCGCCAAAAGACAAATAGTTGTCTTACCAGATGATTCTGGTCCATAGATCTCGATAGCTCTACCCATAGGGTAACCACCACCCAATACTAGATCCAACGAGTAAGCACCAGAATGACGTGTCACCACATTTCTTGTACTACCCTCTCCCATGATCATGACAGATTCATCTCCGAACTGTTTCTTGATTGATTTAAGGGCTTCACTGATTTTCTCATTTACTTTTTCCACTACTGCTGCTTTCGCCATAACATTATATGCTTAGAGTATAAAACAAAGGTACCTACTATCGTTCGTCAGATTATTTCAAATATATCAATAAGCTGAGCGTCACGTGAATACGAAAAAAAAATACAAAATCAAGAAGTAGTACACTTGTACTACTCAAGAGATTGACAAACTTTTTATTTATCACACATAGATAGTAAGGCACCGAGCGTTTGCAGGACGCACAGACAGGTATGTAACTATGTGTTTTACGAAATCGACTGAAAAAACTGAGACAAAATATTGGTAACTATTTATAACTCTTTTGTAGCTCCTTCCATAACTTTTCTTGTGCGGACTTCATCCCTTCTGGCATTTTTACTATCAAATGGACAAGTAAATCACCACGCTTATCAAAAAATCCTCCTTTACCAAATCACTTATTTTTCACCCTCAAGACGTCTTGTGGCTGGGTACCTTTTGGTATCTTTACTTCTACTTTTCCTTCGGGATGATCTACCAACAATAGCCCGCCAAGTATCAACTGGAAGATATCTACTGGCATTTTTACCACGATATCGTCACCGCTTCTGTGTCGCAATTTGTGTTTTTGGATACTAATTCTCACGTATAGATCACCATCGGGACCCTCATAAATACCCCCATTGCCCATACCAGTATATCTAATATATTGACCATCCTCGATACCTTTGGGAACCTTCACCGTGATAGATTTTTTTTGATCCTTGAGGTATTGCCCGTCTTGCACCTGTATCGTATAATCAAATGTCTTTTCTATACCGTGATATGCCTCTTCAAAAGTTACACTGAGTTGTAGTTTGAGATCACTGCCTTTTCTCGGCCTATTGCTAAACCCTCATCATCACATACCTCCCATAAATTGTTCGATGATGTCTCCCAAGTCACCAAATCATCAGAATCCACCTTGACCAAAATCCACCTGGAATCCACCTTGACCAAATCATCAACCACCACCGAATCATCCAGCTCCCCCAAATCCTCACTTCCTAGCACCGTCATACTGCATTCTTTTTTGTTTATCAGAAAGCACCATATTGGCTTCATTGATCTCTTTAAACTTCTCCGCGTCACCTCACTTGTCGGGATGATGTTTCATAGCAAGTTTTCTAAATGCCTTTTTTATCTCATCATCTGTCGCGTTTTCCGCTACACCAAGTAACTTATAGTAGTCCTTCTTAGGATCAAAATCAAACATATCACATTCCTTACAAAAGATAAAATAATCTGAAACAACAATTGAATACTGGCATCGCTATAACATAGCACCAACATATCGTACCTGCTATAATAGAAATTTTGAAATCAATGTCAATCAATGTCAACAGGCTTATAAGCGCTTGTAGCTTGCAAATATCAGATTATTCATTATGTAACAGAGTAATTTATGATTTACAGATCCTATTCCCAATGCTGGATACGCTAACCAACTTCAACTATTTTCTGCTTGGTATCGTCTGAGTTATTTGTATTTTTGCTGTCGCTATCGGTATTGATAAAATGGCCAAGGTAGTAGTAGGAAATTACATCTTATGAGTTATTTGTTTGGCAGTAAATAATGTCATATCCCTTGCAATCAACTACATCAACACCATGCAGATCAACAATCCTAATGCTAGTTATTCACAGCTGCAGACGTTTTTGGTGACGGGCAAGACAGGTATTATATTGGTATTTTACTTGATACTGCTGATCATACTCCTTACCAAAACAAAAATACACGTAGAAACTAGTCATATGCCTCTACCAAAGTCAGGTATCATGGCGGTGATGGTTATCATGACAGTAGTAAGCGTGCTGTTGACCATAGCTATTGCGGTGCGAGGCATACAAATTATTGATTATGCACAAGTAGTAAACATAGCAAAGTATTTCTTACAGTATCCACTCTTGTACAATCTCATCCAATACATACCGCTCGTGCTCCTCATACACGGTCTTGCGACACTCTATCTTATTAGTGAGTTTGACGGAGATTAATTCAGACTCATTTTTGTTGTTTTAATACATACCCACGCTTTATGATGAAAAAAGCAGATTTTGATAACCAGAAAGAATTACTCAATAATCAGATTACACAACTACAAGAACATGGAGTATGATTTTTGGATATATTTTCTCTACGTATGCAACTCAGCAGATGTATTATGGCGTCTGACTTACAAAAGCTACAGCAATCCATTGATGCCAAGAAAGAACTTATACAACAACTTCTGGGAGTGGCGTAGTAACAAAAAAAGCCTCACTCAGACGACATACATCGAGCTCGGCTAATACATAGTTCTAATCATTTTTTTTCTATCTAGGATACAGACGACGCAGCACAAGCAACAGTATATGCTCAATCTACCATCCAGCGGATAATACGACCAACAAACCAGCACAGCTTGTTGACAATATACACCAGTACCCAAACCACAATGAATAACCCCGCCAACACTATCCAGATCGAAAGACCATCATAAGCAGCGAGTTTATCCGCTTGGCCAAAGCAACCAATGATCATAATCAAAATAGTTTGCACCAGGTTGATCTTAAATATAGATCGCCTATTGTACCCCGCAACAACGGAGGCAATAGTGAAAACGAAAGTGAATAAAATACTTACCATACCTTATATGAGATTTCTGTTTTGTGCAGAAACAGTATTCTATAAACAAATAAAATAAGATGTCAATATGAATAGATGAAATAAAAAGCTGTATGCTAGTATGGATTACACCACAGTACCACTAACGGTATTTACGCTAACTTCGTCACCTTCTGATTTGTGAGAAGCGACTTGTATAATGAGACCATTTTCGAGTGTAGCTTCTTTTGTGCCAGCAGTAGCCCTATTGCCTTTATCTCCAGGTAATGTATGAGCAATTGTGTATGTTATGACGTTTGGCAAGACCATACCAATGACGTTGTCGTCGTATATTTGGACAAAGCAATTCAAGTTTTCCTTGAGGTAGTTAGCCCCATCACCCAAATCATCTCAGCTTATTTCTACTATTTCACCAGTATCATTGATCATGAAGCTATAGCTAGACCCATCAGTGTACAAATAAGTAGCATTCATGGTGTTCAAGGTGGCATTTTCCAGCATGGTGCCAGACTTGTAGGTGAATGTATTGTTTGCTCCAGTTACTACATTTTTTGCTTTGAGGTTATAGGTCGCACCACCTCTTCCAGTATGTGTGTGCCCCGTGTCAGACACTCTGTACAAAGTACCATCTATATCAAGCACTACTCCTCTTTTTGCCTCACTTACGTCTATCCTTACCATATGGATCGTATTATAACATGTAAATAGATATGATAATCTGATAACTTTGTAGACCTCAAATTCAACCAAAATGATTTGAAATACATTGTCAAATAATTATTCAATTACCTTATCATCACTTCGTTTGTTCATATCAATCAGTTTTTCAGTAAAACATTGATTCGTAAAACGTCAGTATGGATGGTACAAACTATTTATATTGTAGATAATACCGAATGGCAGCTAAAAAAATCTCAAAACAATTTATCGTTTACGCATCAGCGGGTAACGCTTCACCAAAGCCACCGCTAGGACCTACTATGGGTCAAAATGGAGTACCAATCGGTATTTTCATGAAAGAGTTTAATGATCGTACCAGAGATCTTCAACAAAAATGGTGAGACGTAAAAGTACCAGCATTGGTAAGGGTGTACATCGACAAGTCGTTCGACTTCGAGTTGTTGCCACCTATCACTAGTCATTTGATCTTGTCTAAGGCAGGCATCAAAAAAGGTAGTAATACGCCAAACAAAGTAAAATCAGGTAAGATCACTATGGCAGCACTTCACGAGATCGCTGAGATTAAAAAGCCAGTGATGAACACAGAAGACATGGACGCTATCGTCAAATCATTACTCGGTACCGCTAAGTCATTGGGTATCGAAGTAACGAATTAGTTTAGTGTTTTAAATACCATAAACCAATTCATGGAGAAACGAAGAGCAGACTATCTCATAAAATCTCCCGAAGAGAAGGCAAGAGGGATTACTCTGCACGAGGCATGAAAACCAGAAATCATTTCGCAGCACTGAGGAGTGGCTCTTGTGGAAAGAACATTCGTTGTTAGCGCACACGATATTGCACAGTTGTTGTGAGAGCAAAAAGATACAAAGGGGAAACCCAAAAACAATATAGCAAATCTTGCCCTACTCAAAGGAAATCTAGGAAATACAAAGAAAACATAATACCAATCAAAACAGTATCGGAAGACAGATCATATATATGTCGCTACTACCGTATTTATTCAGATTATTATCTTATTATGAACAAAAAATTTAAAGAAAAAACAAAGCTTATTGAAAAAGGTAGAGTATATACCTTGAGCGAAGCAGCGGAGCTCGTTAAGCAAGTAAGTTACAGCAAATTTGATGGATCAGTGGATGTCGCTATCAAAACATATGCGGATCCAAAGTACAACGACCAGATGGTAAGAGGCACTGTCGTGCTACCACACGGTACTGGTAAAAAATTGAGAATTGCTGCATTCGTGAGCGATGATCTGTTTGATGAAGCGAGAAAAGCTGGTGCTACTATCGTAGGCAATGCAAATCTTATCAAGGATATCGAAGAAGGTAAATTTGAGTTTGATATCATGGTGACTACGCAAGCAATGATCAAGGATCTTGCCAAAGTAGCTAAAGCGCTTGGACCAAAAGGTCTTATGCCATCCCCAAAAACAGGAACAATCACCAATGACATATCTGGTACCATAGAAGAAATCCAAAAAGGTAGAGTAGAGTATAAGCTTGATAAAACAGGAAATATTCACGTAGGTATCGGTAAAGTTTCTTTTTCTGCTACTCAGCTGGAAGACAACCTCAAGACACTGATTGCAAGCATCGACGCAAGCAAGCCTGCAGCTATCAAAGGAAAACTTATCAAGAAAATTGTCCTTAGCGCTACTATGAGTCCTGGTATTTTAGTACAAAGCTAATATACATCCATTTATCATTCTTTCACTCCACTTATAATGAGAAAAATAGAAGTATTACTCCTCCAAGATTTCAAAACTTTGGGCAAAAAATATGACGTTGTCCTCGTAAGACCTAGTTATGCCAAAAACGTACTCTTCCCTAAACAAGTCGCAAGATTTGCAGATGCTGGGACCTTGAACGATCTGAGAGCAAAGATGGAAGCACACCGCAAGACTCATCAAACATTTGTAGATAAGCTGAAAGTTGCTATCAAAGATCTTGAGGACAAAGGGATGACGATCACTGCTGAAGCGAATGAACAAGGCAAGCTCTACGGTGCGGTACACGCCAAAGACATCGCTGCACAAATCTCTAGTCAATACGGTGTTGATCTTGATACGGAGTATCTACACACGCCAGACATCCATACTCACGGCGCTCATCAAATAAATTTCAATGGAGAAGGCATCATGACAGAATTTACCGTTAATGTAACAGCTAAGTAAATCATATGGAATCCACAAACTCGCTACTCATCATAGGCATTATCGTGTGATTAGTAGTGGGTTTTTTGTTGGCAAAGATACTAAGCGTCAAGCACACCATCAAAGATCGTCAAGCAAGTATTAAAGCTTCCAAAGCGGTCATCCTTGGTCACGCAAAAGAGCAACTTGCTCCACTCTTACCAAATTTTCCCTATCACGTCAAAGATATGGTATTTATTGGCAAAGGATTTGACTATCTAGTCCTGGATTGACTATCCGAAGGCAGCATTAGACAAATAATCTTCTTGGAAATTAAAAGTTGATCCGCACAACAAAATAGAAACGAAAAGCTTATAGAATATACCATTTTGCACAAACTGGTAAAATACGAAATAATCAGATTATAGTACATTATCACAAACACCGATCCATTATTTGGTTTTTTTTGTTCTTATGATACAATTTGGAGTACGAGATTTTGTAGCAATATTCCTGGGAGCACTGCTGCAATGAGCAACATGATTTGGCAGCGCAGTGTTTATGAATGCCATCATGAGTCTTTTCCACTCAATCAAAACTATCAGCCCCATCATTGCTGCGTACAAATTACTTACAGGAACAATAGTGCTTATAGGTAGGTTTATGAGAGGGAGACTGACCCTACAAACCTATAAACCCACACGAAATAGCAAACGGATCCACCTGGGTTTATTTATGTTCATGAGTTTCATAGGTATTTATGGAGGCAAAATAGCTTTACTATCTCGAGGTGATCAGATGGCAAGATGGGCCATAGCAGCACTGGTGCTCGTAGGGCAGCTAGTAAGTCGATATTCTGGAAACAACGAGTCAGAACCACTATCAAGCACGAAATACACTTCCAAAGTTCGAGAAAGCAAAGATTACTTCATCACCATAGTGCTAGGCTTGGGTGCTGGCATGTTTGGGTATGCCTACAATACCAACGGTCCTTTTGTTGCTTTATTGGTACTGTTTCAGCATCTACGTAAAAAACACGCAATCAATTTCTCTACGCTCTACTTTCTGGGGATGAATGTCGTTTTTTTGGTTATGCACAACAGTTTTTGATTTATGCACAATCTCAGGCAACCAGATATACTCATTGGATTCTGACTCATTGCCCTGTGAGCCACAGTATGAGTATATATCCAAAAGTATATTTCGGAAGCGCAGTATCGTCAGATTATCAATATCTTTTTGATTATTTCCATCATTTTATTACTGATATAGCTACTATTTAGCACTATCTATGTGATGTTTAGACTTGTTGAACTTACGGAGCCATCTTGGTGACAGTCTCTATTGACTTGACTCAATCACGTAGTAAGCGGCAACGCGACCTTGTTTCACACAGCAACAATTTTAGCGGATATATTTGTATTTGCCTACCCCATCTTGCTTGTGGTATTGTTTGTGTATGGACGAAAACACAAACGCATTCACTACCAACATCAATCGTTACAGATACTAAGCTCCGTTGCGGTAGCCACTATGATCACTATTTTGATACAACAACTGATACGAAAAGACAGACCTGAATCACTTCCAGGTTTACAACTCATTTTAGCTCATGTGCCTACTATTTCATTCCCATCTGACCATGCAACAGTAAGCATGGCTATCGCAGTAGGGACCATGCTGGTACGACGACACAATAAGTCGCGCTACAGCGGTGGCACTAAGTACATACCACGAGCATTATTGGTTTGCAGCCTTATTATGGGAATAGCAAGGGTTGCCGTAGCCATCCATCGACCGAGTGACATTGCAGCATGACGGATTATCGGAATAGTCTGAGGTGTATGAGGACGATACCTATACAACAATTCCTATATCCAGCAAAAAACTAAACAATGTATTACGCAAATAAATAGTATCATAGACCGTATCGTTAGTGCAACAGGAGTCACCAGTAAATAATCATAAAACAAAGTTGTCAAGATAGACAAAGTCGAAACATAACTAAACACCGCTATATTTTGCGCCTTATCAAGTCGTGTGTATAATAAGAAAGCTCTTATTTTGCGCGACCTGTATGAAGGTATTGAAACTACTACTCACGATTGCAGTATTCCTGTTTGGATTTTCTGAGCTTCTGACATCCGAATATTTTTTGAGTAATGGCCAAAATACAGGTACCGTATCCTCGATCCGTTTCCAAGGAAACACAGCATTTGCAGACTGAGAAATAGATGGCTGATCGGGTACATGAGGAATTTGTCAAATCACAGGAGCGCTTGTGCGGTCAGTAATGAGCGGAAGAGAAAACACCCACTACTGTTGTAATACAGCATCAGATTGTATTGGTTATGGGTCACAACTGGGTACGGAGTACCAAACGGGTCAGGTCAGGTGTAGTGCATTTGAATGATATTCCTGTAATCCCACGCCAGTACCATCAAACTACATTGTCGAAAAAACAGCAAACGTAACAACATGACTTACATATGATCTGATTACCTACACAGTAACTGTATACAATTCTTGAAGTGCAACAGGTAACAATATCTAC
>JBAYVQ010000037.1:0-8969 GCA_041674565.1 Candidatus Absconditabacterales bacterium
AAAGCGAGTCTGACTGCGGCCGCAACCGATGCTAACAATGAGATCGCAAAACTCGAAGAAGCGTTGCGATTGCAGCGCGAGAAACTGGCAGCTGCCCAAAAGGGGCTTGGTGAGATTGATGCCCGATTTGCTCCCGGTCTGACCCAAATTGAAGGCAACCTGGCGGCCAATGATCAGGCCAAACAAACGATGGTTGACCGCATCACTACGGTTGTCGCGAACCTCAAAAAGTTTGTGACCGCCGCCTGATCCGCTCCATCCACACATTATTACTGTTTTTAATCCACTATTACCAAACAGGAGTGTTGTACTCTTGTTTAGCCGGCTCAAGCGCCGGTTTTTTTATTGACAAAAAATATCGTTTTGTTATTAGCAGGGGACTACGATGTAGATTCTGATTATTTATTATGTACAATATGACTTATGAACAACAAAGAGAAAGTAACGACGTTTGAAGTACCAGGTGTTAGTGATGTGAAGGTGGTTTGATTGCCTACCAGTACAGATAAGTGAAGATGGACTGGCACTTGTGATCGCTGCAAAGTACAAGTCGCGGGATGTTTGCAGTACGTAGCTGAAGATGAGTTGTGATATCATCTTTGCATAAAAGCACATCAAGATGGTGTAGAATACAATTGTCCTTACAGAAAAGGTCATGCAACTGCTGAGGCTTACGCTGCAGATAGACAGAATTGCATCCCAGGTACTTTATTTTTTGGAGATAATGAATACCAAGTGCTTACCAATCCAGTAGTAGCGGATTCTCAAACAGCTGAGTAACACAAATCGCTAACACTCGCAATCGATATATTCTTCCTTTTGACTGGTAAGATGGGTCCATGTAAGGCATGATAATCTGGAATCAAGAAAGTTTCAGATTATTTTTTTATATTCCTGTTCTGTCTCTTCAGTCTTTCCGCTTTTTTGCTTTTCCGCTTTTATTTCATCTCTTATTTTCTGGTAATCCCATTTATCAAAACTGGCATTTTTGACCCTGAGGTCTTTCTTGGCATGCTCGTAGCAAGCTTTGGAACAAAATCACAGATGCTTGCGATATGCTGAGGGTTTGCAGATGATACGAGCGTTGCAAGGGGAGTAGCGGCAGTTTTGAATATTGTCGGTCAGCTCTCCTGTGTAGATGCATTGTCCGATGGTGGTATGAGTTTTGCTGTCGCCTACATGCGTACTTACTCTGCCGTCAAAGGTGTATAGATTCCCCAATCGATTTCCGTCATTGTAGCTGTTTATATATTTTACGATACCTCATTCGATACTATAGAAATTGTCCAAACCATGCTTGTGCAACATGACAGCAAGTTTTTCACATCTGATGCCACCAGTACAATACATGATAACCTGTTTGCCTGCGAATCTTATTTTATACGCCTCGATCAGCTTATTCATCTCGCGAAAATTGACGGTGCCCGATGGGATCGCGTGCTTGTAGTGACCAAGCTTGTATTCGTAACTATTACGCATATCTAGCAGTACAATATGATCACTTGGCTTGCCCTTGATGTGGATTTCTTTGCCTACCACGCCGAGCTGGATATCGATATCTGTATCTCGATTATCAATGATGCTTTTGACTTGTCCTATGCTTGCTTCTTGTCTATAGGTAGCCACTTCTTGAGGAGTAACAGGATAGTCCAAAGCGACGATCTCATCACGATATTTACAGATCATTTTGTCAAAATAGTATTGATCTACCTTGGTAGATTTGATCTCTATATCGGGGATGTTTTGATAGTAAGGCTTGGATGATAGGTATAATTGATAAGCTGAAATTTGCCCTTGATTCCCCGTCAATGTTGCAGAAATCCCTTCAGGTCAGATGTAAATTCTGCCTTTCATGCCGATATCACTACAAAATCTGCCATGCTCCCCTATGTGTTCTTGGATATTGGGTATGCTCACGAATGCATAAAATGTCAGGAGGGTATACTGATTGCGTTTCATTATCAAAAATCCTGCTAAAGAGATGGCAGGATTATTGTTATTTTGACGCTTATTTCAAGATACCTCTTATCGTGCCATATCCATATCGTCATCTGGATCGTATTCACTTTTGTCTACTATCATATCTATTGCTTCACCGATATGATCATGAAAATATCATCGTTGGCGCATGACGTTGATGATTTTAGCTCTGTCGTTGGTCAACTCATAACGAAAGCCATTGAATCACTGCTGGCTTTTTTGACTATCGTGCTCTATGGATAGAGAAAGTATCTTTCTAGATCATAAGGATAATCATACCCGATATGTTTTGTCGCCGTTGTTATCGTATAATTCCTCTTTTCGTAAGTGATCTTTGATTCATCAGATTATCTTTGATGGATCTTTTACCAGCTTGAGATCTTGGATAAAAAACTGTATATCGGCAAATGATCGCTTGGTGGGGAACTCGAGCATACCACTGGCTTCACGGAGTTTGATGTTGACGTACTCTGCTTTTTGGGTAGACAGTGCATTGTCCTCTAGTTTACTAAAGATATCACTAAGATAATGATTATCATGGACACTATCGACCTCATGAAAGTGCATATTCATTTGGCGCTCTAGATTTATTTCCTTCATGATTTGCTCTGAGTATTTGTGGATGAAGGTCTGAAATACGGGCATAGCAGAGATAGCTTCAAAAGGCATGATGCTGTCTAGTAGGCATAGGTCAATATATCACCTAAGAGTCCTGTACTGTGGATCGTGTTCGGGGATGAGACTTTTGATGATTGGTAGATGTTCTTGTTTGAGTTGAGATCCTTTGATCGCCATAATGAAGGGGATAGTAATTAAATTTGATAATCTGAGATGAATAGTTACCCTCCTGTAAACGTTTATCCCAATAAAAAATATACACACTATGTCAACAAAGAATACCAAAAAGCAGGCATTAAAAAATACACATTCTTACAATATTGCTGATTTACAAAAAGTTCCTATCGTGCAATTGATAGAAATTTTGGATAAATACCAAACTACGAGTGACCAACCACAGTTATTGCTCGAGAGGATACTTAATCCTTTATTGGAAAGATGTAGGACGATTCAATCTTTGTGATTGTGATACCTCAATCTTTCTCGTGCCATGGAGACGCTCAGTGGCGGAGAAATACAGAGATTGAGATTGGCAAAACAACTGGGTAATAAGTTGACGGGCATTATCTATGTGTTAGACGAACCTACGATTGGTTTAGATGACAATGAAATACAAAAAGTGATCAGAGCGATAGGCACACTTAAAGATATGGGTAATACTATTGTGGTAGTGGAGCACAATGAGGAATTCATACAGGCTTCTGACTGGGTGGTGGAAATAGGTCCTGGAGCGGGGGATTTTGGTGGCAAGGTCATTTTCAATGGTACCTATGCTGATTTTCTCAAATCAGATTGCTTGACTGCTCAATATATGAGAGGAGAAAAGAAAGTGAATGTAACATTTAATCATAAGCTGAAAGATCACTACCTTACGGTAAGGGGAGCTAGTATGCATAATCTGGATATCAAAAAACTCGATATCAATTTGGGATCCTTTACAGTTATTACTGGCCCAAGCGGCGCTGGTAAGACTACGCTCTTGCACCATACCCTATTCAATTTTCTGGAAAGTAGACAAAAGTACGTGCAAGGATTTGTCCGTATGCATATGCTCAAGAAGGGTATCAACTGGTCGGATATCGTGTCTGGTCAGGTTATTCGTAAATCTGAATTTGAAAGTGTAGAAGAACAGGCTATGACTGCTTTTTATAAAGAGCTTCAAGTAGATGGAATAGTCTGACGGGAAAACGTACAAAATGTAATCTATGTGGATCAGTCCTCTATCGGTAAGACGCCAAGATCATGTCCTGCTACTTTTATTGGTATCTTTGATAACATACGTAAGATATTTGCTGGCTCTTCTGAGGCAAAGATGCTTGGTCTCAAAGATGGACATTTCTCGTTCAACTCAGACAAAGGAGCTTGTACTGAGTGTGAGTGATATGGTCAAAAAAAGATCGAGTTGCAATTCTTACCTGATACCTACGTACCTTGTACCTTATGTAAATGACATAGATACAAATCTGAAATTTTGGGCATCAAACGAAATGGTAAGTCCATTGCTGATATTTTGGAAATGTATATCCACGAGGCCTACGATTTTTTCTCTGAGATAGGGTTTATACAAGATGAACTCAGACTGATGTGCGATATCGGATTGGGATACCTTAGGATGGGTCAACCAGCGCAAACGCTATCAGGCTGAGAAAGCCAAAGACTCAAACTCGTAAGACACTTACTAAAACAGTATAGATGACATACCATTTATTTTTTGGATGAACCTACGGTAGGTTTGCATCCAGAAGATATCCAAAAACTCTTACTTGTATTGAAGCAGTTCTTGGATAGAGGAGATACAGTATTGATGATTGAACACGATCAGTCACTCTTGCAGTTTGCTGATCATGTCGTTAGATTACAAGATGGTAAGATAGTGAAGTAAGTATTTTTTATTTTGGAGTGATGCTATAATCTTTGTGTACTATATATCGATTCTCTCATATTCTGCTCATTGCATATAATTCCTGCAAATCATTTTTGAATTTGAACCTGGTCACTTCGTCATACATACAGGGGACTACTTCTTTGCAGTTGCCCGTTTTCTCATCCAAGTGGAGTAGTCACCATTTTTTGCCATTTCTAACTAGTATGTGTCCTAGCGCATCTACATTTCAGGGCATGCAGTCGTACTGGTAATCCAATATGATCTTTCAAGAAGGACTCATGATCCCGTTTTTTCAATCTTGCACTATCCTTTTGTACCCAAACGGTTTTCAATTCTTGAGAAGGTTATGATAACTATCGGGTTCTTGGTCTTCTGCAAGTGCTGCAAATATATCCTCGTTGCGATCATCAACCGTGACTTCCCGTCATTGCACTGGATCTTTTCATTCTAGTATAGCACCGTGAGGGATACACAGATAGTTAAACGAGCATGTTACCTCTTGAGATGATGTATCGGCCAGTTGTTCCATATACTTTTTGTCGATATCAACACGCTTGACCGTGAACACTTTACCTTTTAGTCATGGATGTTGTTTTATATTGTCTGGATTGTCAAAAAATATGGTGCTGAATCCAAGCTCAGATTCGTGTCATGTTAGTGCATACAATGTACCAAGATCGTTTTTTACAGCGTTTAAGTTATCGCTTTGTAGATAGTAAGTACTTATATTGTTTTTACTAAAAACTGATACGGTAAGTTTATCTCATAGGAGTGCGAAACTACTTGTCAACGATGATCTTATGCCATCGGTATCTGCTCATGTTATAGCAATATACTGGCTTCAGCTCTTAGCAGTACGCAATGTTGTCGAACCCAAACCATAGAGATTTGTCGTTGTTGCTACGTCAAATGGATTTTTCACCTTATTGATTTGAAGATCGTATTGCTGTGTTGCTTTATTGTTGTGGTTCATGGGTATTGTGATAGTAAATAAGATATTTGTTGTGTATTGCTTTTATGGTAGCCTACTTCAGAAATTATAAATGTCTCCAGCAAGATCTGTAATATAGAAATGTAACTTGATAGTTCAATCTGGTAATACTTTTATTCATTGTATACCTATGTTGTACTTCAGGCAACTACTTCTGGATGCTATTGATGTATCGAACTCATCCGTTCTTAGACCTATGCATTTTTTGAACTGCTCTCAATATATTGGATCGTTACTAAGTTGCATATAAATCGCAGTGCATATGGAACTTGCCGTATTGTTATCAATAGTAACGTCGCCACTCCACGTCTCTCAGGAAACAACAGAAGCAAGTTGAGGGTACTGTGCCCATGAAGGATTTGATGTGACTACATTATTATCTGCCCTCGTTATGGGCGTGGATCAAAGATCAATGATATCAAATTCTATTTGTGATATTTGGTGTGACATGACCTCAGTTCATTTTCTGAGCCCCATTGACCGCGGTTCGCCATTGGGTCTATTTAATGTTCTTCTGGCGGTGTCTATTTTGCTTACGTTACTCATAAAGGTGTGGTATCTTTCTAGGTATTTCTTGAAATTTCTTCTTACCTCTTTTCTATTCCTATTCTTACCTCTTGCTGCCATATTATTCAATTGGTAATCTTTGAATAACTTTCGCGATTTGCTCACTGGGTCATACATAATTCATACATACGATTCATCTCCAGAAGTATTTTTTTCTGGGTTTGGCTCTGCACGCGAAAAATAAATGGCACATTCTTGATCTTCATTTAGCTTTCACTCTTTGATCAGCGTTTCTCTTGCTTCGTTTGCTCTTTGCTCTAGGCTATTTCAATAATTCTTTGCCTCTCGTTCACCACTTTTATCTACACCTTCAAAAGGTATGCTTCTAAATTTGTCTCAGGTTATAAGTACTATATCGGACTCATTCCAGCTTACCTCTATTTGAGTTACTCATCGCTTAGTCAGTATATCTTTTATATCTCTGACTTGGTTTGCATATCATTTATCTGGTAAATACTTCTCAAATAATTCTTGCAAGAGTTGTGATTTGTACTCTTGTACCGCGTCTTCATCCATATTCCCATCCACTGTCTCACTGATCTCTCCGATAGCTATAATTGCATAACCCAATGTGTCATATCTTGTCCCATCTACCATGATTCATCATGACACTGACATGCTCATAACAAATGGTTTCATGTCGCTTGTTCTGAGTCCGCCAAGTAAGTAAGTCATTACTGCCATCCTGTCAGCATTATCTAATCACCTGATATTTGCAACAATAGGTTGATATTCGGCATCAATATCTCATCTTCTTGTCCCTTTACTCTGATAAAAAATGGGGTAATTATGATTGATATCAAATCATACTTTGCTAGCCACTTGCAGTGGATCAGACATTGGTATAAGCGTCCCTGTCATAGCATCATGCAAGAAATATTCTATATTGCCACCGATATCCGTAAGCACCAATCATTCGCTAGTGACTCTGATGTTGGGCGCTTGGATGTGACGTGGTTGTACTTGTGAATTTGGGTTCTTAGAATGTATATAAGCTTCCAAGGCTTTTTGGATTTCTTGTATTCTTGGGTCATTGCGTTCTAGATCTGTGCCATCCACGAATGGCATCACTACCCGTACCTTGTTTTCATATTCTTGAGACACGATAGGGGTATCCACTAGACGTATTGGTGTGCCGCTGGCAGTACGCAAGTTACTTGTTGCTACATATTGTGCAAAACCAGCTTGCGCTGCATAGTAATTATCTATTTGCTGTTTATTGAGATGTGGTTTGTATCGTTTGATAATATATTGTTTGCCATTGTGTTCTACCTTATAAACCCATGAATCTGTCCCCTGACTAAATTCTTTTATCTCTCCATTGTTTATCTCCGCGATTCGTCACTGTAAAATTTCATCACTTACTTCATTGGTTTCTGGTTGTTTTTCTACGGGTTTGATCTCCGTAGTTCGTGTTTTCACTTCTGTGTTGCTGTTATCATTTATGATTTGTATTGTTCATGTATTTGGGCTAACAATTGCTCTTCGTGTTCATTCCTTCGCGCCTCATGTATTGTCGTTTCGCTGTGTGTTACTGGGTGCTACGGCGAAGCCATATCCATTTATGCTTGACACCACGGCTCACCTGAATTGCTGAGTCTGGCTCAGAGTAATGTGATCGTCGGCCATATTTCGACCTCACATGACATATACTTCACATTTGTCTTTGTCTTGGATAGATTTCATTCATCAGATTATCCCATCTATTTTTGCTGGATCTGTTTCGTGTCCCATGTGTGCTACGTGATATCTGTTTCCTGTTGCGGTGGGTTCTACTACTATGATACCAATGCATGTGTTAAATGGACTTATTCCAAACGCTTCACGTGGGTTATCAAATACCTGATAATGATCCATTTCTACCGTATTGTTATTCCCATCATCTGTTGTTTCTGCCACACTTGTTACCAGATTAATATGTATGATATTTCATTCTGCATCGTGTGCCGTAAGGGTGTTTTCTCATTCCTCTATGATGACTAGATTGTGATATCTCAGGACATTTGTCCAATCCGCTTGGCTTGGTCCACTACTGTTATTGTAGACTCTTCCTTGGTAGTTATATACTGTTCTTCATCCTTCATCTGTATTGGGTTGCTCCCTAAGATGATATGCAGAGAATTCTGGATCATGTTGGATGTTGAGCATACCAGATGGGGCATTGGTCGCCACAAAATGAATCGCATTCGTGTGTGTTATTCAGTTGATGACTTGTGTTCCGTTCGCAGTGAAACTACCATCGGTATTCTCAACGATAGTTCGCACATTGTTTCAACCCTCTTGAATGGTATTTAATTGATTTATGATAAGCTGACGATTTGATGCTTGTCCATCAGCTACAGTAGGATTGCGGAAGTATACGGTGCTTTCGGTGCCTGTAGCTGTCCTTCTGTTGAAACTAGGCCATATGTCTACTTGTCATGCGCGGTACCTGTTGCCTGCTCTGATACCAATCGCTGCCTCTATGACAGCGCCAATAGGTCATCCGTATTCTCCACCAAGTTTTTGTCCTATATCACCCAATCCCTCTTCGGTGAGTTCCTCTCCAAACTCATGACCAAATTGCTTGAAGAAACTTCTCATGCCTGGAGACTCCAGGATATCAATATGTTGGCTCAGTTTTTTGGTGATCCGATCGTCTATACTTTGATAAGTTTGTTTTAGTGCTCCGTCGCTTGATCATATTCTTGTCTTTAGTCCCTTTTGAAATCTCGCAAGTCATCCATTGCCTACTTTTATCAATCCTGAACCCAGCATATACCAAAACATGCCCATACCAAATTCTGGTCACATCTGCCCCAGTACCTCTCACCAGCTTCTCCTTCACTCTGCGGCGTCCATGAGGTCGCTACGCTTGGTATAGTCCATCACTATAGGTCCTGCCTTGGTAGGAAAGCTTACTGGTGTGACGTGATTCATATAGTAATA
>JBAYVQ010000038.1:0-8824 GCA_041674565.1 Candidatus Absconditabacterales bacterium
ATAGGTTCGAGAGGGGTGTATGATTTGCCAGAGGCGCAGCTAGATAGATTTGCTATGAGCGTTGTACTGGATTATCCCGATAACGAAAAAGACATATTGAGACAGTCCAAAGAGCAAGTGCAGTCTCACTGAGATAATGATATCATGATCGACTTCCAAACTATATCAGATGGTATTGATACCGTGACGGTCGATGATATGTGTATAGATATGATAAGCTGAATCATACAAAAAACCAGGCAGATGCCTGATGTTATTATAGTGGGCTGCTCTCCGAGAGCATCCAAAGACTTGTTGTATCTAGCAAAAGCAGTGGCCTACCTATCCTGAAAAACCGCAGTAGATAAAGCACATATCTTGTTACTTATGGACTCGGTACTGACACATAGGATTGTGTGGAAGAAAGATGCTGATAGCAAGAGCGTATTACGCGACATATCCCAAACAACATAGACTGTTTTATTTCTTTTTGAATACCATTACCATATTGTAGAGCAACAAAAAAGGAAGCGCTAGGAAGCGATAGATATTTGGTCTGCTATATAAAAAAGCAGGGTATGACTTGAATAGGAAACGAAAGAGTTTGGCAAACATGAGGAGCTGTACGTGTTATGGAAAATAATTTACACAAGTGGTATGAGGACCTGTTGTATTTCTCATGCTAGTATTTCTTGTAAGGTCATGCGTTTTCATCTTACATGATCGATGATTGTTTTCTGGTCTCCCGATAAGATATATACGATCTCATACTTTTTTAAACTGTCTCCATCTGCTATCGCAAATGCCTTTTGTATAGCCTGGTTGTGTGACTCAGTAAGAAGTGTTGCGGATAGTCGTACCTGCGTAGATCCTCATTCTCCATCCAAACCAATGACGATATAGCCATACTCTGCTGGGGTTTGTGTGTAGTGATTCATTGTTCTGTATAGTGATGATAAAATTTATTTACAGTATTTGTTGATCTCTGTATTGAGTTTGCTAAACACTGCGACATATTTTGATCTTTCTCTAGCGAACTCGTCAGAGGTAGTGCTGTCCAATGCCTGGATGATTTGGTCTACCACATCAGTGGATATGTCTTTGGCTTGTAATGCTCTTTGGCAAGCGGTGGTGGATAGTACTTGTTTTAACTCTTTGAATGAAGTCTTGAACTGATCAAGATCGTTGACGTCGCTTTTGCTTCGTCCATGAAACATCTTGGAGACAGACGAGACTTTTTGATAAATAAAATCGAAGGTAGAGAAAATACCTACTTTTTCTGCAGGATGGTTATTGAGATATCGCAATGCTATCCACATGAATGTGATACCTACTATAGTTTGTATAACAATAGAACTTACTTTTTTGGACATTATCGCATGAGGTTAATAAATCGCATCAGCTTATTTACTACTATTTGGGATCGCTCGCCAACAAATCCCAACAATCCAGATTGCCCTAGTATAACGAAAATGACAATCATTAGCAAGGGATTGGATGCCAAAATATACTCAGCTTTGAGTGCAGCGTTTCCGACAAACAATTTTACAAACTTCCAGCCATCAAGCGGTGGTATCGGCAGGAGATTGAACAAGGCGAGTGCTACGTTGAGAAACACAAACTGCGCCCAGAACTGTGTGAATAAGCTGTATGATACATCAGCAAAACTAATGAGATTACCACTGTAGAGCTTGAGGAAAACAATTCCAAATATCGCCATGATGATATTGGAGATGGGTCATGCTATGGCTACGAGAAACTCATCTACTCTAGGGTTTTTGTAGTAGGCTGGATTGATCTGTACTGGTTTTCACCATCCAAAATGAATAAGAAAAATAAGCAGAAAACCCATGGGGTCTATGTGAGCAAGGGGGTTTGGTGTGAGCCTGCCTTGCAGTTTTGGCGTAGGATCTCCAAGCGTAAATGATGCTCGTGCATGCGCATATTCATGCAAGCCGATAGATACAGCAAGTATGACTGCAAGTATGATGATATCGATAATACTATCCATAGTGTGAAGCTGATGTAATGAATCTTCAATATAGTTATCTGCTGCATAAATACAACAATCATTCGTGTTTTTCAGATTATCGTATATTTTTATACTGTCTCGTTGCTATGTTTGAGGGTATGTTTTATTTCTCGTGCTATGCTCATAGCGTGTCCTACTTTGGATCACCAAATACAAAATGGTAACAGCGCAGCGGTGATTTGCATAGGCAGCGAGTGTCCTATATCTTGGTCACTGAGGCTAATATAGATGACCCCTCCAAATCATCACAAGTGTCCTATGGATGCGATACCATGTCCAAGTCTCCCGATGCCTTGTAGAGCAATCGCTGACCATAGCTGTTTGCCAGTGATGGTTTCATAACTTGTTTTGAGGGCTCATAGTAGGGGTATGAAGTTCGCCATTCTTGTTGCTACTTGTTTTTTGTTGAACTTACTTTGTTTGTTTTTATTGGGTGATGATCGCATATGTTTTAGAAGTTATGATGGGTAATCTTTTCACTCAAATTTTTATTTAGTAATCCGTATCACAAATACATAGGCTGGAAATCTTGTGTTTTGGTGCTAGGTATGAGATGTATATAGTAGTCATTTACCTTTTCGATACTAATGCAATCATCTATATCATAGATATCATCGCGATGTACCTTGTTTTGTCCTGCAAGTAGTGTTTGCAGTGCCAGCTCTGTGGCTTGCGATTGTGTCTGTGCTACATAAAATCCTATCTCGTGATTTTCTCCAAATTTCTCTGGTTGGTACCCTCCAGCGTTTACGAAATAGAGTTTTTGTGTCTGCTCGATTGGTGCTTGATCTGATAGTACGACTTCGTATCCACTAACATACTTGAGTATCAAAAATGCATCAATGTGACAGCTGTCATTGCCTCCTACTCGTTTGCTTTTTACATCATCATAGCACGACTCTATCGTATCACCTACGCTAAAAATTACATCATGCATTTCGATATGGCAGTTTCCTATTCTTCAGCCCAAGTAGATCGCGTAGAGATTTTTTTCTTGTGTCATGTACTATTATTTTTGATAAGGCGTAAATTTTATTCCGTGTCCGAAGTCATAAAGTGTTTTCATGCCACTCTTTCGTCTAGTACTTTTCAGACTAATGTGTTTGCGATCCCTGCGTTGATACTTCACTTAGTTTTTTTCATGAGCAGTCAAACAAAGAAGGCTTTTGTTGTTGTTTTTCATCCTTTGTAGTCTTCGAAAGCTTTTTCATTCTCATCAATCAATTCATGGATATCCCTTCTTCGTATTGATTCACCTCCAACTTGATTGATATCTATATGTCTTTGCATTGCATAATCTAAACGGTGTCATTGTAATATCTCTTCCATAATTTGTTTTGCGACATTATCATTGATATTATTTTTTGTTACCGTATCCACGAATTCTACAAATGTTTGCGTAGTTAGTTTTATGCTTGTTTCTCCTCATTCATTGTATACTGCGGCGATGGGTCACAGTAGTCGCTTTGCAAGCGTCTTTGGATCATATCATTCTTTGATAGCATCCTGAAACCATCCGTACAAAAATTCATTATTCATCAGGCCGTGGATATATTCTTTGTGAAATCCAAACTCCTTGAGCTGTCTAATCCTATCAAATCATCTTACGATTTCGCTTTTCGCTTCTCGATCAATGGTAGTGGGATCCACTGCTGGAAGATTTGCTTCCGTGAAATATCTATAATCATGTGCTTGTTCTTTGGATCTAAGTGTATAGGTTTGTCCTTTGGTATCATCTCGTCATCTTGTTTCTTGTTCGATGGTCTGTCACTGCGCAAGTATCTCGCTATGTCTTTGGTATTCGTATGCAATCGCTTTACGAATGGCTGCAAAACTATTGAGGTTTTTCACTTCGTTTCTTACGCCGAGTTGTTTTTGTCCTATTGGTTTTACACTCAAGTTTACATCTACTCTCATCTGTCCCTTTTCTAGGTCAGCATATCCTATATCATTCCATCTCACCAATCTTTGTAGTTCTTTCAAAAATTCAATAACCTGATCATCATTTGTAAAATAGGGTTCGGTGACGATCTCAATCAACGGTCCACCAGAGCGATTGAAGTCGATATAAGTCGTACCATCTATCGTGATGGTTTTAGCCGTGTCGTTTTCCAAATGTGCTTCATGGATGGATGCTGTATGCTCGTGCTGGAAGTTGTCAGTATAAAATGATACCTTGCCTCACTTGATAATGGGTTGAGCAAACTGTGTAATCTGATAACCTGTGGGAGAGTCTGGGTAAAAATAGGATTTACGATCTCGTGAGAATTGTTTATTGAGTTCAGATCCAAAAATATGTCATAATCTGATAGCTGTATCGATACACTCTTTATTGATAATGGGCAGTGAACCAGGTTGGGCAGTACAAGTAGGACAGATATGAGTATTGGGTGCGGTGCTATCAAAGTCCTGTGTATTCTCACAAAAGCAAAAAATCTTATGCCTAGTGTGTAACTTGATGTGGATCTCTAGTCAGATAATATATTCGTATGTCATCAATGCTTGGTACTCATGGAGTAAAATAAGATATCAAGAATATAACCAATGCTGCTATCAATTCAAACCCTGATCTACGCTAGTTATTCATATGACATATACTACTATTGACTCTTTACACAATATATTTATAGATAATATACTGTTTTATCTACAATAGTGTGCACTATGTTTAAGAAGATACTTCTCACAGCCTACCCTGAAGCAAAGAAGCGGATGTTTGGTCTTGATAGATTTATTCCTGATATTTCACTCCAAGAACTGCTACAGAAACCATGATTTGTTGAAAGTCTTAAGAAAATGAAACAGGACGGTTTTGCGGTACTCAATGATGTGCACGCCGATGGCAAAGATAGAATGGAGAGAGTAAAGATTGCTTTTGCTAAAGTGTCTCTTGAGTGATTGGAGAATGCAACAAAATTTGCGGATACACCCATTATAGGTGATTTGCTTGGTGATATTGTTATGGCTATAGGACTTGCGGGTGTGGGTCTGCAACTTACTGCTGCCACATTGGAATCCATGAGGATTATACTTGGTCTTGATAAGGTTGCAATACGTGAGCTTCAAAAACAATCTTCTTTTCCAATTATATCTTGAGAGCTTCAATCTATTATTGACCAACTTGCCGCTAACCAGGCAGAATATTTAACTGTCGCTGAGCGCAATACTATTGCCACTAAGGCTATTGCGATGTTTGAAAAAATGAATCATTATCTTGAATTACAATCTAACAATCTCAAGGCTACTCATGGAGAAACATCTGATGAGTATCTCAATCATAGTCACTTCGCAAGGTCATTGGTTCATTACGAAACGTTGACACTCAATGCACTCAATAAAGATAAGCCACAAAGTGCGGAAGTATTGTGACGATTTCTTTTTACAAAAGAACTACTCTGTACAGATACTGAATAGGATATTACCAATATGAATAATAAAAAAATGTCCTCGAGGACATTTTTTTGTTGTATTTGTATGAGATTAGTTCTTTCTAAATCTGAAGATACCATACATCATCAGTCACATGATCATAGTGAAGATGACGAGATTTTCAGTAGGACCTACGCCAGGAGCTTTCTCTATTGTTGGAGTACTAGTTGTCGTAGTAGTAGTTGTTGGAGGAGGAGTTGTGGTATTTGTTGGAGGAGGAGTTGTAGTTGTTCCTGCAACTTTGATAGTTTGTATATACTCTTTGCTGATTGCTGTATTGGATGCGCTGTCTAGTGCAGTAAGTCTTACTTGGTACTGACCAGCTGCAGGTAGTTTGATGTCTATCTTACCGTCGCTACCTTTTACGGTATTGAGGGTGAAATAGTCTGCTTCCTTAGACTCTTTGATTTCTACTTTTACGTTGGTATTACCTACGAGTGCAGTCCATGTAACTGTATAAAGATCCTTACCGTCAGTTGTATAAGAAATATTTTCGATAGTCACCTCTCCTGCATTGTGTGGAGCCGCCGCTGCGCCGCTGCTATCCAAGTTGTTGATTTCATTCAAGAGCGCGTCTAGATCATTACTTGCATGCACAACGCTAAATGCTAGGGTACTAAGTATGCCTCCTGCCACGAGCAACGATAACTTTTTCATCAGAAATACTATGATAAATGTAAATATAAGTGTAAACACACACTAGATTACTTTATATAATTATAATCAGACTATAGTGTAATTGCAAGTAATTGCTTACTTTTGAGTGAAATTCAAGAGGAAGGGCTTTTCTAGCCGCTTTTCTAGTAAAAAGTCATTGTATACCACGGTGATAATTCGTATATTGTATTGCCAAGTCAAAAATATCCAACATTAACATGTTAGATAGCCAATTTGAAGAATCTTGTTGTGTCTAATCCGCGAACATTGTCTTGTTTCTGTATTGAAAGGCCTCAGCAAGGTGTTTCATAAGTACTTTTGATGATCACTCCATATCGGCAATTGTTCTTGCTAGTTTCATAATCCTATGCACCACTCTTGGCGAGAGATTGAGCTGTCTTGCTGATTGCTTGAGAAACTGCTCTCCCTGTTCATCTATATGAACGTATTGCGCGATATTTTTGGCTTGCAACTGTGTGTTGCTTATGATATCGGTCCCGACATATCTTTTTTGTTGAATAGCTCGTGCGTCGAGTACGCGTGATTTGATTACCGTGGAGTCTTCACTGGAACCGTCTTCCATAACTATATCAATTGTTTCTCTGGGTATCTCCAGTATCATATCAATCCTATCTAGAAGTGGTCCAGATAATTTACTTTGGTATTTTTTTACATCGTGAAGAGCGCAGGTGCATGATTTTTCTGGATCTTTGTAGTATCCACATTTGCAAGGATTCATTGCTCCTACCAACATGAAATTTGCAGGATAGTTGACTGATCCTGATACTCTGGTTATCGTTATATTTCTATCTTCAATAGGCTGTCTCAGTACTTCCAGTGTCTCTCTGGGAAACTCTGTCAATTCATCCAAAAAAAGAATGCCTCTGTGTGCAAGCGATACTTCTCAGGGCCTCAGCGTTGCTCATCATCAGGTTATTGATATCCTTGATGCTGTGTGGTGGACCGACCTAAATGGCCTGTGTGTGATGAGCGGCATATCTTTGTGTAATTTGCCCACGATAGAATAAATGCCAGATACTTCTAATATTTCCGATGTTTCTAGCGGAGGCAGTATAGAGGTCAATGCTCTTGCAAGCAATGTCTTGCCACTACCTGGCGCTCCAATCATCAAGATGTTGTGTAATCCGCTTGCTGCTATCGATAGGGCTCTTTTTGCAACATGTTGTCATCTAATATATCCAAAATTGTGTTCGCTTGCGATCGTATGGTCCGATATGTAGATCTGCTTAGCATTGGTAATGCTACTTAGTTCTTGTCCTCATGTAAAATGATGGACGAGTTGCGCAAAGGTATTGATAGGGTATATGACTATATCTTGTATGTATTCTATCTCGTACAAGTTGTCTGCTGGTATGAAAAATAATGAATAACCTGATTTTTTGGCAGCTATAACCATAGGCAATAGACCATCGATTCTTTTTACTCTGCCATCAAGGCCTAGTTCACCAAAAAAAAGTCAATCCTCAAGAGCATGTTGATGGACTGCTGCCTTACCAACTATGGACCACAATAGTCCCACGGCCATGGGTACATCAAAACTAGTGCCCGTTTTGCGAATATCTGATGGTGAGAGATTGAGGATAAATTTGCGATTGGGTATTTCGATGTGTGAGTTCCTGAGCGCAGAACGTATACGCTCTTTGGACTCTTTGATGCTTGTGTCAGGCAATCAGATGATTTCTATGGTAGGTAGTGATTTGTTGCTATCTACTTCTATGGTGATCTGATTGCCAGTAAGTCACTGGATAGCATATGTTTTTATTTTGTAGATCATGGATAAGCGGATTGATAAAATACCAGGCCTTCGAGAAAATATCAACTTACTAAAAAGAAAGTCGAAAAATACTGAAAAAAGAGAGAAAAAAGTAAGTGTGAGATATCATGATCGTATTGGAAAGTGCTCCTATAATGCGGTTTCCGATTATTTAGTTACTATACATCAATAGCCTTTTTTGTATTATCATACTTGCTATTGACAATAGCTATTTTGAGGGTATAATTATGTTATGAATAATAATATTTACTTTTACTTTATACTTTAAATGCAAAAAACATCTCATCGGATGATTTCTTGAGCATTTGCTGCATTGGGTCTAACTCTGTGATTCACATCTCTATGGAATCAAAACATGGTTAACCCTAGTAATAGTTTTATAGTACAATCTACATCTTCATCCGCCGTTGTTGATGAACAAGTCATCCATGGCGTCGCCTTACAGGATGTACGTTGTGAGACTCAGTACGTATCTACTGCTTCCGTTCCTTCAAATGTTTCGCTACGTGTGCAGGTGCTGGACGAATGAAATCCAATAGATTTACCTGCTGGATACCTGTTTTATCCACAAGCTTGGTTGAATGGTTCGTATGACTATATTTTGCAAATCAATGGAGAGGGTTATGGAATAATTAGGAATGTGCCTGCTGGTAATTATACAAGCAGCAGTGCTTTGGTTGGGCCATCAGGAGAGCTTATTAGTTGTTCTCCAGTGGAATTTGAAGTGAGTGAGTTTGAAAATAATTAATGAGCATCAAAGAGCAGAGACGCATGGTTTGCGTCTCTGCTTTTTACTAGAATATGACTTCATTTATTTATACTTTATTTTATTTTTATGCAAAGATCTGCTTGGTTAGTTGCTTGAGTTGCTTGAGTATTGTGTGCTTGAGCTGGTGTATTATTATTTGGTAATAAAAATGCTGGTATCAGTG
>JBAYVQ010000039.1:0-8215 GCA_041674565.1 Candidatus Absconditabacterales bacterium
CTCTCACCAGCTTCTCCTTCACTCTGCGGCGTCCATGAGGTCGCTACGCTTGGTATAGTCCATCACTATAGGTCCTGCCTTGGTAGGAAAGCTTACTGGTGTGACGTGATTCATATAGTAATATTTTCCTTCATCCACTGCTCTTCCCATTGCCATACCTCCAGCGACGGATATTGCAGCGGTTGCCAAAAATGGTAGCCCACTTCATCCAGTGAGTATGGTTACGCCAATGGTTCAGGCTATTATCAATAAAGTTTTCAAAAATGTATACAAAGCTTCCGAATCTCTAGTGTTTGCTCGATTGCTAAATACATCCGACCTTTGCTCATCAAAAATATTCAATTGTTTCTCTATCGCCTTAAACTTTAGTATGGTTGCTTCGTATGGACTCACAAATGGTTGATAGGGGTCGATCTTGTATTTTTGGATATACATCCTAATGTGTGTGGCAGCAATGCTAAGTTGTTCTCGTCTGCTCTTGACTCCTGGCTGCGCATCAAAAAAGAAAGTTCAGGTATTTTTTACTTCCTGTGCTAAAGTAGTGGTGAGAGATTCATCTCCATTTTTTCATGTGCCGTATAGTTCTAACATTCTTACGAGAGGTTCTATTCTTCCTTTGGATTCTAAAAATATGCTTTCTGCTTGTTGCAAATAAGGATCATTATCTAATATAAGCTGACGTTGTTCTTGCGCTTTTGTGGCTTCGCCGTATCACTGAACTGTGGCTCATGCCTCTACTCTATCCTCACGTCGTCTATACAAGAATGGATCTGCTGGATTTGAAAATGCGCGTCCGTGCGGTGGTAAATCAATCAATCACATAGTTTGCTTTTCATCAATAGTTGCAAAATATACATTGGTGGGCATTCCACTTGGCTGATCACAAATACTATAGGGACCATAGCCTGTCCTTTGCGGTAAAAAAATAAGCTTTGCATTTGTTCCATTTCCATCTTTGAGCTTTTTCGCCCTTGCAAGTGTTGTTGGGTCTCACTCAAACACATTTTCTCGGTTGAGTAGATAAGAAAACGTCTGATCTGAAATATTTTCTACAACATAGGTGCCGTATCATGGTATAGTGAGTTTATGAAGTAAGCCACACAGCGCTTGCAGTTGTCTTTGGTGATACGATGGGCTACTTGGATCTTCTATGGTTATAGTATGTTCTCATTCCCCATACCTCATATTAACTGTCCTAGTGCGTAAACTAGGCTGTTTTCCTTGTGCTAAGAGATAACTGCTGACCTTTCACCAGTCATTATCAAATGTAGCAAGTACCTCGTCCGCGTCGCTCATAGTAGGTACATTGATATGCCTGAGCGGAGTGAATGGCTCTTTATTGGAAACTTGGTTGTATACATCGACTGTTCTGATGGTTTTAGTGACTAGCCCCACCTCGTTTTTAATTTCAAAGTTATTGTTATCTATTATTGTGTTCAATTTATCGATGGTTGGTGGTATGTTGCTCAAGCTTCCTCAACTTGTCATAAAAGATAATTGGTATTGCGGATCAATAGTTTTACCAAACCAACTGATGTCTCTGTGATACTGCAAACCAAATAGCTCTCATTTCTTCTGAGCCAATTCTACGTTGGTTTGGTGCAATTGTTGTTCTAGGGTACTCATTTGTCCATAGATAGTCTTGTATTTATCGAAAAGCGTTTTCTCTCTTGGATCGTCACTATTGAATGGTATCCTAGTGGGTATGATAAATGTGCCAAATGACGTAGGAGCTCCAAGTATTTGGTAGAGTCGATGCCGTGTACCATTGTTCTGTTTCAGTAATGCTGTTAGCTCTTGATAGGCTTGCTCTGCTGCTTTTGCTTTTGCCTCCACATCTCATGTTTTTGCGCTGCTTGCGTTTTGTAGTGCGGTAACACTATTTTGCAATTTTTTGAGCTTTGCTTGAAACTCTACGCTTTCCCATAGATTGATAAGATAGTAGAGATATTTTCTGATCATAACTTCATCAGATTCAGGCTGTTCTTGTGTATTGGAATCATTGAGTGATGCTGCGTTCGTGTCTTTGGGTAATGGCGGTAATAATTGTTCGTTGATGAGTTGGAATAAGTACTGCCTATAGTTGAAGTGTGCAGGTACATCTACTGACTTAGGATTGTTTATCTTATCAGGTGTGACTCTATCTTTGAGTGTGACTTGTAATCTCTTGATAGTACGATGTTTGTGAGCTAGTGTAATCACTACGTCTCTTTGCTGATCTCGTTCAGGTAATACACTCAAATAATAAAAGATATCCTGAGGCATTACTTTTTTGCCATCTGTTGCCTCCTCATCAAAGATCTCTTGCTCTTCCATAGCGTAAATATATCGGGTTATATCCAATATTTTTACTCTATCTTTATCAGCTATATCTTTACCAGAAATAGTCTTGAAAATATCTGGATAGCCCAAGCTATCTTTTTTGACTCTTTTGTAAGGGGCGGGTATATCTTTGGGACTAGACGATGGATGAGTCTGATTCCACTGCGCGATGTGCAGTGCTAGATCCAGTTGGATCATCTTTACTTCGCTGTCTCTGTAGCTTGGTTGTCATCAGTTTGCAGCATCAAGTTTCGTCTCGACCAGCGGCCCAGTAAATGTTTTTATCTTTGCCGATAGCTCTGCTCCAGCTCATTTATCCTCAATATTGGATCCCGCAAGATTGATTAAAAACCTTTGTAGTGTATTCGAGTGAATCGGATCCAACATAATCCAAAAATTTCTTTCTTGTTCTTGTTTGTCCTCGGATAGGACGATGGTGTTCACTGCTTTTGCAAATGCCTCCTCTGATGTTGGCACTTCGTTTTTTTCATAATCAAGAAGCTTTTTTACTATTTCTTGAAGCTCTAAGCTTATCTTTTCCTCTGATCTTTTTTCTACGGGGAGCTCGCGTACTGGTTTTGGTTTATTGAACTCATCAAGTTTTTTTCTTTCTTGCACCTGTGTTTCCACCCTGTGTTTGCCGATTATTTCGCGTAAAACCCCAAGGTTCTTATCGGCTTCAGCCTTTGCTAACGATTCTTGTTTCTCTTTCTCTCTTTGTTTTTTATTTTTTGATGTATCGACCGCTCGTCGTGTTAGTGTAACTGGAAACAACGCAATCCCTGCTGCAATCATCAGTGCGTCTTTGATGTCATCTCGTTCTACACTTGGTTTGAGTTTTTTTCATTGCAGCGCTGCTTGTAGTTCTTTGATGTGAGCTATCTTTGCTGGGTCACTGTTAGTCACTGCCATTTGTGCCAGTGTTGATTCGATAGTTTTTATGATGGTCCTATTGTAGGCATCCATGTAGCGCACTGTTTTTTTGTCTCACTTGTTAAGCATCGTACCCACGGCAATTACAATGTTCGCCTTTTCTCCTGGCTCAATACTGGCGCTTTTGGATAATACCTGCATAAATGTTTCAAAATCCTTCCTTGGATCAACTTCTTGGTGCTCTATGGTTATTCCAGTTGTCTTGCTCTTTTCTTTCCTGGCTGATTTTGCCTTAGTGTTACTATTTAATCCCTGCCTAAAAGTGTACCGCGCATCTCGAAGTGCTTTATGGCTTCCTTTGTAAGGTTCCAATATCTTTACGATATCATCATCAAAGTGCTCACTAGGCTCTGCATTCTCTTGGATGTATAGTTGTTCAAGTAACTCTTTGTATAAGCACAAAAATGGGTACCTGTTGCTGTGTTTTGTCATGATAGTGGTGATACTATATAATATATATCACTGTAATGGTATCCACATCATGTCAAAAAATCAAATTTATGACACTATTTATTGTGTTTTTTTCTATTTCAAATAAATTCGAAAATAACCAGATAGCATGCGCCTAGGGTGATACACACATCCGCAATGTTAAATACTGGTCCAAAGCCAAGCCAAATAAAATCTCTCACCCCTCCGAGTAATATCCTATCCACAAGATTCCCCAACGCTCAAGCTATCAACAATATCCCTATCCGGGGATGGATTGTTTTTTTATTCGTCAGCCGAGCCAATACTCAAATAAAAATGATGGTAATGATTTGCACCATCACTTGGTTAATGCTAATGCTAAAACTAATCCCAGTATTAAATGTCGCTTCAAATATACCAGGTAGTAACTCTAGATTGAAAAAAAGGTATTTGGTAACAATATCTATCGCAAGTAGTGCGATGACGCTAGCAATAATCTTGAAATGAGACATGCGATAAGTAGGTTGTTGATAGATATATTGATAATCTGATTTATATGCTTATTTGTGATTATGTTTCAAGAATTTACAACATTCATTGTGCAATACAATGTTATCGGTTTGGCAGTGTGATTGGTGATCGGTGCTCAAGTAACTGCGCTTGCCAGTTCTTTTATTGATGATCTCGTGACTCCACTTATTCTTTCACCCATGTTTACCAAGATGAAAGTAGACCACTTGGAAGAGTTGTCTTGGCATGGCGTATTGTATGGCAAACTCCTCAGTAACATTATCAAGTTTTTTGTTATCGCTGGTATTGTTTTTTTGCTGGTGCAAAATTTTGAAATACCCAAGAAATAACTTTTATTCGTCTATCTTCTTTTCTTTTTCTTGGCCCCACTGCCTCCGCCAAATCATGCTCTCGAGAATGATCATTCTTCCATAGACTCATCTACTTCCACATCAATACTGACTCCAAATTTTCTTTCTAATTCTTGCACAGTCTCTCATCCTTTTCAGATTATCGTTCATTTGTGAGAGGCAGCAGTGAGAAGTTTGATAGTGTGGGCTCAGACTACTTCGCACTTTACGGGAAATTTGAATATACCTGTCATGAGATCGCTGATTTTCTCGCCAGCCGCATCAAGCACGATGCTTTTTTTGGCATTATTGTCCATGATCTGATCCAATGGCATGACTACTACTTGTTCGCCAAATGTATAGATCTCATATTTTAGTTTATTTTCCAAAAAACTTGTGACTTCTATTACTGGTCTTGCTAGATCTGCTGACGCCATCCCAGAAGGCATTTTTACCACTTGTTTGAGTTGTAAGATTTCTGTAATAGTTCCATTTTCGATATAGACTACCGTGTCGATCACCTGAGGTATGATACCCATCTCGATGGTCCCTATAAACCTTTGTACACTGTCCACTGGTGCGGTAGCGTGGATCACTCAAATCAATCCTATTCCCGTAAGTCTCAAATCTTTAAACAATACAAAATCCTCCTGATTTCTTACTTCATCATATACGGCCAAATCTGGTCTAGACAACAACAAGATATCTCTTATTTCGCTGTGGGGTGCGTAAGAAAATGAGTATTGTACCACTGCTTCATCTACGAGCAAGTCTCTTGGCGATTCTATAGTTTTGATGATCTTGTTGTCCGCCACATATAGCTCGATCAGAGCTTGGGCAAATGTTGTCTTGCCACTTCCTGGTGAGCCACTGATAAGGATACCTTTAGCGTTGTATCTGAGTAGATTGATGATGTTGTCAGAGAATCCATAATCTGACATAGAGAGTTTTTTGACTGGCTTGACGATAGTTACTTCCAATCCATCAGCAAGAGGCTCTGTTACGACCACGATCCTATACGGGCCAATCTGGATGACTTTGCTATACTTGCGATCTATCTCTACCCAACTGTTGGGTGTTTCTTTGGTTTCTACAATAAGCTCATTGACCATATGCTCCAACTCTTCTTTGGATACTATGTCCTTGCCCAAGATGGATTTCCATTCACCAGGTTTGCCTTTTTTCCACAAAGCAGGGCAGTTTGCCTTGAAGTGCACGGACATGGTATGCTCATCAAAATAGTGATCGAGTAGTGAATTGTTTCCTGAAACTGCTTGCATACAAATAGCACAAGTATAAAAATATAATATAATCTGAAGGGTATCTTTTCTGATAAGAAAAGCAATATTGATGAATAATACAGGACCTGTCAGTCTGTTTTTGCCAAATACTAGGAAATAATATTGAGTATAAACAACAAAAAAATACCACTGCAGTATCAGATTATTTACTCATCAATACTACACGTGAATATTTTTACTATAGGCTGATTATTGATTTTGTATGGTATTGTGGCGCTATTTAGTGTGTCGATACATGAGTCGTTTACTCTTACCTTGTGATGGGGTGATCCGAGTAATTATTTTTACTTTTTGAGACAATTGAGAAATATTGCGGTAGGTGTGGTTATTGCTCGATTTGTATACAAGACACCACTTGCTACTATTAGATCGCGAAGATACATCATTTTGGGAGTAGTGCTTGTAGTTACCTTACTACTTTTTTCACCACTGGGTATCGAACTCAATGGTGCGAGACTACGATTACAAGTTCCTGTCTTGGGTACTTTGCAACCAGGAGAATTCTTTAAACTTGGATTTGTCCTACTAGTATCTGATTGGCTCATTAGGAAAAAAGCACTGCTAAACTCCTTTGCTTGATTTATGTCGTTTGGTATTGTGACGGGGCTTTGTTACTTCTTGTTTTTGCTTTTGAGAGATAACGGGACTATTTTGATATTATGACTCGTTTCACTCATACTGTACTGGTACTTGTGAGGCAAAAAAAGATACGTATTGATGCTGATAGGATGATGAATAATAGCCTGATTTTTGATCGTATCCCAGGTAAATTATGTACGTGATAGATTTGAAGCGTTTATCAATCCCAACAGCGATCAGTGATGAACAAGATCTACCTGGCAGGTCAAAAATGCTCTGCTGGCAGTGGGTGGCTGAGGCCTGTGGGGCAAATGATATGGCAAGGGATTGCAAAAATTTGGTTATATACCAGAAGCACAGTCTGACTACATCTTTGCTGCGTATAGCGAGGAAGTAGGATTGATTGGGAATAGTATCCTGATAGGATTATATGTATGGTTGATACTGTTTTTCTTACTACAGCTCAAATATGTTAGAGACGATTACCTACGTGCGGTAGGGGTAGGTTGTATATCACTGATTGTTATCCAAGCTTTCATCAATATCTGAGTAAATATCAATATCCTACCATCTACTGGGCTCACACTACCGTTTATTTCTTTTGGTGGTACGGCGATTATGGTAAACCTTATCGAGCTCGTACTCTTGCACAAGATACTTGTGGAAGGCAAGGGACTGAAGAAATTGTACTAAGCTATATTTTCTGTTTGTGCGATATGAGAAGCCTGCCAAGTGAACCTGGCAGGCTTTCATGTTTTTTAGATCGCGGCATGTGCGATTCATTTGGATCGAATTACTTCGGAATGATCGCATTCAGCTCGTCACAGGCCAGGATGACCTGCTTAAGGAACCGTTTCGGCCCCGTAATTGACGAGTAATCTTTCGAAATTCGACGGGTGAGTAGCAGGAGGTCCATGGGATAGATATCAAGATACCATACCCGATATACATCATCACCCTCTGGTAATGCGGCTATCAGTCCTTTTGAAAGAAGCCATGTTTGGGTTTTGCTTGCTCTCCGACCTTTTTCTGACGTCTCGTTGAGGTAGCTTTGAAGCGTGCTATCGGGCAATGCAACCAGTGCCTGTGCAAGTTTTTTGTACTGGCGCAGGATTTGGCGCTGTGCAGTCCAGTAATTTTTGCTGCTCCAGGAAGCAAGATTTTGTTCAATACTGATCGAATCCGCTTTCCATTTTTGAATCCGTTTGATTTGTAAGTGGTAAGCGCTGTCAGCCGTGGGCGGATCTTCATCCCAATGCCATCCTTTCTCCAGCCACCTTTCCCGTGCCCTTTCGGGTGACAAGAGATGTGATTTGCGCCAACTGGCATTTGGCAGCAGAGCGTTCCGATGCCATGCGATCAAACTGTCCTGGAACATTCGTACAGCCAGGGGACCGTAACTTTTGATTGCTTCATGCAACAACCAAGGGTTCTGGGCGGCAAGCGAACGCCAGCCAGTTTTGTAGGTCGCAGGAGTACCGCTCCCAGCTTGCTCTTCTTCAGCGATATTGACGTGAACATTGATGTAGAGCAGATCACCCAGTTGGAGGGGTTCAGGGTTCGTAGTCCAATTTAGATGGTATTGCGTTGCCTTGGATACGGCGGTCTCCACCTGAGCGAGGGTGTATAAGTGGGCTTTGTAAAAACCCATACAAATCGCCGCCAAGCAGATGGCAGCAGCGAAGCTAAAGAACGTTTTTTTCATAATCATAAAATTGTTTTTTTGTTTTATCCCAATGTCAATTTATACAACATGCCTGTATAAATTCTCAAAAGGACCGTATCTATAAAAATTAATGCTATTTTGTC
>JBAYVQ010000040.1:0-8212 GCA_041674565.1 Candidatus Absconditabacterales bacterium
TACAATGCAACACCCAAATCAAATCAATGAAGGTAGATATCCTACCTACAAAAAAGATGCAACGACCACTATGAAAAGCTTGATGGAAGCGCTAGAGCAAGACCCTTTGAATGTAAGATTCTATTTGCCAGCGCTCACCGAATTATCTAAACGGAGCAGTATTGAAGAACTGGACTCATTGTTGCCCGAATTGCAGAGATCTTTGAGAGAGCAAGCTTTATACCAAAGCTCTGGTTATGATGAAAGCGTAAGAAGATACGTGAAACAACTTACGACATTGTTTAGCGCAGTACTTGCCGATTCATCTGGGCAAACCCACTAAAACCTTGTAGTATCATATGGTCTGAAATCTCGTTTGTACTGTTCAAATTGGGATTTCTTTTTTTCTCCATTATTTAGATATTGTCCGCCAAAAATACTATCAATAAAATTATATTTTGCCAATAAGGCATCAGATTGTTTTGTGAGTTCTTGAAAGATACTTTTGTAGTTGAGATAGAAGTTTATGGTTTCGGCAAAGTCCTCAAATATGTCGCTCATACTATATCCAGATACAAAATCTTTGTATGTCGCGCTTCTGGATCTGGTGTTTTCGTTGATCCAGCTGATGCTGTAAAAATCTATAGATGGATCATCTATAGCAAAAACTTTTTTCCCGAATTCTGTGTATACGTTGTTTTTCAAATAGCTGTTTTGACCCTCTAGATTTCTAAAATCTACAATATGTCCTAGTTCGTGTACGAGCACTCTTAAGAATTCAGAATATCCATTCATGATTTTGGTATCCAAAACGATCTGATTGCGAGAGCTATATCATCTGGATTTGCTACTACTAGATCTTACGGTAATATTGTCTACGTAGTCGTTTACTGGTATACCTATATCACTTATTTTTCTTATGGCGTAAATGATGAGCACCTGATAATATAGTTTTTGTCTATCTGAAAATTCCGAAGAAGTAAAAGTGGTTTTGTTGCATATCGACTTGTATTGCCCACATATGCTCTTGAAGCTCTCTTGAGCAGTAAGGTCGGCTGTAGGATGCAGATCGTTGTCTATGCGAGTTACCATATCTTCTATTGTTTTATCAAAAACGCTAGTGTCAGATTGGTCTGATGCACGATAAGGAGCAAAGGAAATATACGTATCTTTATTATTAAAGTGGTCACCATGCTGTAGAGTACTGGCTCGATACAATCATACGTAAGTAACTATTGCTATGGCAATAGTTTTTGAAATAAATGTAAAAGATAGAGGTAGCGATCTTTTTGCCATGACAGCCATAGTGAAGTAGTAGATAGTTGCTGTTATGACTATACTGATGCTTCATTCTGAAAGCAATTTTTCCGCCCAAAGCTGCCTTTTGTGCCCTATCTACTGTTTGACATTTTTTAGCAAATCATTATGTAGACGCTGTTTCATTTGATCTCTATCTGCTTATTTTGAAATCTACAAAAATACCCTTCATCTCCAAGAGTCAGTCTTCATTTCAGGCAAAGTTTGTATCAGAGTATCTTCGATATGGCATACTGATGTTGGTTTTTGTATTTTTCTTAGTGAATGGTGTAGTGCAAAATGGTTGGTACTTTGTACAATGATTGTTTGCAAAACAAGTAAGATATGCGGTAGGGCAGCAAGTGCAACTGGAGTGAGAGCTGGGACAATCTATTGGGAATGGTCTATTGGAATTCAAACAGGCAAATGAAAAAAGTTGGTGAGTAAAGAGCAAAGTCATTGATCTAACTAGATATGCTGGTAAGACCATTGTGCAATGAATTATTGTAGACAGCACGGCAGATGAAAGATATATTGTGGATGTTGCAAGAGTATACCAGATTATCGATAGTAGTAAACCAAACCTTCTTACCAAATATTACGATATCTGATTGTGATTGTATTTGGATGTGAGCGATGATGAAAATTATTTTCTCGATACGGATGAACAGCAAAATATCTTCGTGAAAGATATCAGGATTTTTCGCCCCACTATGAAAATCACTCAATTTCGATGTGACGATAAACAGTCCGATACTGATTGTGTGGGTATTATCCAAACTGCCGAAAAGCAATGAACCTACGATACATTTATCTCTCTCAATGGCTTAAGATACGTGAAAGTCGCAGAGGGGAAGCGATTTGTGGATGATAAGCAAGGTAGAGGCTACCACATTGCTGTGAGCAATGATAAAGCAATGTACTATCTGAGTAGATTTGTTTTCCTTTTGGATAAACAATATATAAGCTGAAAAATTTACGATAGATTGGATACAATTTGCAAAGACAATGAGCTCACCATGGCTATACCAGAATCATTTGAACTAAAAACCCTCAATAATAACTGGTTTGCTATTATTAAGGGTAAGACTGCGGCCTGAGCCAGTGTGCAATGTGAACTATTTCTTGATGATAGCAGTAAACAAAATTTGAATATCCAGCTGGCTAATATGTTGCCACTATAGTTGTATGGCATTCTTATTCAACACTGCCTCCCTCAAGGGCGAAGATGAGATTAAATTTTGTTTGTTTTGTATCAGCATGATCGATATATCCCTCTAGCTCAATTTTTCCATTTTTGAGAAGACGTATCTCCGTGTACAGGCCATTCACCAAATCCCTACTGCGCATACTCAAATCGCTCTTGTCTGCAAAAAGTTGAATAAGCGTGCCAGTGGGATTGACTGACGTATATTCCTCTTGTGCGACTGCACAATGCTCTGGTGGACACTGAGGATTATTGGGATCTGGGTAGTTGCAGATTGTGACTTGTCTAGCAGCACTGTCTATTGGCGAGTTGCACTCTTGTGCATTGTATGTGCCCACTGGATCATCGCTGTGCTCTCCTCACATGTCATGTTGTATTGCTTCAATAATCTGCTTCAATATACTTTGTAATCAGGTCAGGTTGGTCGTTTTGTTGCCTCCCTTTTTGCTCAAAAAATCAAAATACATACTCTCTTTGTTCATAGTGCTTATATTACATAGTAAATGTTTATCAATGCTAAGGCTGTGCCAAGTACAAGTCCAAAAACAAGTGCAGTAGCGTAGATGCTGTTGGTCTTATTGGTAGTGTCATCATATCTACTTAGTCGCAATGATCAGATGAGGTAGCCCACCATGATACCGCAAAGGATCATGTATCATGGCATAGTTATTTTTTGGATCATGAGATATTGATTGTCATCAAACACGAGTCTGCCTCTGCTGAAAAACAATCCTAGCAATATAGTAACCAAAAAAAATACTATTTTCATAATCTCATAAAAGATAACCATGGAGCTCTTCAATAATAAATGAATTGCGATATTGTGATAATGTATGATAACCAGATCACTATAAGAAAACTCCCTCATGATTTCAACTGTAAATTACGTATGAAATAACTATGCTTCCTATTATGTCTGATCTATTCACTACGTATCCCAATCTTTCAGATTATATTTGATCTTGAGAACTGTCCAATGGACCTGTTTTTATCGATCACTTATTTGAGAAAATAAATCATCATATCGGCAAAGGAGGTAAGATACTTTTACTTGCACTTACCAAAAAGTCATCAGAAGAGATCAGTAATTTTCTTATTTCCAAGTGATATAAAACATTCTATTTGCATAGTGAAATTGACACGATGCAGCGCTGGGAAATTATCAAGAAGCTGCGTTCTGGAGAGATAGATATTTTGGTATGAGTGAACTTACTACGTGAAGGTATTGATTTGCCAGAGGTAACATTTATTGGTATCTTGGATGCAGATAAGGAGTGATTTTTGAGATCTACTACGTCTTTGGTGCAGATTATTGGGCGTGCTGCTCGTAATCCCGATAGCGAAGTAGTGCTGTATGGCGACAATATCACCGAGAGTATGATCAAAGCGCTGCGAGAGACATATCGCAGGAGATCTGTGCAAATGTCTTACAACAAAAAACACCGCATTGATCCCAAAAAAGCCATTAGTAATGTGAAGGCTATTGAAGCGGTAAAGACTGATGATGTGTTGGTTCAAGATTTTCATAGCCTCACCAGAGGCAAAAATAAGAAACTCAAAAGATTAACGAAGGCGGAAAAGGGGATTATTTTGCAAGAATTGAGAAAGGAGATGGAGGCTGCTATTGCAAGTCGAGAATTCGAGAAGGCAGCAGTAGTTAGAGATCAAATAAGAGAAATGGAAAAAGAATAATTGATAATCTGATAGTATAGGACTTTATTACATTATGATACGTTAATGACGCGTAAACAATATCTACTATTACGAATAATATTCATATTGGCTGCTTTGAGTGCTGTGGGTTCTTTGTATGTAGGATCTTTCGGTGACCCTGTAATGAACTGGCAATTGGGTAGTTGGCGAAATCCGGCCAATGCTATCGTACCATGCAACTTGTGTCGATATATCAGAGCGTTTACGTATCCTGCAGTGTTGGTGTCTGCAGTAGGTATCGTCCGTAAAGATGTGGGATCAATCTACTCACTTATACGACTAGCTATACTTTCACTTTTGTTTTGTGCATACAAATATGCTCTAGAGATGTGATTATTGCTCAACACTGGTGACTCGTTTTTGTGTACCAATAGTAGTGTAGATTGCGCTGATGCCAAACCAATATATTTTGGATTTATTACGCTAGCACTCATGGGGTTGGTCGTAAATGTCATTGTTATCATATGTGGTTATTTGTTTTTGCGTGACAATAAAAAACATCCTATTCACTAATATAACTCGTTTGTATGGATAGAAGAGATGCTATAAAGTTGCTTGCAATATGAGCCTCGTCGCTACTTGTGCCGCCAAAATGATCATGGGGCCACGATCTACGACATGCGTTAGAGACGGACAACAATGCTACTCTCATTACTGATTTTGTAAAAAATACTAATGCGACTACAACTGTTGGTGTTCAGCATCGGTTGTCCGCAAACGGTTTGTCGCGTATTACCAATAACTCAATAGTAAGGTCGATCATATTTCGTTCTTACAGTGATCAATGAAACTACTCTTTTGTTTCCGCTCTGCAGGCCCAGTATGGGGATACCGCGGAGTGGTTTTTGTATAAGTTGGTGGTGGAAAAGATAACACAAGAATTTGCCAAAAGCCGTTGGACCAATGCAAATGGAGAAATTGTTGTACCAACCAAGCAGTTGTTTGTGGATCTTGCAAGTCGTTTCACGCGAAATGACTTGATAACATTTGCAAAGTCGTGTGGTCTGGATACCGAGCATACCAAAAAGAAACTATCCTCCAAAAATGACTATAATTGGACTGCATGAACTCAGCTTATCAAAAAATATTGACACGAATTTGTGCCCTATAACATGGTACACCAAAAACTGTTATGATTGGGTCTTGTCGACATTAGTTCAAGTTATAAAGGTGCCACAGAAGACGGTTCTAGTATGCATTATCTTAGAACATGACTAGAAATCAAGAAGAAAACTCATGATGTATTCTGCTCTTTCCTCATCAAGTTTAAGGCTTTTGCTTCACAGTATGGAGGTGCCCGTGTGGTAGTAAGAGGTGCAAGGGAATTTGGGCACGCATATGATCGTTACTTTGACCATTCCAAAGAACACTTTGGTAGACCCTTGTCCAATATGCCACAAAAAGCGACCTACGATTCTCATGAATTGGGCAATTGTATAGATTTGAGAGCATCTGGCCCAGATGGCATCGTACTGTACGAATATTTCAGAAAACATACTAAAGGACAACTAATACGCCAAGGTACAAGACAGATGTTTGTAGATGGGGATTGTTCTTTTGCTTTCATGTACCATGGATGAGATCCTATGGGTGGCCATGTTCATACCTGGATGTGATCATAAGATTATCCTACTTAATATTGACATATAGGTATATTTATATAATCTGAATCATTCAGGTTATTTTTTATATTATTGTTTGTGCGAAATGTTGAGTAAAAGAGAGATAGACAGAATCGAGAATCTAAATCTAGGTACCTTGGGTATAGAGGGTGGCGATAAAATAATGGTGAGTTCTATCATAAGTAAACTTAAGAAGGCTTTTGCAGATAGAAATGAAAAAGACTTTGCACAGCTCCATAAAGAGTTTTATGAGTACATGTACTGGTGCGATAAGGAGCTCGAGATAGCTGCACTCTTGGGCTCTAGTGAACACATCCCTGATGAGGCATACGATACATTTTTGGCAACGGGTGCTATAGATAAGCAGTATCTTGCTGTCATCGCGGGTAATATTTTTGATAAAAGACCTCTCAAACCTAGAGAGCAGATTATTTATAATACTCGCAAGGCCGAGATTGATGCGCTTGTTGCAAAGTCTCGTCAGGGCACCGCTACGGCACATCCTACAGTAAGAACTCAGAAACCTTCATCTGGTGCTAGTACAAATAATAGTAAGACTGGAGGCAAGATAGACTATGCAAAAATAGATAGAAGCGCTTTCCTCAAGCAAGCAAGAGAAGCTGAGCTGAATGGTTTTGCGGCATATGGAGCTATCAGCGCAATGCGAGGAGGTGATAAGCGTTGTGAGGGCAATTGTTCTTCGGTATCCCTTACGGGATCCTGAAATGTAACTGTTGACGGTGTCGTCTATGGAGATATCCAACTAACTGCTAGTGGATATGTGAAAGCCAATGCACTCAAGGGAACTGCTGCTATTCAGGGATCATGAGACATTATCATTTCTCATATACTCGCAGGATCAAAAATTAGTATACAAGGCAGCGGGGACTTCATTGGTAAAAATAACTATGATACACTTATGGTGACTTTACAGTGAAGGGGCGATGTAAAAATAAAAAACAATTATGGTAAGATAGTATTGAGGTCATCAGCTGGTGGTGACTTTTACTTATGAGACAAGATACTAGAAGCTTGACTAGTATTTGATGGTCAACAAATATATGAAGAAAACGGTACTATCTATATAGAGTATGTTGGTCCAGGCAATGAAAGTAACTCATTACAAGCAAAAAAAAAGACGAGTGACAAGACTAGCGCATTTGTCTCCTGAGTGTCTAATATACTTATAGGCTGAGTAATGGATATTGATGCTGATGTTGTGATAGGAGATACTACTGTTTCTCACTTCAATATTGGTGGCAACTCTTTCCGTGTCCAACATTTCAACACGTCATGAGTGTCTATGATCAATGGTAATGCCTCTTTTGATGGTAAGTCTCTAGACTACTACATAAAAAACGGGAAGTCTACTTTTTTTGGGGTACTAAAGGAGGTCTGTGATAGAGTTGGTGTTAACAAGACAATCCAGCAGAACGGTGTTGTGTTGTGTGATTACATCGGAGATAGCTGCAGGGCGTTTAAACTTACGAAAGCTTGATTGAGTACCATAGTCGTGATACATGACAATGGTCAGATATTTTATGCAAGAAACTAGCATGGTAAAACAGTAGCATAGCTCCGAACTTGTTCGGAGTTTTTTATTCAGTCAAGAGAGTCCGTCCTTATTTTTTCTATTTGTTAAGTACAATATTATTTGTCGCTAAGTACTCTAAGAACTTTGTCTCAAAAGCACTTGTAAACCACCTTTTTTGGAGTATAATGAAAGTATATCTATTATTTACCTTATGTATACTATATTATTATGGAAAAAATGGAACACGCTCACGCTGACAAAAACTGTTGTGATGATGGTTGTGTGAACAATGGATGATGTCCTTGCTGCTCGCGTTTTAGAAGTTATTGCTGGATCTGTAAAGTGGGTAGCTTCTTATTCTGGTTATTGGTTATCTTAGCTTTGTGAAGATTTGCTTTTGGTGGTATGGGTATGCATAGAGGATGATATCCTGGCGCTCACTGGAATAAGCCTTGATATATGATGATATCGGGGGACCTAGCTCCTGGAAAATGATATATGGAGAACAAAAGATGATGTATGGGCCAAAAACGAGGTACTGTAAAGTCATGGTTTTGGTGAGATGATGCTAATCAAATCTCATGAAATGTTACTCCCTAACAACCTCTTATATAATGCATAGTAGAACAAGCGAGAATTACTTCTCCTTGTTTTTTTTGCTTACAAAACTACATTGCCAGCTATGGAAGCACAACTTACTCTATCGCAATTTGTCTCACTCGTGGCCAAGTGAATCCAGACCTTATTTGGTTCTCAAGAATTTTTGATTATAGCGGAAGTGAGTAAAGTGAAACAATGGAATACAAGACTGTATATTGAATTAGTGGAATATGAAGATAATCAGGTAGTAGCGCATGCCCA
>JBAYVQ010000041.1:0-8161 GCA_041674565.1 Candidatus Absconditabacterales bacterium
AAGTGTATTGGTAAGAAAATACGGTGCTGTTTCAAGACAAAAACAACAAAATACACAAAAAAACCGCCATATGGCGGTTTTTTTGTAGAGTAAATCTTATCTATCGCGCGGCTTCCAGAGTTTGATAATTCTTTTGATCTTTTTCTTCATTGCGTTTTTCAAATTATTGGTATTCTTAGTGATAGTAATCACGGGTTTAATGGGGACAAAGTTGGAGTACACATATGACCCAACACCTCATCCAACAAAAGTACACGCAGTAGCTCCTCAAGGAGAAATGGATCCATTACCACAAGATACGCATAAAGATGCAGCGCTCGTGTTACTGAATGTATTTGCGGGACATGATGAACATTGATTAGATCCAGCATTAGCAGCAAACGTTCAAGGAGAGCAGTTTGTACAAGTCATAGCTCAAGTCGCAGAGTACGTTCATGGATCACATTGTGAACAACTAGCGGCCCCAGTAGCAGCATATCTTCCAGGATCACAAGTCGAGCAAGAAGAAGCTCACGCATCGGAGAATGATCCAGGAGAACAGTAAATACAATACATTGATCACGTATTACCCATATAGGTACCAGCTATACACGGCACACAACTCGTAGCTCATCAGGTAGCTTCATATGTACCACTACTACAGTAGGTACAACTAGCGGCGCCCGTTGCGGAGTAGCTACCAGGACTGCAAGATAAACAGGAACTTGCCCCAGTAGCAGACGAATAAGTTCATCACGTACATTGATACATCGTGTCATTATTTGGGCAATAATTTCCCGTAAGGCAGGCAACACAGGTAGATCCAGTATAATACTGACCAGTGGCACAGTTTGGGAGGGCATGGGTTTGCGGTGCAGATCATCGCTTCATAATGCACAACCCCAAAACAGCTAAACCAAAGATTACGATCTTTTTCATGCAAACTAATAGTATATAAATAAAATTATTTTCTCCATAATCTAACCACTCTTTTTATTTTTTTCTTCACGATGTTTTTCAGATTATTTGTCATCGTACCAGACACGATAGATCAAGTGAGTATAGGTACTTTAGCAAACGTATAGGAGTCTACTCATCATCCAATGGGGATACAGGTAGTAGCGCCAGGTCAAGAAACAGTCCCATCTCGGCAAACCGCACACGATGGTGCACCGGCATAACGAGAGAAGGTATTTGCAGGACAAGGTGAGCATTGGGTAGATCATAGGGAATTTGCATACATACCTGGAGCACATGCCGCACAAGTCGCAACTCATCACACTGGTTCGTATGTTCCTTGCACGCACAACGAGCAACTCGAAGCACCCGCTGGGGCATACATCCCAGGACCACAAGCCACACAACTCGTTGCCCTAATATCACTCATATGACTACCCGCAGGACAAGCATAGATCTGATCGTCTCCAGGACAGTAGCTTCAAGTAACGCAATCTTCGCATATCTCTCCTTCAGGATTATAGTACTCTCCCATATCACAAATAACTGCATACGCAGTGGTCATATATAAACCCATCAACGCAAACGCAATGATGACAATTTTTTTCATGCAAAAAGCATCATGTAAATAGTCTTCACTACAAAGCTATTCCATAATGCCGACATATTTGCAAACAGATCAAGCCACACTAGCCCGATACTAGTTGTTTTCTGGCGCATTCCAGGTCTATCCTATAGACATGATATGTAAACAAAGTAAGATTAATGTACTCCGATAATATAAATTGGTGGGATATTTTTCCAAGAAAAAAATACCACTTTGGGATTGAGTCTTTTGTATACTTTTTTGAAAATAAATGGAGAGTAACTAATGCCACGAAATTGAGTTCATCTGTTGGCACAATTCTTAATCCGATCTAACGCATGCGGGTAATCTACAAATGGTTTGTAGGGCAAGGTAGATATGATAACATCTATATTTCAGGCACCTATCAGCTTGGCCACTATATGTTCTATATCTCTTACATTACCTTGAACAAAGTGGATATTGTCCCCATGATGTTCTTTACGCAGTATAGATAGATAATCTGAATCATATTCGATACCATAGTACACAGCATCTTTATCCATATAATTTAGTATGTGTTTCGTGATAGGTCATGTCCCTGGGCCTAACTCAAGAATGACTTTCTTATCTTTCCAATTCACACTTTTACATATCTCTTGTGCAACTTTATCATCAGTGGGCCAAATGGAAGCGTTGAACAACGGCTGCGTAAAAAATTTACTCAAAAATAAAAAAGGAGCGTACATCTTAGTATCTAAAATAAAAATATCGTAGCGATCTTTGTAACTATCTCAACAAGATCTGCAATAAATTTATTTATAGACAGGAATTATTGATAATCAGACTCGGAAACATGGTTATTGAAAAAATCCCTAGCTACTGGAGTGACACTACTACCATTATCAGCATATCTCAACATAGCATATCTTGCCGTAAGCGTGACAAAGACATAAGCTGGGATATCAGGACAGGTGATTTCTAGCTCTTCCAGAGAAATCATCGAACAAGTATCTATACTTTTATAATAGTCATGATCCTCTTTTGTTTTTACAATAACATCATACATCGCCATTATTTTCATGGCTTTCATATACTCCTTGTAAGGACAAGACTTCAAAAAATGGGATATTGCACGCTTTTCATAATCACGCGCTATCAATTCATTATCCAACTTATGTGTAAGTTTCTCAAACGTAGCATCTGATACTTTTTCTAGCGGCTTTGCGGCACGAGTGATTATTTTATCCATCATCATGGTATGCATGAAAGTTGTCATATCAAGCGGACGAACAGCGGTGGAGAATGGCGTAACCAATACTTTTAGATCACTTGTTTTAGAGATAGCGCCCAGCATATCATATCGTTCTTGGGATTCTTTTGGCCTATTATCCGATAGTTTTCACTCACTAGATACAAGCACCACTGCGCGGTCAGGATAGTTTTTATCCACAGCAAAATCATCTACCTCAGTATGAACACCATTGGTAAAAAATTTATAAGCGTGAGTCTCTCATTCTTCTTTGATCGGAAAATTATAGAAGTATCTTACTGCCGCCTCAATTCACTTGCCCTGTAAAGACTTTTGTAGAGCCAAAGCTATATCATATCCATAATCAGAAAATCTGTTATAGTCCGACTCATCCAAAACAATAAATATCTCTTTGCTACCTTTTGCCTGCAACAATGTAGTGATTACATTAACCTGGTCTGACACGTTCAAACCTTCAGTCACCTTTTCATCCATTGCCGATGTATCAACCAATACTATCGCTCCAGTCATTAGTAATGTAGTTATTATTAAATATAGATAGTAAGTCTATATATAATAAATATGATAAGTCAATACGTTACTTGTTGTATTATAAATCAAATTCCTATAAAGCACGTTTGAGTCTCAGACTATTTCCAATCACACATATACTACTAAATGCCATAGCTACTCATGCCAATATAGGATGTAATGATAATCAAAATAATGGGATAAATAGCCCAGTAGCAAGAGGTATGAGTAATATATTATATCCAAATGCCCAAAAAAGATTTTGCACAATGATGCGCATGGTTTTAGCGGATAAACGGAATGCATGCATCAGTTTGGTCACGTCTCCATGTAACAAAGTAACATCAGCAGTGTGCATGGCTACATCGGTACCAGTACTCATAGCGATACTCACATCAGCAAAAGCCAATGCAGGAGCATCATTGATACCATCGCCAACCATAGCAACGCGATGTCCATCTTGTTTGAGTTGTTGGATATGGTGTGCCTTTTGACTTGGTGAAGTTTGTGCAAATACAGTCTTGATACCTACTTGCTGAGCAATATACTCAGCAGTGCGCTGGTCATCACCAGTGATCATAATGGTATTGATGCCTCTATGGGCAAATCGCTCAAGAGCTTGTGTTACTCCTGGTCTTATCGCATCCGCTACAGCAATGATAGCAGTATTCTTTCCATCAGTGAGTATGATAGGAGTCTTACCCTCTTGCGCATACTGAGTCAGCTTATTCGTATCATACGTCACATCAAGTGTTTGCATGTAAGCAGCGTTGCCAGCATATCGTGTAATACCATCGATCTTGCCCTGCAGTCACTGCCCTTTCGCAATTTTTCGATCGTGTACTGGTAGCAACGAGATCTGTTTGTCACAGGCATAGTTTGCAATAGCATGAGCTAAGGGATGTTCGGAGTTTTGCTCGAGTGATGCAAGGATTTGTATATGTGACATCTCATCACTACCAGCGTAATCAGTCACTACTGGCTTACCAAGGGTGATAGTACCGGTCTTATCCAGCACCAAGGTATCTATTTTTGAAAATTTTTGTAGGGCTTCAGCATTTTTGATCAAGATGCCATGCTTTGCACCAGTACCGATACCAGCCATAATCGCCGTAGGCGTTGCCAATCCCATAGCGCAAGGACATGCCACCACTATCACAGTAATAGCACTTATCAACCCAGTAATCCATTCTCATCATACGAAAGTCCATAGCAAGAATGTCAGTACTGCAATCACCAATACAACTGGCACGAAGACGGCAGAGATCGTATCTACTAGATTTTGGATAGGAGCACGACTCATCTGAGCGCTCTCTACAAGACTGATAATCTGACCCAGTACAGAATCTGCACCAAGTCTGGACGCTTGGATATGGATCAAGCCATCTTGATTGATGGTAGCTCCTACCACATTGTCTCCTACGATCTTGGTGATAGCGAGTGGCTCTCAGCTTATCATAGATTCATCAACTGTGGTATCACCAAATACCACCACCCCATCTACGGGTATTTTTTCTCAAGGTTTCACGACTACTATATCACCAATTTGCAATTGTTCTAGTCCTATCTCCACCGTATCGTTGCCACGTTTTACGTGAGCAGTTTTGGGTTGCAGTCACGCTAGCGCTTGGATAGCATCGGCGGTTCTTCTTTTGGCTTGCGCCTCTCGATATTTACCCAAATACACCAAACCAAGTACTACTATCACGATATCATAAAAATGCGCTTCCACATCAAGGTACGGTTTCAGGATATTTTCAAATGCCCCAAGAGCAAATGAATACAAAAACGCTATGCCTGTACCGAACCCAATCAAAGTATCCATGGTCGCATGCCCTGTACGGAAAAATCTCCACACGGATTTTAGCGCTGGTCCTCCCAACAAAGCAAAGGTAATACTTGCCATCACAGGAAACAAATGATGCCAAAATGTATACGCCCAAGCAGGCATCTCGGGGATAATCTTCCAATATTTCCCTAAACCATCAAGTATGATATATACAAAACTCAGGACTACAAAAATAAGCACCAAACGTATTTTTCATCGCTGATCATCAGTTTGTATACTATCATGATGTATATGATCCATACCCTCTACCATATTATGCTCCATGAGTTTATAGCCATAGGGCTCGAGATCTGCATTGAACACGTCTACTGACACAGTATTATTTTCTAGCGTCGCTGTATTACTCGCGATATTTACTTCGCAGCTTGTCACACCCTCATGTTTCATCACCGTATCGGTAATTACTTTTGCACAACTCGCGCAATGCATTCACTGCACGTCATATATTTTTTTCATGAGAAGATAATCAGAAGGTAAATTATTGTATCACAATCTTACCCTGTTCCATACCCATAGAGGCACACACTAGTTTGACTACCTTGGGTGAAGAGCCATCTACTACTATCTCAAAAGGCTCTCATTTTTTGATGGTATGCGGACCTACTCATGGTATTACCACTTGTGTATTGCATCATCTTCCATCAGAACTGGGGGTAGTTACAATCTTGTAATTTTTACCTGCAGCAAGATTGATAATGCTTGGTACAAATTGCAGACCATCATGACCTACTTGCACCGTTTCTGTTTCCAGATTGTTAGTTGTAGCAGTTGTCTGATCAGCACCCGTATCCGTCAAAGCTTGTGTCAGTGCAAATCCATTGTATACGGTATATGACCCAAATACTACCAACAACGATGCAATGAGTGGGTTGATCCATGTCAGCTTATCTTTTATATATTTGGTGCCAAGTCATACACCGAGTAGCACAGGCAAAGTACCCAGTGCAAATGCACCCATGATCATCGCTCCTTGTAAGGCATCTCCAGACTGTAGCGCATACAATTGCATACTTTGGGTAAAGCCACATGGTAGCAAAAATGTCAATGCTCCTACTATCGGTGCATAACGTGGATTTTTGAGATCAAAAATAGTCTGACTCAGTCCGCTGGGAAGATGGAATCACCACTTCGTGATATTGGGTACGATACCCAATAGTTGCAATCCTAGATACAACAATACTACTCAAACTAACACACTAAAAATAGCGTTGAATCGTACCGATCAGGCAAATTGGGATCCAAGCAAGCCAAGTAATCATCATCATACGACAAACGCTACTATCCTACCTAGATGAAATTTGAGCTGTGTCATCAGATTATGTTGTGTTTGTACAGACTCTGCATATCAGATCACAATACCTCAAGTTACTGCCAAACAAGTAGATACAGATGCCACTAAGCCTATCACAAGCGCTACACCAAATCCAAGGGTATCATACTGCGGGATAAGTGCATTTACATTGATCTGAAAAAGCACATACAACAACACCGCCGCAAGCAGCAACCATGCAATTTTCTCAAACCGCTGATCCGCAGTCCGTGGTTGTTTTTGTTCTTGACCAATCGTATATCACGCTTCATTGATAGCTGATTCGATAGCACCCAATTGTTCCGCAGGACATTCTACAATAAGGACTCCAGTCTTATGGGACAAGGACTGCACGATACAATGATCGATATCATTAACTGCATTCTTGATAAGCATCTCGCAAGATTTGCAGTGCATGCCATTGATGTGAAGGGTTTGTTTCATGGGAAACATGTATATAAAATATTATTTTCTGTTGGTTACTTCTCGTGCTCTTACCAACTCTTTGATAAACGCATCTACATCCGCAGGATTTTTACTATTGAGAAATTTGGGACCACAACATCTAAGATGATTTTCCAACAGCTTATTGTTCACTGATTTGAGTAAACCTATAGCAGCATTGACCTGAGTAGCAATGTCCACACAGTACTCCCCTTCTTCTACCATTTTTTGTACTTTGGCGATAGTGCCCGTTGCTTTCTTGAGGTTGAGCAATAGCTCCTTGTTTGATTGTTCGTCTTGTTTCATGGATATATGAAATATATAAAAATATATAGATAATCTGATAACCCTATCCTAGGGTATAGGATACATAAAAAAAATAATTTTGCAAGTAGTATGTAATGACAAAATATAATTCTGAATAAAAATAAGGAATTGCAGGGACACCCTCCGTGCGGCGTCCGTCATTATCATTGTCATCCTGAACGAGCATAGCGACGTGAAGGATCTCTTCAGCGCATCATCATTGCGAGCCACTATAGCACTATGCGTTACTTTTGTTTATAAAAAAGGTCTTTATGTTCTTTTGCCATGATGCAAAAGAACTCCCGCAGTGCTGCGGGATAAACGCCAAATACAGTCAAAAACAGCATTTTGTTTTATGCGCCCATCAAGTTGTTCTTTAGAACAAATCTCCTCCCCACCCTACGGGCGGGACCCAGTCGATTTGTAGTGTCTTACCTCTCCATCAAGTTTTACTTTTACCTCGTCACGCAGTGTTTTTGACGGCCAGCCATTGTTTACAATGTTCTTATAATCTTGCTTTATCAAACGCACTGTGTGAATCCGTGAGCAAGACATGGGTAGTAAACTCCCTCCCTGTGAAGGGAGGGTTGGGGAGGGTTTACAAAAAAGACAATAATAAAGCGCTTTATACAATAAAGTTATCATATTGTATAAAAAAAGTATAAGAATAATTAAGAATCTCTTGACATTATATCATACATTTCTATAAAGAGAGAGTTCGGCAACATAGCTAGGCGCACCTTATTGCAATATTGCGATCAAACGGTCGCAACCAGGTCCACCAGCACGCCAAACAAAAGTGAATTCTGAAAGGTATTTTCATTGCGATTCCAACATCGGGAGCAAGCCTCCCACCGCCACGGAACGAAATCCGACACCGCACAATGCGATCGGAATCAGCAATGGAGATCTACTTGCCCTACTACGCCGTCCGAGAGGATTGCGTATAACGGCTAAAGGATTCTGCCT
>JBAYVQ010000042.1:0-7797 GCA_041674565.1 Candidatus Absconditabacterales bacterium
TCAGAAACAATGTTTGCGTAAGCAATAAAACTAAAACCAGACTAAGACGTGAGAGACGATTGCGCGTTTGCATCATAAGAAGCAGGATATAAATGATGTTTCTGATTATTTTTTTTGTTTGTACTTTATAACCTATTGACAATTTTAAACAAATAGTGAAAATATTGCAACTATTTTGTATTATTACTTTTTTATACTACGTTACTATTATGTTGAACCCAGTCCCCGCCGTGAAAAAATGGCTACTAGAAAAATGATGCGTATGTCCTTATGCATACGCTATGCAAATCAAAAATCGCATTAGTCATTGTTTGCATTGAGATCTAGCTGTTTTTGCTGATGCTCCCCAGGCTGCAGAATTTTTGAAATGAAAACATAATCTGATATATTATCCACCGATTGACGCAGTTGTATGACAGTATCCCGAGCAAATTCCTGAACTACAGGAACAGGTCTGTATGTATGGTGCGCAGGTATTGTGTGATATCCTTATACAATCTCACAAAAAGGTAGGCAAAAATATGCTCTCTGGAAGTGTATTGGCAGGCGATAAGACTCGTATCAAGTCAGAATCTGCGATGATCCAAGAACTGTATAGTCACTTTAGGGGATGATACTCTATGATCAAATTTACCAACCTAGAGTCTGCACATTTTTTCGCGACATATATGTGACCTATTTATCACTCCAAGACGGTGCCTGGTCTTGATCCATCTCATGATACCCACCATCTCAGATATGCGCCAGCACACATGATCGTATTGGTACCGTTGTCTCATTTCAATGGTCTCACCAAGGAAAACCTCAACCATATGGAACGTATTATGAGTGAAAGACACAAAGAAGCGTGACTAAAAAGACATCGAGATTGGTCGCCAAAATTTTTTATAGACCCCAAAGAATCTGCTATGTTGATAGAATAAGGCTCAGAGCTATTTGTTTATAGTTTATTACATATAGTTCTGATTATATCTTTTATTTCAATATCGAAAGGTAGCTTTAGTGGGTCTGCCTGATACTCACGATAGAGCATTACTTTGTCTGCATCTGTGATAGGTTTTGGCTTTGGTATCTCTTGTAGTCACCCTGCTGCTCTGACTTCTTCGAATGAATAGATTCGTCAGCGTTTCTTGAGGGAGTGATCAAGTATGGCGTTGGGATTCTTAGTATGATCCAGATAAGAGTCGTCCTCTACGATGACTACTGCGTTTGCGTTCACCCCTTCCAATTTATTTTTCGTTGCCCCGATATAGACAAAGTCTCCTAGTGCATAAAAATATCTTATCACCCGATCACCCGTGTGGATAATTCACTCAGGTTTTGCTCTACCATCGATGCATAGCGATATGGCTCAGTAAGGGTCCAACATCCTGAATGTCCCACCAATGCGCTCACTAAATTCCGCAAAGTTATGATTCACATTGCTGCATAAAAATAGCAGCGGTGTACTGTCCAATGGGTATTTGTTTAATTGTGATCCTGCCTGCGCGGATAAGCGTTCTTGAACTATAGATCTTAGTTTGTTTTTGGTTGTATGCGTATCGAATCATGCAGAATTGAGTATTTTGGCGGGTACCATGGAAAACGTCCCATCAATTTCTTGTGTGCGTATAGCTTGTTTTTGAAACTCAGCATGTTGCCATACCTCATTCACATCCTTCATGGTAATGCATATGGTCTTGGATGCAGGTATGTCATTTGCTGGTTTGCTGTGTCTAGGGTAGTATGTTGCTTGAGGAAAGATAATCTGAAAAAATTTCATGATAAAATCAGACTGTACCTCTTCTCCGATACCTGGCGCTGAACCAAAGTAAATATGCAAACCTTTACCGTTTTGTTTAGATTGAGCAAAACGCAATAGTTGTGATTCTGTGTCGAATGGATTCATGAGGGCGTAGGCATATGGCGCTATCCCTGTGTTGTTTTTGATGTTGTTCAGAAGTCCTGAGATTGTCTCCTTTTCACTTTGCATTGCTTGTGGTTCGTTGTCGTGTGTAGGTTTGTTCATATTGTTTGTTATCATTAGGTAGATATAATTTTGGAACTGACTGTTTGAAGGGGAAAGGCGGCGATAAACGCCGCCAGATGAAAATTTTTGTTGCTGGTCGTTGCCTTAAAATGGCAGCTTTGGAGGTCTCTTTAGCGAGAGCGCAAAGGCGATGATTGCAACTGCTGCAACCATTCCTATTCCCAGGTTTGAGTGGTAATGCTCTTTTTCCAGAGCAAGCAAGAACCATGCCGCCAGTCCTGCAAATAATCCATTTCGGGGAGCGTTCCCCCATCCGATTCCTTTCATAATTTTGGTTTGCGTTGTTTTATCGCACTAACATTATAGATATTTATATGACTTTGTCAATCATATCAAAAACTGTATTAGACACTAAGGTTTTTGATGACAATAAAAACCATCATCTCGTTCTTCTTTTTCAAAAAGAGTGGTGAAATCAAGCTTTTTCAGGATATCTCTTCTTTCATAATTTACTCACAAGATCACCCCTTGTGATTTGGTAGTCCTGAGCAGCTGTTGATTGAGCGCTTCCAAATACTTAGCTCCTAGCGGCATATAGGACTTTATCACATAATCATCAAATCCACTGATGAGATAGCATACGCTATTGTCGGGCAGTAGAGAAACAAACTGCAGCGCATCGCTTTTGACGTAGGATTGCGTGATAGCCTTACTATCCCCTTCTCTGGTGCAAGTTTTTTGCCAGTCGTCATTGTGCAAATCCACATAGAGGACTTGCGTAGGGTTGAAGAGATACTCGTTGATGCTGTGCTCTTTGCTTATGGCCGCATTTCGGGGGTGTTCATCCAGTTTGATAGGAAGTAGATCTACTCTTCATTGGGAAAAAAGGTCAATCAAGATAACATCGTTTGTTTTACTGATAAAGGGTAGCTTGTCTACGTTGTGCTCTTTTAGTTGTTTGTTGAATGGCTCCTGCATAAATCAATCGGTTACAATGATCTTGTCGAAAGGACTTGTTCTCCCACTATCCTGCATGTGTATATCATCAATCAGCTTTTTGCTGTTATCCCAACGCGTGATCATGCGTTGATGATTGTGTTCCAGGTATTCCACTCAAAACGTCTGGGCTAGTGTTTGTATAGTAAATTCGCTGACACCCGCCTCTAGCAGTAATCTGATTGGGCTGTCCTGAAGAGCATTAGCTATATCCAATGGTTGTTGTATATTAGCATAGTCTGATCCTGTAGCGTTGCTGTGTCAGGTGGGTATGTTCTTTTTCATGTGTGATTTCGTTTTTCTTGGGATAAATGAGTTGTAGCATATATAATTGTACATATTTGTAAATATAAAAACTACCTTATACAAGGTTTTCTTAGATTGACGCGCTTACGGCATTTTTACTGAATGCCTACAGGAGACAAGTTGAATGAAAGATTGTTGGCGAAACTGAAGACGGGAGATGAATCGAAATTTCAATTGCAAGAAATTGAGCTTGATCTAAAGATTACAAAAAGTGAAATAAAAGAGTTTTAATTTATTGATAAGCAATGTATGAGCTTATGGATTCATTGATTCATTGATTTGGTTGTAAAGTATCCTGGGTAGTAATTAGTTCGAATGATGTGTGGCTAAAACAATGCCAATGCATAGCTCAATTACTTCGTATTGCCACCAAAAACTTTTATGTTTTTTGAAGAAGATAACAAGTAATTAGTTCTATGGGATTACTATCAAAGTCCTTAATGGTAGGGCTATTTATAATAATCTGCTCGGCAATACGCCACTGAGGACGGCCCTCTAAGAGTTCTACTTTGGCTTGCGCATGAGAAAACCTTTCTGACTTTACTACAGAAAATACTGTTTTTTTGGGAAACTTTAAAATATAATCATTTACAACTACGGTTTGTCTACTTTGCAACTCCAATTCAATGCATTGTCATAGGCCCTCGTTTATTGGTTTTACACGACGGATTATCTGATTCCTATTAAATCATAAAGACTCCATGGTTTGCAGATCAAATTCTGTAGCTTGTTCTGTCTGGTATACTTTGTTGATAAAGTTTCTATAAGTGTTATCATATGTATCAGGATGTGTTGGCAAATCCAGCAAAACTGTATCACCAGAATTCATCTGTGCATACAAATTATCAAGAAACTTCGTTCTGGTAGTTACCTTATCTGGTGTCAAACCAGTCATATTGGCCAATGTTAAGCCCAATAGCATATAGGTCTTTGCTCCAACCGACTGAAGCATTTGTTGAAAGCTCCAACCGAAGATGTTTTCATTCCCTAGGTACTTATATGGAATAAATTCAAGTTCAAGGATGTTTGACGTGGCTAATGCAATCATGCGTGAAGAATAGTCTAGCCCGAAATAATTTTCAATAAACTGAGGTTTTGTCCCACTGCCTAATGTATTTGTAGCGGTCCCTGCTCAAGCGCTACTTATTGTTTGAAAGATCTCCCTCTGAATATTTGTGTTGCTTGAATGTTGTTGCATACTAAAAATACTATACCATGAGTGCATGAGCTTCCATGTCTTATAGCCATTCGCGCACCCTATCTCGATTACTGTTGGGTTTACATAGGGTCTAAGTTGATTGTAGCTATTTCACAAAATATGGTTTTGTTGATGAGTAAACTGTGAATAGAGTGAGTTCGGACTTAAAGTGTGCTCAAGGTATAGGTGAGCAAAGCATTCGTAAGCATAATGCAGAGGGAACGCTCTTGCATTTAGTAAAACTTCACAAATGTTAGTTTGCAATGATTCTTTCGGCCCTTCATTATTTACTACCAAAGAGCTAAAATAGGATGGTGGCACTTCCTTTATTGTGTATAAAGATGTATCTTTCATTATATACTGCATAAGTAGTCAAAAATACTTTTCCGATTATCATACAAATGCTTACTTGTGATGACAGTGGCGTATAGTTCATCGCTTCAATACATAACTATACATACTTTATTACTTCCATATAAACTGATTTCGCTAGCGTGTTGCAGTACGCTTCAGGAAATTATCTTTGTTTGCTTTAGACCTATTGAATCCAGTCATGCATACCTTTTGTTTGCTGGTGTATCTGAAACAATTATTTTAGCAAAAATACCTTTAGCTACCCTTTGTGGTATGTTATAATTGATTAAATAGGATTCTAAATCAGGATCAATCCCTTCTGCGCCAATAAACCCATAAATTACCTTATTGTCGCATTCCTTCAAAATATCACTATAGACTTGTTTCAATCAGCTTATCCCTTCATAATAATCAACACGAGGCTTGGTGGCATAAATGTCTTTGAGATTTTGCATTTGCCCTACAATTTGTTGAAACTCTTGGCACTTTTCTTGTAGTTGTGAGAGTAATTGTTCTGGATCTACTACGGAAAAATATGACAATTGCTTTCTGATAATGCTTGTAGCTATCCCTCTTTGTTCTAAATCCCTCAATATCGCATATGCGGTAGTGCGCTTAATATTCGCCTTTCTGGCGATGGTGCTTGCTGGTGCGCTAGCTAATTCTAGTGCTGTTAAGTAGACCAGGGCTTCTTTTTCAAGCATACCCCGTTTCATTAGAGGTCATATAAACTTTTCCATTACTTGAGTACAATCTTTTAGATAAAAAATCAGATTATTTATGTTATTATTTATATAAAGTGGTATATCAATGTTTCCGTCTTTTAAGTATGCTCTAAGAATGTTCCAAAAAAAGCCTTTAACGAATAAGTTTATGACTCATCAAACAAGTCCAATACAATAATAACTTTTATGTTGTCAGCGATGGTTGTCAGCAAATGTTAAAGTACCGGCTTTTTGAGCGCGACTAGCGTTGTAATACTAAAATATTTCCTTAGTATTTTTTTTATTTACTCTTTTTAATTGCTTATGAAAAACATGAAACACACGTTTTGGGTCCTGGGAGGACTTTTTGTGCTAGGGTGATTGCTTTTTGCGATGTTTAGTGGTATTGATGAAGTGTCTTCGACGCCATATGTATACGCTGATGGAGGAACGGGCGGCACCTGAGGAACAGGTGGTCAGGGCGGTGAAGGTAGTGGTACACTTAGTTCAGGATGTGATAGTATGTCCGGATATAATGGCTCAGGAACGCTAGGATCTGGGTATAGCACTGGTTGTTACATTGATCTATCTCTGGATAAGGAGTTTTTGGGCACAGGAGCCAGTGGTACAGGAGCCAGTGGCACTGATTTGTTATATTATTATAGAATAAAGGTAACTAATAATGGCACCTTAAATGCCACAAACTTTACAGTAAAAGACTATATGCCACTCTATAGTTCTGTACACTATGGTGATGGAGCTAGTATTGCGGGCTTGGTAGCTACGTGGTCTGTGTCTAGTTTGAGTCCAGGTCAATCTGTTTACTACAATTTAGTACTGATCAAATTAAGAGAGTTTACTTTTGGAAATAAGGCAGAAGTATGTGATTATGAAGATTGAGATAGTTCAGGGGTAGACCCAGATAGTGATCCATGCAATATGGGCGCTGCTGGGAATCCTACTCAAGACGATGAAGATTTGGTTAGTGAATAGTATCATATTATTTACTGAATCCAACAAGCTGCTTTATGCAGCTTTTTGGTTTAATTTACAGAAAACTGCGAAGTAGAACATCACAATAATGTTGAAACATACATAGCAACCCTAGTATTCGTAATGGAAGGAGACTGAAGACTTTCGGTATTTATTTTAACTCATACACTGTAGTGTATTGTATTATACATAACCAGACATGAACACTTATTGTAGTATTACAACAATATATTGAAAGTACTGTTGACATATGTATGATCGTAATGATATATTTACTTTCACTATGGACTTCTTATGAGTGATAAAAAGTTAGGACTACCAGATGAATGAACGCTAGCTCAAAATGTGGCTTTTTATGCTGAATGAAATTACCATTGACGGAACGTAGAGCAGTACGATGCTTTGATAGAGATGCTTGAAAAGAAGAGACGCTACTATGCTGAAGAAATTGGAGACACTCTACAGGAATCAGAGTATCTTGATCTCATGCATAAAATAAGAGAATCCAGGCAGAAGACGTTGGCTTTTGTAATGAGCAAAAAGCCCTTTGTCATTCCTTCTCACCTTATCCCTGAGGGTTTTAGAATTGACTGTTACTATGAATCTGATGACAGTTGTTCTCATTCAGAATTTAACTTTGCTCGGGCAAATGAAAGCTTAGGCAGAAGTTGTTTTACAAGAATAGAATATAAAGATGGCTCACGGATATCTTTTGGTATCTATGATAGGCACTACTATGGTATCTGATGAGATGTAGATTTTGAAAACTTGAGAAATGTAAAGTACGTTGATATGCATGATAACGAGATTGTAAGTTTATGACAAGGAATCCATGCCAAGATGCTTTCAATAGTTGAGAAAATAGCTAAAGCTAATGAGTGCGATCTCATTGGTGAGCATGTACATGAGGAGGATAAAACTGCTCCGTTTATGCGTAGACAGGGGTTCAAGTTCAACAACCACTATGCATACAAAATCATAACACCAAGAGGTAAAGAATACCTACAAGAAGTAAATACCTATCACAATAACGATGGCGGATTTGAAGTAGAGTAAGGTCTTGCAGATCTTGGAATTTGACCGAACATCATTTTAACTAAACAAAAAGTGCTACTGGTAGCACCTAAAGTATGATTAGAAGAACTCTTTTTCTCAATTGGTGGAGATGACGAGTATCGAACTCGTGTCCAAAAAGCAGTGCACACATATACTACCATCATAGCCTAGAATTGATAATCAGAAAGTAGCATCTAGACAAGCGTTTCTGATGTGTATGA
>JBAYVQ010000043.1:0-7743 GCA_041674565.1 Candidatus Absconditabacterales bacterium
CCCTTTGCTGGGATACAAGCGTCGCGCCACAAGGCACGATACAAATCCATCTTCGCTACCGTATACAATTGTACATCGAGCCCAAAATCATTGAGCATGTTGAGCACTAGGCATCCAATCCTAAGATTAGTAAATGAACCTGGGCCATTGATAACAAATACCTGCTTGCCTATATTGCCCTGTGTATACAAATGATGGATAATCTGAGGCAATTGGATTTCCAACCCTCATCTTAGCACGCATATCATCTCAGCGCCACAGTGGATATATATATTATCGGAAGAGATATTGATTATCATTTTCTGGGTATCACTCAGGGTATAAATAATTTTTGCGGAGAGAGTTTGGTGAGGTCAAACAGTATGTGATACATGCTATCATGCAGCATATATCCATCATACAACAGTACATCGCGTAGCTGTTCACCAAAATGCATATTGCTTGTCCTCATATGATATCGTTCATGTCGTTGTTTGTTTCGCTCTATCGTGTTTTCTTTTTTATTCGTGCCACCCCTGGATCTTGGTACGACGTGATGGATATTTTGATCTGAATTATCAAATGCTTTCATTCTTGACTGTAAATTCGCCAACGAGGCACTCAGAGATACATCGCAATACAAATAATCAGCATAGCATTCCATAGTGTCCAATACGATAGTATCTGTAAGAGTTATCCAGATCTCATCACGCAGCACTGTTCCACTCAAATGAGCCAACAAGACAATTTGATGGTGTGGCAACAACCCGTCCAACAGTATTTTTTGTTTCTTAGAAAGACTCACGAGAGTACCGCTCTTATCTGCCATCTCCTTTTCGTATAGATACAAATAGTTCTACTCATAGTAGAAAAAAAACAAGCTATTGCTAGCTTGTTTATGGCAAGATCATGTGCAAAAATTAATCTGCTGTATCTGTAGCATCAACTGCGTCTGTCACCTCTTCAACTTCTCCAACCATTTCACCATCATTATTGATGTAGACAAACATAGGAATAATCAGAGGTAATCTATCTAAGGACCTTGTAAGCATGCTCTCGAGCTCAGCTTTGATATCTTTGAGACATTGCTTGACTGATTCATATCCATTAATTCTCTTGTTGTATTCTTTTTCGATGTACTTCACAATATCGGTATGCACTTTTCTGATTTCGGTAGTATATACAAATCATCTGGATTCAATTTGGATATTACCAACCATATTTTTGCTTTGCGCATCTATCTTCAAAATAAAGGTAAGCACTCAGCTTTCAGACATGATTTTTCTTGCCTTACTTACATACTCTCACTGTAATCCTCAGATACCCTTACCATCCACTATGATGGTATCCAGTTTGAGTCTGTTTGGAGATAATATTATTTTGTCTTTATAGATTTCTAAGACGGCACCGTTGCCTTCTGGCATAAGAATATTATTGTCATCCATACCCATATCCAAAGCTAGTTTTCTATGCGAATATCTTTCCAATGCTTGAGTATAATATGGTAGGAAGTAATCTGGTTTGATTAGTCCCAACATAAGTTTGTGATCTTCCTCATGACCATGTCCTGATACATGGATATCCAACTCATTATTGGTGATCAAATTGATTCACTGTACAAGTAATTTATTCAGCATCTGGGTCATTTGTGTCTCATTACCAGGGATAGCTCTAGAAGAAACAAGAATACTATCGCCCTTTCTTAGCTTGATCTGCTGATGCTCACCTCTTGATATCCTAGCAAGCGCTGCAAATTCTTCTCCTTGTGCTCCAGTACACAAAAACATGACTCTATCATCTGAGACGCCATCAAATCCATTATCAATTTTCCTGAGGTAGTCTTTGGGTACATTTATATATCCCAACTCTCTACATATCTCCACGTTATTGATCATGGATCTACCAGCAAGATATACAATCCTATTGTATCTTACTGCGGAATGGACCGCTTGAATAATTCTACCTACATTGCTGGCAAACACTGCCATAATGATTCTACCTTTTGCATGTTTGATAGTATGGTCGAGATTATCTCCAATAATTTTCTCTGATCTTGACCAACCTGGCTTATCAGCACCCAGACTATCTCCAATATACAACTTTACTCATTCGGTACCGATTCTCGCTATTTTTGCCAAATCAGCAGGCTTATCAATAGCTGGCGTATGATCAATTTTGAAATCTGCAGACGTGAAGATAACTCACTTGGGAGTATTGATACTCAAAGCAAAAGTTTCTGGAATATTGTGATTTACTCTTACAAACTCTATCTCGAAGCAACCCAATTTGATAAGATCTACGTCGGGATCTACAATTTTGTATTTCAGCTTATTGACCGTTTTTCTTTCTTCAAGAGTTTTCTTGAGCAAGCCTAAAGTCAATGGCGTCGTATAAATAGTCGGGGCGAAATCCAATTGTGGTAAGATGTCTTTGAGGGCACCAATATGATCCAAATGACCATGGGTAAGTATAATACCTCTCAGCTTCTTGATGTTCTTTTTTACATAAGAGATATCTGGAATAAGATAGTCAGCACCCATCGTAATAGTCTCGTTGAACTCCAATCCACAATCCACCAAAATCATATCATTACCATACTCGATAAAGATACACTGACCTACTTGCTCCAATCCAAGCAAAGAGCCCATTTTTACTGGTATCTCTCCTTTCGGATCAAAAACCTCCGTAGGAGCGACTGCCTTAGATTTGGGGTGGGCAAAGTTCTTTTCTTTTGTACCAGCTCATCATTTGGGACCAGCAAATTGTTTGTGGAAAGAGCCATCAGTTTTTTGGGCCCTCTTGGGTGTAAAATTGAAATTTGGTGCGTTGAGATTTGCCTTTTCAATAAATGCGTTCTCATTACTCTCTTGGTTTTCTAACTCTACTGTTGTTGTTTCATCTGTCATGGTTTTTTGAAAAACATAAAAAAATAAAAAATAAGTCTATAGTAATAATATGAATATAGATAAGATCTTTGGTATCATTACACAAGATTGGTCTAAAACGACCTACTGATAGAAAATAATCTGAAAGACACTTCACCTCAAGCAAAACGCAAACATGCGCAGCGATAAAAAAGTAAACATAGTAAAGACAGGTGTAGTAAGCGCTCCAGAAAATATTGAGCTCTATCAAGTTCGATAAGTATAAGGATTTGGTATCAGAATGCAAATTATTGAATGCGCCCCGAATTATTTCTCAAAAGTGACTTTATATCAGATGTTTTTGACAAGCTATAGAGCAATGTGGTTGCCAGAGTAGCTAGCACCATAGTAGATCAAGCATTACTATCAAGGCACTGTAGGATATCCATACATGTATTGTGATCATATCCCTGAGCACATAAGTGTTCATACAGTGACAAACCACATTTTTTAAAAAAACCAACATGAATCGCTGCGGACAACGGAGTAGCAACCACAGTAGAAGCGCGTTCTACGATAGATAATCTATTGCCATATACACTCGTTCCAGTTATATTCGTATAAACCAAGCATCCCAAAGAAGTCACAGGTACCCGTTCCAAGGCCAAAAGGATAGCATTTTTCAATGCCGTACTATCTTTTTGTATTTCTTTCGTTAGTGCTCACACACTATTTTTGACAATTAAGAAAGATTTATTCATGTTGCAGTGTTGCGACTATCAATAGCTTTTTGGTCGATAACATCGGCTTTGAGTACAAAGTCAAAGTATTCGCCATTTTTCTGATAGTATGGTATAGTGATATTATCCACGAAGTCAAGCGCACTAAACCTATCAATAATACCATTTTTGATATACATATACTTGAGTTCTAATATCTGACCTCTCACTTGGATACTATCTTGTTGGATGGTAAAATCAGATAAGATAATCCCATTATTGGTAGTACGCGCAATACTTTGCAATTCGGTATACATTCTTACCAAATTATTGATATTATCGGACCAGTTAGTTGTTTTTTCTTTATTGTTGATGTACCTCGCTATATCATATCTTACTAGGTCATCGCTGTCTCTCAGCTTATTCAATACTTGTTGTTTATCTTCAAGATCCATAGTGAGTTCTAAGCTTTCAGCGTATCTATTGGAGATCGAAGTAGGTAGATAGGTAGAATTTGCAAAATCGTATCACTGAAACCACAGATAACAATAGTATCCACTCATTGCCAAAAGTATCAATACCATACCATTGGTCAGTTGTTTTCGAAATCAGTTGTATTGATAATTGAGGTTTTGCGGAAGCAAGGTCGTCATACACAAAATAAAATCCACCACTATAGAATATAATACAGTATAACTAGTATAAAATAGTTTGTCAAATATTGATTGATATTGACCCAAAATGTTATAGTATAAGATAGATCACACTTTGACTTTATTCAATATCTATTCATGGATCAAAGATTTGAACTACAGTCCAGCTATAAACCATCTGGCGATCAACCTCAGGCTATCGCATCTATTATTGAATGATTGGAGAAGGGGCAAAAAAATATCACACTACTAGGGGCAACGGGAACTGGTAAAACTTTTACCATGGCCAATATTATACAAGAATTACAGGTACCCACCTTAGTTATTTCGCACAACAAAACACTTGCTGCTCAACTTGCTACTGAGTTTAAGCACTTTTTCCCCAACAATGCCGTCCACTACTTTGTATCGTATTTTGACTATTATCAGCCAGAAAGTTATCTACCAGACAAAGATATATACATCGAAAAAGAGGCAACAGTTAATGCAGAAATCGAGATGTACAGACTCAGCACTATGGCATCATTGCTCAACAGAAAAGATACTATCGTAGTAAGTTCGGTATCAGCACTGTACGGCTTGGGAGATAAAGAGTTTTTTCAAAAGTACTCACTCTATCTTGAACAAGGCAAGTCCTATAATCATAAGGAACTCAAGAAAAAACTCATTGAGATGAGATACGAGCAAGTCCACCAAAAAATAGAACCTGGTATGTTTGATAGCAGGGGTCATATGCGAGATATCTTTCCTTCTACCGAGAAAGTGATATATAGACTGCATTTTATGGAAGACCATCTCGAACATATAGAAAGAAAAGATAGTCTGACCCGAGAGACACTCTCCTCCCCCGACCATATCCAATTGCGACCAAGTTCACAGTATATGCAGGACCTCACTGACGTCACATCAATACTCGTGGAGATAGAGAAAGAAATGGAAGAAAGAGTACAGCAACTGCTCAGCCAAGGGAAAGATCTGGAGGCGAATAGACTTAAAAAAAGAACGCTCTATGATATGAGGATGATCAAGGAAACTGGATTCGTAAATGGTATCGAAAATTATAGCATGTACTTTGAGCATCGTGCCCCAGGAGATACTCCCAATACAATTTTTGACTACTTCCCAGATGGATGTCTCATTATTATGGACGAATCTCACATGTCTGTACCTCAGCTACGCTCTATGCCTTCAGCGGATAGGACAAGAAAATATAGTCTGGTAGAACATGGATTTCGTCTCCCGTCGGCTATGGAGCACAGGCCATTAGCGTTTGAAGAATTGGAATGTATGATAGGCTGGAAACAACACAATCTTGGATCACTTGGATCCAACAACCTCCAACAACACATCAAACCACATACTAAAACAATATTTGTATCTGCTACCCCATCCAAGTACGAGCTAGAGCTGTCAGAATCTATCGTAGAGCAAATAATCAGACCGACAGGTTTATTGGATCCTGTCACCACCATCTACCCTAAGTCGTGAGATTATGAGCTGCTACTCAGTAATTTCAGAAAAACTCTTGATAAAAAACCATATCTTGATGAATTCCTACACAATTACGACGAACATTACGTGAAGGACGTATTTGCAGGCGAAGACATCAGTAGCGTAGCCGATATCGTAGCAGCGCAGTCACCCTAGATACCTGAGAATGATCATTGTCAAGTTTAGCTTGCTTTGAATTACAAAAAAATTATATGTTCAGACTATCAATTTTTACGAGCACGCTCTTGCGTCTCTTCTTATTTTACTTTCGCATACAGTACAATGTCTACCGTAAAGTCCGCCGGAAAAGCCGAGAATCTAAAAACCAGTAATCCCAAATACCGTGGTGTCAAACTCTATTGATGACAAAAGGCAAAAGCTGGTAATATTATCATTAGACAAAAAGGAACCGAATATAGATGTGGAGAAAACACCTATCTCGGTAGAGACTGGACACTTCATGCTGCTGTCGATGGTGAAGTTAAATTCACCAAAAAGAGAGTATTGAACTTCAATGGTCGTACGTACCTTGTTACTTTTGCACACGTAATACCAGAAGTAAAATAATACTACTATATCTCTATAATCAGATTATCCTTTCTTTTACTTAATTAGTTAGCACGAATGTTACCTCCAAAGAAGAAGATCTCCCTACACAAGAAACGTGTAAGACATAGCACACGACAGACTATCAATCTCAAAAGACTCACTAACAAATACCGCGCCGTAACATGCGAGAATTGCAGTGGATTGAGACATCCTCACAGAGTATGTAACTCTTGTGGTTTCTACAATGGTAAGCAAGTACTTACTATCAAAACAAAATCAAAAGAAAAGATTATTGATGCATAATATATAAATAAGTCTATCGTACTGCATATATAGTACAGCAAAAACAACTCATAGTAGTTGTTTTTTCGTTAATTTATGAAAAAAGTGATCAAAATACTTGCATTTTGGATTTTGCTTCATTATACTCATACCATATTTATTTAGTTTGTATTCTTCTGAAACTAATGAAATTGCTCAAAAAAATTGGTGCACAATTCGTACTAGGTACGATGTTTGCACTAGGAATATTCGGTCTAGCCTTCGCTAATGGAGGTCAAGGTGGTAGTTTTACGCCCCCAACGGATGGAACCGACACGTTTACAAAGCATGGCGATTCTGCTGGCGGTATTGGTGTTGCTAAATCTGGTGACGTAAATGCTGGTGAAACAGGTGGTCTTCTTGATGCTGTTAAAAAAGCTATCAACCGAGTACTTGGTCTCTTGGCGCTTATCGCTCTTATTATCTGTCTATGGGCAGGTTGGAAGATGTTGACTGCTGCTGGTGATGCAAAAGCGTATGGTGATGGATTCACTATGCTTAGACAAGCTGGTGTTGGTTTAGTTATGATTGGTATCTCTTGGTTACTCGTAAGTTTCATATTCTGGGTCATCAACGTGCTCACCAATACGCAATAAAAACCCTCACTTAGGACAACAATAAACGCCTCGTTACGGGTGTTTTTTGTTTATTGAAATGACGGACATATTGGTTATAAGCTGAATACTATAAGATTTCAATTATTTATTTAGCTTACAAACCGATCAGTTTGAATATTTCCAAAGCCCTTATTTTTGATTGTGTGTACGATCCCTACAAGTGAGTTGTGGCCTACGTGAAGGTAACTCAAGGGACATTCATCCAAAATCAAACAGTTACACTGATCCATTCCGAAAAGAAAATAACCATCACCGAAGTGGGCTATTTTGATCCCAACTACCATACCGCCAAATCTATCAACACAGGAGAAATAGGATATATCATTACAGGGGCCAAATCCGTAAGAGATGTCAAAATAGGAGATACCATTATAGATGGGGTAGCGTACAACAACCAGTATGATCAGCTACTGCCCTATGCCATACCAGGATTTCGTCGTATCAAGCCCTACGTCTTTGCTGGTGTCTACCCTGTAGCAAACAATGAATTCGAGAAGCTCAGAGATAGTTTTGAAAAACTTAGTATCAACGATAGCGCCATAGAGTACGA
>JBAYVQ010000044.1:0-7664 GCA_041674565.1 Candidatus Absconditabacterales bacterium
AATGCGACATTATCATCCTGTCAATACTGGCGGTACTGTTGTTGATGTCTCTTGATCGATAATCCAAGATCCTGATCCAGATGGCTGTGGCTTTGGTTTTGAGAGAGATATTCCTGTGGAGCAATACGAAAGACCATAAATTGCCTACAGATAGTAACTCTCTTTTATCATGAAAAACCCTCTCCAGTATATAACTTTCGAGGGCATTGGTTATAAGATTATGGTTTGCATAGCATCCGAACAGTCACCGTGGCTTTCTGTCAACGTCTTGAAGTTTCCTTGTATCATACCCTTTTGGACGCTCTCCAGAAACGATTCGGGGTACCGAACGTCTCCGTGTAAGGTCATGCTCAGTGCTGGTACTTGGTCCAAACAGGTCACGACCAGGTGCTTTGTTGATAGGCCGCTATAGCTGCTATCTGTCTTGATGGCAAAGTTGATCAGATCCAAGTCCAAGATACTGGTCCTAAAGTTGCCCTGCCAATCATTCAGAATATTTGTTTCATTTTCATTATTGATAAGCTGAAGAGGTAATTGTTCGTTTGTCATAGGCCCATTGCCGTGCCGCGTCTGGTAGGCTCTGGTTATATAATATATATCAGGAACCTCCAGTTTATTGCGAGCAATGATTTCCACGGCGTTTCGACTGGTGGTATACGATCGAGTGACGTGGGGAAAGAACCCATGATCTTGATCAAGCAGTATACCCTGACTGCCCTCAAAAATGATCTCATCAAACTTACTTACAATTGATTGTTCAGTGACGAGCTCTATATATTGAAGAATAATCTGAGTATCTTCCCAGAATGTTTCCAACGTAAATGCCGCCAGATGCTCTTGGTACAGACCCAGAAGTTTGTCGTTGTTTGTCCTTTTGATTTTTTGGACATAATAAGTGTCTATTGCTTTCATTTTTTGGGCAACAACCCATCCAAACTGGAGATCTTGAGCGAACAGCAGGTTTGGAGTAGTAGTGCTCCGTTCCACCGTCGCTGCGAATCCAAGTCCGCAGCTACCGTGGTTGTTAAGGCTCTCGGTTGCTCGGTTGTAGGCTATGTCATATGGCGTAGTCACCATGCTGAGCATATCTACATAAAGCATTGGTCTTAGTCCTTGTTTTTGAAGTGATTCACGCTCTTTCCGTAGTCCTGTAGGGTATAAGGTACAGTACTTGCTCCAATAGGAGGGGGCGCCGCGAAGCGCCCCACTCCCGATGCTGGAGAAAACATGCCTTTGTCCCGAACTCAGAGCAACTGTATGTCCTGCTTGTTGTCCGCCACTAAAACGTACAACCAGTGGATGCTGCGCATTGCGGACAAGGTAGTCGGTAGTAATTCCCTTCCCCTCGTCTCCAAATCCCAGTCCGAGGACAATGGCTGTTTTTTTCATAATGGTACTGTGTTTGAATGTGATTGGTTAAAATGTGATGATGCCTCCACTACTTGGTCCACTGGGCACAATGGCGTTGACGCCGCTGAGGGCTTTGTTGATTTTCCCGGCGGTGATAGCGTCGAATCCTTTGGTAATGGTGCTCAGTGCGACGCCTTGAAGCATTGCGGCCATACTTGCCATGACCTCGGCGATGGTGGTGTAATCTTCGACCACAATGAATCGTTCTCCGAGCAATGTACGCCAGGATCTGAACACTTCAGGGTGATCTCGGTGATCTCCTTCTTGTATATGAATATGGAAGACCTCCCAGGTGCGCTTTGCCTCTTCAAGGATGTACTGTGCGGATATGCCTTCGGACGATTGGTACCCCATTATTTTGCACAGTTTCGCGCCAGAGACTTCGTTGTGAGTGGCTTCATCGCCAATAGTGAAAAGCACTCCTTTTCGGCCTCTTTTTTCGAAATGATCAGTGCTGGTATGTCTTGCGGCCACCAACCAGGCGAGAAGATAAGATTCCATATGGTCGCCACCACCACCTTTCTCAAGGTAGATAGACGTAAGGAATTTATCTAATTCCACATTGCCTGATTCAAACTGACCGACCTGCAAAGGGGTGCTGTCACTGTACTGGTCCCCGATAGCTCCCGGCATGATTGCTGGGTCCTGGATACCGTGTTTCATACTGGTGTCCATAAGCTTCCCCAGTTGGTTGCGTACCAGATCTTCAAGCACGCTGCTCATGCTTCCAGTTACATCTGCCCAAATTTGCATTGGGAAGCTGTTCGGGTGATTTATTGAGTCGCGTGCTTCGCGAAATTTGAGCCCTTTTGGGTCCATGTCAGCAGACAAACTTCTGTGCGTGAAGATTTGGTCTACGGGTGTGTGTTTGCGAGCCGTGCTTAGATGATCGTAAGCATCGGTACTCCATGTTGGATATCCCACGTTTTTAAAATTTAGAGGGTGAGTGAATGAAACTTCTTCTCGAAGTGTTTATCAATTAGTTTTCGGTATTCGTCAAAACACTGATAAGCATCGTGATGCTGAGCGATCACAAAGTCAAGGAAGGCGGTGTGATGGGTTTTGCGTAATTTCACACCACTACCCGATGGGTCGCCGAGTAAGTAGATCGCGGTTTTTTTTGCGCATTCCAGATCAATGGTTGGGATTGCGATTTTGGAGGCGAATGCACTCGGCGTGTACCAGTGTGCATATTTTCCGCTGCCGCTTTCCAGTTTACCGTCCAATTTCACGGTATGGTAAAAACTTGTAACAATGATGCCGTGCGTCTCGGGTACGATGAAGATGCTTTCCGGATTCAATCCGCAGTGGGCATATCCAATTTGGTGAAACCAGGCGGTAAATTCCAGTATTCTGGATAGTACCCAGTTCACGTGTTCTTGTGGAAGCTGCAGTCCCGAAAGAGGAATGCTGCGTTGCTCGAACTCAATCTTTAATTTTCCGTCATCCATGACCATAGTTTTCGGAAGACATTTTCGGAAGTGTTTGGAAGCGGGATCTTGTAACTTCGATATAGTGTCGAATAAACACTTACTTTTGAGTAATTTTTTTTGATCACCAGAAAAAATCGCCTGATGACCATTGGTAGTGTACTCTCCTATATCGTCATAATAATTCGTCCCGATTTCGTACTGATCCTTTAGCTCCACGAGTTTGCTGAGTGCTTCACCAGCTTTGATGTGTTTGCATTTGTCGGGGTGAATGTGCATGAGGATACTTTGGTATTTTTTTTTCCAATCCTTCAGTTCAATTACGTCCCCCAATTTGTTGGCTTTTAGGATCTTGTCGATCAAATTGTTTGTATCCATTGTATTTTTTTTGTACTGTGTGAGATGTTAATGAACAATAGCGATGACACTTTTCATTATTGTTTACTGTCATCTCTTATCTCAGTAATCAATCATTTTCAAAAAGCAATAGAATTTGTGTATATATTACAATAAGTTATATTTATTCAACAATATGACACATCCTCATATGAGATATATTCTCGCCAGGGGCACAGTACCTGTATTGCAACGCATGAGTTTTTTGTTACAATGTTGGAGTTTTACTATGGTGTAGCTGATGTCGAAAAAGGTATATATTATCCATGGATGGGAAGGATCACCTGATTTTGGGTGGTTGTATTGGTTGAGGAAAGAACTCAATACTCTTGGCGTAGAAACGATTGGTTTGTCTATGCCGCATCCCGAACTGCCTACTATCAACGATCGAGTCCAAGCGCTGCAAGATCAGATTATTCCTAATCAAGATACGTATATTGTTGCTCATAGTGTGGGTGTACAAACCGCATTGAGATGGTTGCAAACATTACCAGAGGGTGTGTGTATTGGTGGTTTGGTCAGTGTCGCTGGACGATTTCATCTTGAGTTGTCAGACGAAGAAAGTGCTCTACAAGCAAGGCCGCGATTGGAGACGCCTATTGATACTGAGCTTGTTAAAAACCATTGCAAAATGATTGTAGCGCTTTTTAGTGATACGGATGAATGGGTTCCTGTGACTGATAGCGAGGAGTTTATTACAAGATTGGACGCTGAAGTGGTTGTAGAGCACGATATGGGTCATATCCACTGGCTAGATCCGCAAAAAGGCTATCCCTTGCTCAAAGATATTGTACTAGATATGATATGATATGACACCAGTCAAATTGCTATTTCTGATATATGAGACCAAGTTGCAGCCAAACAAAAAGATCAGGTTATGATTCATGTGCAGGATAGAGATGGTACTACTATGTGATCATTTGCCGCTAGTCAGCACGAGAGTATTTTGGATACAGCAGAAAAACACGATATCGACATAGGATACAGTTGTCGTAGCGGTGCTTGCTTTGCTTGTGCCTGTCATGTTAAACAAGGCTACGAGCACATCGATATGGGTAAGTTTGGCTATCCGTTGGTGGATGTAGACGAGGGTGACTGTCTAACTTGTATTGGAGGTATTAGTGACGATGCGCGAAGTGGCGAACCCAAAGAAATTATTATTAAGAAATTTTAGATAGTCTGATTATTTCAATATATTACTCTTGTTTGCAAGGTCGAGATCTTCTATATGAAGATTTTTTTGATCCAGCTTACTGGTTTCTGGTTCATTAAGTTTGGATCTAGCGAGAGCTATGTTTGCTGGGTCGATGGGAGTGACGTTGATTTGATACTTTTTGGTCTCATCTAAGATATTTGTCTGTATTATCTTGGCTATAAACGGTATCAGTGTGAGCTCAGAAACTCTAAAAAACGCAATAACGATAAACACCACAAAAATGGGAAGTACTGCCACAAGTGCTAGTCACTTATCGATACCTCTCTTGACCATTTGATTTCGCAATCCCAGTCCCATTGCTGTACCAAGCGCTATAACCAGCAGTTGTATCATACTAATCCTAAAAGGCCCTATCTGAAAAGAGATATTGAGCCATCATCCATCTATATGCCTAGGGAAAAACGTTTTAATGCTAGCCGACTATAATATAAAGTAGTCTGATTATATGAAATAAGCTGAGAAATTACAATATTTCCTGTTGTCTGAGTCGGTGTTCCGCTTCTAGCGCAGCCATACAGCCAGTTCCAGCTGATGTAATGGCTTGTCTGTATTTTTTATCTGCTACATCACCTGCGGCGAATACTCCGCTCACGGAGGTAGAGGTAGCAAACCTTGCTTTTCCGTCGTGAAACTTGGCTTGTTGCTCTGGCGTAAGTGGATTTGTCCCGTTTACCGCTTCTTCGCATAGTCTTGCATATGTGATGATGTATCCTGCCTCGTCTACGTCGATTTGTCCTCCAAGGAATGCGGCATTTGGCGTATGTCAGATGGCAAAAAATAAACCACCTACTTCTATGGTCTGTGTTTCCTGAGTCTGATTATTCATCACATTGATACTTTGTAATAGATCTCCATCACCTTGTGCTTCGACCAGCTCAGTGTGCCACATGATTTCGATTTTGGGATTTGCAAATACCTTGTCTTGCATGGCTTTGCTGGCGCGAAACTCATCTCTACGGTGGATGAGGATTACTTTGCTACCAAACTTGCTCAGGTGTAAAGCTTCTTCCATGGCCACGTCTCATCAGCCTATGACAGCCAGTGCTTTGTTACGAAACAAGGGTAGCGCACCATCGCACACTGCGCATCAGCTAATACCATTATTTCGATAAGTATTGAGTCATGGTACCTCGAGCTTTTTGGCAGTAGCCCCAGTAGCAATGATAATACTGTGTGTCAGATATTCTTGCCCATTGGAGTATACTTTGTATGGTCTCACTGAAAGATCTACGCGATCTACGGTCTGCGTAAGTATAGTGACGTTGTTGTGTAGTGTTTGCTGCCTCATGTTATCCATCAGTGTGGGTCACTGTATCCCCTGAGGAAATCCAGGAAAATTCTCTACTTCGGTAGTGGTAGTAAGCTGTCCTCATGCAGCAACGCCACCTGCCAGCATTCACTCGAACATGAGTGGTTCAAGTGCTGATCTTGCTGCATAAATAGCCGCAGTATGTCCCGCTGGTCATGATCATATGATAATCAGATTGTGTATATTGCTCATGATAGCGTCTTCCTGGGTAAATGTGGTGTTTTTATATTTTCATCATCTCTTCTTGCTTTGCTTTCACCTCGGTCTCGATTGTTTTGTTGTATTCTTTTACCGTTTCATCAATTTTTTTCTCTCGAGATCATTTATCAGACTCTGATACTTCTTTCGCTTCAAATTGTTTTTTGATAGCATTGATATGTTCGTGTCTGATATTTCTGATTGATATTTTTGCTTCCTCTCAGTACCCAGATGCGAGTTTTTGTAACTGCTGTCTTCTTTCTGTGGTTAGTATAGGAAATTTGATCACCAGGTGTTCACCAAAATTGGTGGGATTGAGACCAATGTTTGCATCTTGGATGCCTTTATCAATAGATGATAGTGATGATTTGTCCCATGCTTCTACTTTGAGTGTTTGTGCATCCATAATGGTTACACTTGCTAAACCAGATATCTTCATGGACTGTCCGTAACTTGGCACGTATACTTCTAGATTTTCGACCATCTTTGGATTGGCCTTGCCTACTTGTAAGCTACCAAACTGTTCTTCCAAATATTGTAATACTTTGTCTAATTCTTTACTGAATGCATTAAAGTCCATAGTAGTAATCTGTAAAAATAAATAATAATCTGAATGTACTACGTTGTATTATATACTAGTCTGCCATGTAAGTACCCTCTGGCATACTAAATTGCCTTTCTCCTGCTATCCGTTTCCCGGTAGAGTCCAAAAAATTCATAATGGTTATCCTATAATTGGATCAATCTGATCTTTGCGTCTCTAGACATCCTCTTGCTTGCAATATCTGATAAGTACCGTTTTTGTACTTTGCGAAAAATTGCATAGTGCCTTCCTCTTCTGGAAGGACTGCTTCTATTGTCGGTTCTACACCAATAGGCGATATTCATTGTACAATTCTTTGTGTCATACGTTGCATATTATTTTACAAATTGATATACCATCATGATAGTAACTATCATAGCTATAGCTCATTGTACCAACCAAAATCTCATCACGATATTTGTTTCAGGATATCCTAACTTTTCAAATAAGTGATGCACTGGTGCAATGAGAAATAATTTACGCTTAAATACTTTCTTCCAGGTGATTTGTAGCAAACTAGATCCTACCTCACACCAAAATATAGTAAAGAGCAAGAGAAATGGCACAAGGAATCATATCTTGATGGAGATGAGATATACTAGCGTGGAAATGAGTCATCACAATGCTAGTGAACCACTGTCTCACATAAATATTTGCGCTGGATTTATGTTGAATCGCAAATAACCACATAAGATACCTATCACAATGCCGACAACGGCAGTGGCCAGGTACCAGTTTAGATAAAATGTTATGGTTCCAAATACCGCCAACACAATGAGCATCATACCACTCATGAGCCCATCTAAACCATCAGTAATATTGATAGCATTAACAATACTTACGGTCAAGAAGAAGGTAATGAGTATGTATCACAGTGAAAATTCGTAACTCGTGCCAAATAGTTCGATTACTTGTCTGCCCAAATTGAGTACATGGGGTATCGGTCGTAAGTCTATGGTGTTGACTCCTAGTTTGATATTGAACCAGTAGGATATAAACAATGCACATCCAATCATGTAGATGAGTTTAAATCTGGCTCACAATCCATTGGATTTAGTTATACCCTTGAGCTTGATATAGTCGTCAATAAGACCAAGCATACCCATGCCAAAAAAAGCAAAG